>CACYBK010000159.1 GCA_902772635.1 uncultured Lachnospiraceae bacterium | reverse complement strand
TGCTACGCTTGTACTCCGGCTTACAAAATGAAGTATACAAAATAGAAAACAGTTCAAAAAAAAAGAAAGAGGTAAATACAATGACAAAGATGAATGAAAAAACAAAAGGTAAATGGAAGGCAAGGATCCTCGCAGGAGCACTCGCGCTCTCGATCGCATTCCCTGCAGGAATAATGTCGCAGGCACATGTTGCAAAAGCCGCATCTATTACAGAGGAACAGACGGACTCGGAGCTTTCAAAGCTTGCGGGTGTGGGGATCGATACCGCATTTATCGCTTTCGAGGAATATGTCCCCGGCGGTAAAGCGATCTCTCCGATGCTCCGCTATATTTTCGGCGAAATTACTGGCGCTGAGAAGGAAATGTCTCTCGAAGATATCAATGACAATATCAACAATCTTTATGCGAAGATCAATGACTTTGAAAAGAGCATTTCGCAGGACATGAAGGTAATAGGAAACACCGGTCTTTTCGACTATACAATGCTGACACCGATGAATTCCTCGATAAAGAGTATGACTAAGCATATTAACGGTTATAGATCAGGAGCTTATACGACTGCCCAGGCGCTTGCAAAGACCGGCGCGCTGGCGGGAAACAGCAGCACCTGGAGCATGAACAACCACCCCTTCATGACTTTTACAAGCGTCGTATCAAAGATGAATGAGACCGATCCTTTAACAAAGAAGAACATGTTCGATCTTATCTATGATTACTATGTCTCAAAGTCAATGCTGAGCGCAGAAGCCTATGATCAGGCAAAGCAGGTGATCGACAGGATCATGCACAATGTGACGAGCGCATACACTGTACTTATGGAGAGTCTGATGGCCCAGCTTGAGTACAACAACCTTTCCGACATGACCGGTGTGGATCCCGTGGATCACAACAATATCTGCAATGACAATGCTACCATTATCCGCGAGATGAATTTCCTTACCGAGCAGATTTTCGGAAATGTCAAAGGCGGCAGTCTGGATAGTTCAAACACCCTCCTCACAAAATATAATAATACCTTCCCCGAGGACTTCAACCGTCTGGTTGTTATCGACAAAGGAAAAGGGAATTACATTCTGAACAGCAATCATATCTTCCGGCATGAAAATATGCGCATACCGGTCGTTGACGGAGCTGCAGACAGGGCTGCAAACAGCCTGAACAGGGAATGGATAGACCGTTACAAGGGGATGAGCGGCGAAATGGCAAATGATCTTGCTGCCTATGCCAAGGCAAAGGGAATGACGATCCGTGAGTTCCTCACCTCATACGGCTATGATATGTCGGATGTTCCAAAGAACGCGAATCTCATCGCAAGCAGAGCATGGGCCGATCAATACAATGTATCAAGAGCCTTCAGCGCCCTCGGCGGAGTCGCGTGGTATCACTCACACTATAAAGGGATCAATGTGGACGCAAAGGTATCCGGCGACAGAGATGTACAGTTCTGGACCTATGGAAACAATATCTGGACCGATGGCTATGAAAGCCATTATGAGCAGGGATGCGGAGTGATCATATAACATAAAACAAAGTCAGCAAAGCGCGGAAGCCACTATTTACAATGGCTTCCGCGCTTCTCTTATAAAACGATGCCATGCGTCCCCCGATTTAATTACTTACCAATGAGCATACTACTGTTGAAGTATATGCTTTGTTAGATTAAGATGACATTCTATCAACCATTTTTTGAAAATATCCCCCAAATATGCTATCCTACCCTATGATCATCCGCTTCTGTTCATAGTTTCAAAGGGAGGTCCGATCATGTCGATCCATATCAAAGAAGAAGCCAACCGTTGTCTCCAGTGCAAGAAGCCCCGCTGCAGGGAGGAAGGCTGTCCCATCAATACGAACATCCCTGAAATGATCAGGCTTTTCCGTGAAGACAAGATAATGGACGCGGCAGTCATGCTCTTCTCAAACAACCCGCTTTCAATGGTCTGCTCCCTGGTCTGCGACCACGAAAAACAGTGCGAAGGCCACTGCATCAGGGGGATCAAGGAGTCGCCTGTTCATATTTCCGCTATTGAAAATTATATTTCGGATTCATGCTTCGAGAGGCTGAAGCTTGAAAAGCAGGAGTCAAATGGGATGAAGGTAGCTGTCATAGGCTCGGGACCTGCGGGTATCACGATAGCCCTTCGCCTTGCGCTTCGCGGCTATTCCATCACGGTCTTTGAGACCCACGACCGGATCGGCGGGATCCTTCGCTACGGAATTCCCGATTTCAGGCTTCCGAGAAGTGTGATAGACAGATATTATGACAAAATGAGAGAACTTGGGATCCTTTTCAGGCCGAATTTCTCGATCGGCGGCTCGGTCAGCATCGAAGACCTCTTAAAGGACGGCTACAAGTCAGTATTTGTGGGCACCGGAGCATGGCGCCCCCGCAGGCTTATGATCCCCGGCGAGACTTTTGGAAATGTGCATTATGCTATAAATTATCTGAACAACCCGGATGTTTACGATCTTGGAGAAAAGGTCGCGATCATCGGTGCCGGAAATGCCGCGATGGATGTGGCCCGTACCGCGATCAGGCACGGCTCAAGGGAAGTCACGGTATATGTCAGGGGAAGCAAGGTAAATGCTTCGCCCAACGAATTCGAATATGCAAAGCTTGACGGAGTCACTTTTGAATACAACAAGACAGCGATCGAGATCAAGGACGAGGGACCTATTATCTGTGATACAAAGGAAAATGAAGACAGATCTGTCGGGATCCTTAATGACACAGCCCGCCTCATCCCCGCAAATACAATAATGATCGCTGTTTCACAGGTTCCGCAGGACCGTCTCGTAAACCGCGACAAGGAACTTCATCTGAATTCCAAAGGAAATCTCGAAACAAATGACAAGGGCGAGACCACAATGAAGGGCGTTTTCGCCTCAGGCGATGTCGTGACCGGCGCCCGGACCGTAGTCAGCGCTGTGAAATATTCAAAAGAGATCGCAGACGATATGGATGAATATATGCAGGGGCTCAAAGCTTCTCAATGAGCCTCTTGAGTGAGGAAAGCTCGACCTTTGCGCGCATCGGATCTGAAAGAACATAACCGCTCATAGTTTCAATCTTGAAGAGGATGTCATTGATGAGAGAATAATCAGAGACCACCGGTTCTTTTGGCTTATTCTCTGCTTCAGCGGCAGCCTCTTCTTTTGGAATTATCCTCCCGAAGGGCGCATTATCATCAATCACCTCTTCTATTGAATCAACCTTTTTCACAAGCGCCTCATACTCAGCGATGGCCGCCTGAAGATTCTGCTGATTGTTCCGAAGCACCGCTATTCCCTGCTCACAGATATCCTTTTGTTCACGAAGCTCATCAAGCTTCTCCTTTGACTCAACAAGCCTGCTCTTCTTTAATGAATCATTACTCCTGGGAGAAAAGCTGACAGAAGTCTCACCCTCCTGATTCGAGAGCATCGTGAGAAATTTCTTTTCCTCCTTCAGCCTGGTCGTCAGAAGCTCAAGCTCCTCCTCACGGGAAACAAGCTCGGCATTGTTCTGGTCATCGAGACTATGCAGAAGTTCAGAAAGCATGGATCATCCTCCCAAGATTCAAAGCGGATCCTTTTTCGGAAGCGGAGCCTTCCTCGGATATTTACGCGGCGTTTCTTTTTCTTTTTTAAAGATAATAAGGCTTCTCCCACCCATATCAAAGGGAAGCACAAGACTTTCGATTTTGAAAAGCATCCCTCCGAGCACCCTGCAGGCATTTTGAGATGCAGAAACCTCATCTGAAAGCTCTTTTGAAGGGGCTCCCTTGTAGGAAACAAAGTACCCGCCCGTCTTCACAAGCGGAAGACAGTATTCAAGCAGGGTTGAAAGATTCGCGACAGCCCTTGAAACAACTATATCATATTTTCCCCTGTGCTCACAATCAGCTCCTGCATCCTCTGCACGCAAATGGAGCAGATGAGATCCGCCCTCAAAAGCCTCCTCAAGAAAATCAGAAACAAACGAAAGCTTCTTCATCACGGAATCACAAAAAGTAATATCGATCATAGGAAAAGATATCTTCAGCGGTACCCCGGGAAAGCCTGCCCCCGTTCCAAGATCAAAAACTTTTGCTCCGCTCTGAAGTCCATCCAAAATCTCTGGAACAGAAGCCGCAGTCAGACTGTCATAAAAATGCTTGATAATGATCTCGTCAGGCTCCATGATAGCAGTCAGGTTCATTACCTTGTTTTTTTCAAGAAGCCTCTCCATGAATAATTCGAATAACGAAAGCTGCCCGTTACTCAATGAAGGGACGATCTTCCTTAGCTCATTCATTTCCATCTTTTTTGTACTTCCCCGATTTCAGATAAACAAGCAGCACTGAAATATCAGCAGGAGAAACTCCTCCGATGCGGGAGGCCTGTCCGATATTAACCGGGCGGTATTTTGCCAGTTTTTGCCGAGCTTCAATTCGAAGAGAGGGTACTTTTTCGTAGTCAATATCAGGGGGTATCCGCCTGCCCTCAGCCTTTTTGAACCTCTCTACAGAAACCTCCTGCCTTTTGATATAGCCCTCATATTTGATATCAATATTGACCTGCTCCTTCACTTCATCTGAAAGAGAAGGCCTCCCCTCATCAAAGACACAAACGCTTTCATAATCAAGCTCCGGGCGCCTGATGAGATCTGAAAGCGAGCACTGGTTCACAATCTCTGCGCTGCCCAGACTCCTCAAAATATCCTGATTCTTCTCAGTGGGATTGACTGTCACTGCCGCAACTCTCTCTATTTCGGAAGCTATCTCCCTCTTCTTTTTCAATACGTATTCATATCGTTCATCGGATACAAGTCCGACATCATGACCATAGGAAGTAAGCCTCAGATCAGCGTTATCCTGGCGCAAAAGGAGACGATATTCCGCTCGTGAAGTCATCATTCGGTAAGGTTCAACCTGCTCTTTAGTGACAAGATCGTCGATCAGAACCCCTATATATGAAGTTGAGCGGTCAAGGATCAGCGGTTCACGCCCAAATATCTCCATCGCCGCATTGATCCCGGCGATAAGTCCCTGAGCTGCAGCCTCCTCATAACCGGAGCTTCCGTTGAACTGTCCTCCCGAAAAAAGACCTTTGATATTCTTGAATTCAAGAGACAAAAGCAATTGGTCTCCGGATATACAATCATACTCTATCGCGTAAGCATTCCTGACTATCTTCGCGTTCTCAAGTCCCTTGATGGAATGGATCACGGCATGCTGAACCTCCTCGGGAAGGGAGGAGGAAAGCCCGTCTATATAGATCTCATTGGTGAAGAGAGATTCAGGCTCCAAAAACAGCTGATGTCTGTCCTTTTCGCTGAATTTTACCACTTTATCTTCAATAGAAGGGCAATATCTCGGGCCTGTTCCTTCGATGATCCCGGCATAGATCGGTGACCTGTCAAGGTTGTCCCTGATGATCTCATGTGTCTTCTCATTCGTATAAGTAAGATAACATGGATACTGCGGCCTCGTGAGAGAATCAGGATCCGTAGAAAAAGAAAATGGCTTTACCTTCTCATCCCCATACTGTGGCGTCAGAACAGAATAATCAATACTTCGCCCATCTATCCTCGCGGGCGTCCCGGTCTTGAACCGCCTCATCTCAACTCCGTTTTCTTTGAGAGAAGAGGTAAGATGCGTCGCGGCCTTAAGTCCGTTCGGTCCTGTATAGTCGATGACCTCTCCAAAGAGGCAGCGCGCGTTCAGATACGTTCCCGTACAGAGAATAACGGCTTTTGCGTAGTAATTTGCCCCGCTTAAAGTCCTTACTCCGCAAATTTTTTTGTCCTTTACGATGAGCTCTGAAACCTCCGCCTGCCGGAGTGTAAGATTTTCTGTGTTCTGAAGTACCTTTCTCATCTCAAAGGAATAGAGCTGCTTATCCGCCTGCGCCCGGGGCGAATGAACTGCGGGACCCTTGCTCGTATTCAGCATCTTGTACTGAAGATAAGTTCTGTCGATATTCTTCCCCATCTCTCCGCCGAGCGCGTCTATCTCACGAACGAGATGTCCCTTTGAAGACCCGCCGATATGCGGATTGCAAGGCATGAAGGCAACAGCGTCCATAGCAACCGTGAAGATGATTGTAGAAAGAGAAAGCCGCGCGCAGGCAAGGGCCGCTTCGCAGCCCGCATGTCCGGCTCCTACTACAACGACATCATAATGCTCTTCAAGAGGACCAAGCTTCATCTCATTTCCCCATACAAAACTTTGAAAAGATCTCCTCTATGAGATCCTCACTCACACCTTTTCCTATTATCCTTCCAAGCGCGTCATAGGCATCCATCAGATCCTGCGTGAAAAAGTCCTCCGAAAGTCCGTCCTCTATCGACCTCTTCACGAGCAAAAGACTCCTCACTGCATTATCGCATTCAGCCTTCTGCCTCTCATCCGTGATGATTATATCCCGTCCTTCACTTCCCTTTCCTGAAAAGATAATATCAGAAATCGCACTGCCCAGCTTTTCAATCCCATCGCCGTTTTTTGCAGAAAATTGCAAAACATATTTTGAAAGATCGGCAAGTTTTTCAAGCGATCCTTCGGACAAAGCCTGCGGTTTATCCGACTTATTCAAAAGGACTATCACATTTTTCCCTCTTATCTTTTCAAAAATATGATAGTCATTTTCATCAAGCTCCTCAGAAGAATCCACAGCAAAGATAATGAGCTTTGCCTCATCTATCTTTGAAAGAGTCCTCTCCACTCCGATAGCTTCCACCCTGTCATCTGCCTCATGCACACCGGCACTGTCAATGAGATTCAATGTGATCCCTGAAAGCCTTATCTTTTCTGAGATCAGGTCTCTCGTGGTTCCGGGGATATCAGTCACGATCGCAGACTCATTTCTCGAAAGGCAGTTCAAGATCGAAGACTTCCCGACATTGGGTTTTCCTATTATCAGAGTCTCGACTCCCTCCTTCATTATCCTTCCTTCGGAAAAAGTCTCTGAAAGATCTGAAAGCCCTTTTATAAGCTCATCGACCTTTTCTGAAAGCACGTCACCGTATCCATCCAGAGAATAATTCTCGGGATCGTCCACCGCAGACTCAATAAAAGCCGCCTCATGAACGATCTTAGAGCGGAAATCCTCTACTTTTTTTGCGAGAACACCTGAAAGCTGCCTCTCGGCATTCAAAAGATATCTGTCATTGTCGGAAGAGATGATATCGGCAACCGCATTAGCCTCTGAAAGGTCTATCCGCCCATTCAGAAACGCTCTTTTTGTAAACTCTCCGGGCTCAGCCGGCCTTACATATTCAAAAAGTAATGACAAAATCTTCCTTGCGACAAACATCCCGCCATGACAGCTGATCTCGACAACATCCTCTCTTGTATACGTCCTTGGCGCCCTGAATATGGAAACCAGCACCTCATCAACTATCAATTCAAGAGAAGGATCTACGATATGACCATAGTGCACGGTATGTGAAGCACAAGAAGAAAGGGGGCTGTCCATCCCCCTGAAAATCCTGTCGGCGGAGGAAAAAGCATCCTTCCCCGATATACGAATAACAGCAATCCCACCGGAAGAATAGCCGGTGGAAATTGCTGCGATTGTGTCAGTATTCAAAATGTCATTCATTATTTTTCAGGAATATTCCTCTTCTTCGTCCCTGCTCTTCGGAGTTACGACTACATGGCGGTAGGGCTCTTCTCCTTCACTGTGGGTATTTACATATCTGTCATTCTGAAGAGTGAAATGTATGATCCTTCTTTCATAAGGATTCATTGACTCAAGTGAAACACTCTGCCTCGTCCTCTTGACTCTGCTTGCCACATTCTTTGCAAGATTCTCAAGAGTAGCCTTTCTGCGCTCCCTGTAATCCTCAGTATCGATCTTCACTCTTGTATAAGGATTTGTCTTCCTGTTCACAACAAGGGAAGTGATATACTGAAGACTGTCAAGAGTCTGTCCGCGCTTTCCGATGATAACGCCCATCTCGGGACCTGAAAGCTCTACTGAGAGCATATTCTCCTGCGCATCAAGCTCTGTCTTTATAGTAACATCAAGCTTCATTGCAGCAAAAAGATCCTTTAAGAAGTCTTCTGCTATACCGCAGACTGCAGGATCAGATGGACCCGTAGGCTCATGATGTCTCTTTTCACGGGGTTCAGAAGGTCTTTCATTATGATGGGACCTTTCAGGACGCTCTTTTCTGGCAGTTGAAAGAAAGCCGTCATTGTGGATCTTGAAGGGATCATCCTCCTCTTCAACTGAAGCCGATGAAGAACCGTAATCCTCCTTTGCTTCCTGCTCGTAAGCGGACTCTCTTTCGCTTCTGCTCGGAGAGCCTACCTTCTCGCCTTTTAGTGATGTGACCTGAATTTCGGCATCCTTGCTTCCAAGAGAAAAGAGTCCTTTACTTCCCTTGTCTATCACTTCATAAGTGATCTGATCACTTGTTACTCCAAGTGCAACACAGGCGCTTGTTATGGCATCATCAACGGTCTTGCCGCTGTATATATAATCTTCATTCATGATAATATCAACCTTCCCTCTTTTCAGAAGTATCCTTTCCCTTGTGATTGAATTCCCAGACCATATTTGCCTTTGCAGTCATTGATCCCGCAGGTGCGTTTCTTCTTTCTGTCTCCTGTATCTCCATCTCCTCCTGCTTTACGGGATCAGCCATGGCAGCTCTTTCAGACAGTGTCGCCCTCCTGGTCGAGATCTGTCCCGCGGCTATCAGCTGTTCTCTCTTGATACCGCGCTTTTCCCTTTTTCTGTCTGCTTTCTCCTTGTTCTTTGCGATGATATCATCGAGATCCATCTTGTTGAAGTGCCTGTTCAGAAGGAACTGCTGAACGATCCTCGTAACAGAACCCGTGATCCAGTAGATAGTAAGACCTACGGGAACCGTGAAAGCGATCACGAAGGAAAGCAGCGGCATGATGAGATTCATTATCTTCATCGAGCGTCCCATCTGATCTCCCTGAGAAGCTGAGGGCATCAGCTTGATATTGATCATCTGAGTCGCATAGGAAACAACAGGAAGAAGGACCGCGCAGATTATAATGCCTACCGCACCTATCTTTGCGGAAGCAGTTATGATATTCCATACCGTATCCGAAAGATTGAGAACTCCGAAATAGTTGATATCGGCGAGTTTCCCCTGAGTCGCGGTAATGACATCAGTAAGGTCGGGAAATGCAGCTCGAAGATCGTTCCAGCCGCTCTCGGACAGTTTGTATGTGACATCGATACAGAAATTCTTGAGTGCCGTGGGATCTGTCGTGTTCACAAAATCAGCGGCAACATTCAGCTTCTGCTGTGTATAGAGATTCTGCATAGTTGTCTGCCAGCCGGCTGTATTCGTGATACCGTTCACAAGATTTGTGAAAATGTCCTTAACGCTCTGAAGATATGCGGGAATATTGTAGAATACCCTATAGAGCGCAAAGAAGATGGGCATCTGGATTATCAGCTGAATACATGAGCCTGAAGGAGAGATACCGTACTTGTCATAAAGGACCTGAGTCTCCTCCTGCATGGCCATCATGCTCTGCTGATCCCTTTTACCCTTGTATTTGTTCTGGATCGCAGTCAGCTCCGGCCTCATCTTCATTGACAGCATAGAGAACTTCTGCTGCCTGTAGGTGAAGGGGAACAGAGCCATATAGATGATAACAGTAAGTAAAATGATAGAGACAGCTATATTGTTGATGCCCAGCAGATTAAAGAAATTGTAAATGCCGTTCATTATCCATCCGAGACCCTTTGCAATAGGGCCAAGGATGGCGCCATTATAAGCTGTCAAGACAAAATCTGACAAAATTACCTCCGAATTTTATTGCGTAGCGCCTTTTATCGGTATCTTCTTGAAATTCTTTTTCCTGTAGACCGTTCTTCTGAAAAGAGGCTCTCCTTCTTCAGGAACCGGATCCACACCTCCGTGCGAAAAAGGATTGCACCGAAGTATTCTCCAGAATGCAAGAAGACCACCCTTCAGGGCGCCGTATTTTTGCACAGCCAAAAGACCATACGTTGAACACGTAGGGTAATAGGGACATTTCGTCGACTTGAGCGGCGAAAGATATTTCCTGTAGAATTTGATCAAAAACAAAAACAGTTTCTTCAAGAAAGATCGTTTCCCTTTTCTTTGATAACCGCGTGTGAAAGGGTCATGAGCCTCATTACTTCTCTTTCGGTTTCCGAAAAATCAAGCGAATCCGCGCCCTTCCTTGCCAGAAAGACAATGTCTATCCCATTGATAAACATATTTTCACGCAGTCTGTAACATTCCTTTACCAGTCTTTTAACACGATGTCTGACAACGGAATTTCCGACCTTTTTGCTGACGGAAATTCCAAGACGGCTATATTCAAGCCCGTTTTTCATTACATAAATAATGAAAAAACGTTCCGCCTTTGAACGACCTTTCTTATAAACAGTCCGAAAGTCGTCGTTCTTTTTCAATGGAAGAGTAAAGGTCATCGACTGATTATGCAGTAAGCTTCTTCCTGCCCTTTGCCATACGCGCCTTGATAACCTTCCTTCCGCCGGGTGTACTCATCCTCTTTCTCCACCCATGCTCTCTCTTTCTCTGCTTGTTCTTGGGTTGAAATGTCATTTTCATGATAATTACCTCCTAAAATAACATTAAAAAACAGCCTCAAAGAGGCACAAAAACGCTTTTACATTGTATCAGAAAAAATAATGAAGTCAACAAAATGTTATAAACCTTATGTTTATAATGTTGATAATTCTTTGTCAAAATGTCGAAAAAAACAATTTATAAACATTTTTGTTCATAAATTTGTTTAAAACAGCGTCAATAACCACAACAAAGACTGAAAATAAAATCTTCTTTAAAAATGTCAATAACTTTTTCTATCTCAATTTCTACTGTTGATAAATCACTCTCATTAATATAAAATACCCTCGTTATGATCTCACTTAAAGAAAACTGGCAAAACATACTTGAGACTGTGAAGAACGAGTACTCCATCAAGGAAATGCTCTTCAAGACCTGGCTCGCACCGCTTACCATCATTGAGGTTACTGAAAAGGACCTTGTCCTGGGTTACCCCACATCCGAATCAATGGAAATGGATGAGAGCTTTCTCACTTCACATATAATGAAGCACTATGGTCTTCAACTCAAGGTAGCGATCGAAGAAGTCACCGGTGTTTCCTACAATCTGAAGGTGAAACTCATAGGCTCCGAAGAAAAGAAGCCTGAAAAAGCTCCTGCTGTTTCACATATCAATTCCAATATCAATGAGATATATACCTTCTCGAACTTCGTCGTAGGCAGCAACAACCGCTTTGCACAGCAGGCGGCTCTTGCCGTTGCCGAAACTCCGGGAGAATTGTACAATCCTCTTTATATCTACGGCGGACCGGGACTCGGAAAGACACATCTTCTCCATGCGATAGGAAATTATATATTAGAAGAAAATCCGAATACAAAGGTTCTTTACGTCACATCGGAAACTTTCACAAACGAAGTCATAGAGTCAATGAGGACAAGCAATGTCAATACGAAGGCTATGACAAATTTCCGCGAGAAATATCGGATGGTCGATGTCCTGATGATAGACGACATACAGTTTATAATAGGAAAAGAACAGACTCAGGAGGAATTTTTCCATACCTTCAATGCCCTGAAGGAAGCGAAAAAACAGATCATTATCACCTCTGACCAGTCTCCGAAGGAAATGAAGACTCTTGAAGAGAGATTCCGGACACGCTTTGAAATGGGTCTGATGGCGGATATCGGACTTCCGGAATACGAGCTTCGTATGGCGATCCTTCAGAAAAAGGCAGAAGAAAAGAACTTCAAACTTTCCGATGAAGTTATCAACTACATCGCGACAAATGTAAAAACAAATATCCGTGAGCTTGAGGGCGCATTGAATAAGCTTTTGGCCGTATCCCGCCTCACAAATACCGAAGTCACCATCGAAATAGCGATGAAAGAACTTCAGAACATTATCGACCCTGACAAACCCCGCGAGATCACGCCCCAGACCATAATAGAAATAGTCTGTGAACATTTCTCCGTGACTCTCGACCAGATGACGGGAAAGAGCAGGTCAAATGACATTTCCCGTCCCAGACAGATAGCTATGTATCTTTGCAAGACGATGACAGAATGTTCATTGGAGGTGATAGGTTCCTTCCTCGGAGGAAGAAACCACAGTACGATTATCCACGGTGTTCAAAAAATTGCTGATGAATACGAGATCGACCAGGACTTAAAGACACAGATCGACGTGATAAAGAAAAAGATCCGCCCCTCATAGACAAAAAGACCGACATCGAAGAATCCATGAAAACACCGGATTTCAGTTACATTTGAACTTTTCAACAGCCTATAATACTAATATTAATAAATTTATTATTTATTTTTTTTGAAAGAGGCACCTGATGAAGATAACCCTTGAGCAATCCGAGCTCCTCAAAGGAGTGAACATCGTTTCAAAAGCACTTCCGGTAAGAACTACCATGCCGATACTTGAGTGCATAATCATTGATGCTTCTGAAGACGAGATCAAGCTTACTGCAAACAATATCGAGCTTGGTATAGAAACCATAGTTGAAGGAAAGATAATAGAACCCGGTGTCGTCGGTATCGAAGCAAAATTCCTCGGAGAGCTTGTAAGGAAGCTTCCTTCAAACGAAGTCACTATCGACACTGACGACAGATTTCATACCACGATCACCTGTGAAAAGGCTGAGGTCAAGGTTTCCGGAAAATCAGCCGAGGACTTTGTTCATATCCCGATAGTCGCAAGAAACAACCCCATCGTGATTTCCGAGCTTGGACTTAAGGATCTGATCAGACAGACCTCCTTTGCTGCCGCCCAGAACAACAACAATAAACTGATGACCGGCGAATATTTCGAGATCTCCGGGAACAGGCTGAAGGCAGTCACCCTTGACGGAAACAGGGTAGCTATCAGAAATGTGACATTGAAAGAATCAGTTGATGACTGTAATGCCATTATCCCCGTGAAGACCCTGAATGAGATATCAAAGATAATGAACGGCGGAGCCGAGGATATGGTCAATATCTATATCACGGAAAATCATGTTATCTTTGAATATGAGAAGACCACGGTCGTTTCAGATCTCATTTCCGGAGAATATTTCATGATAGACAAGATGATATCCCCGGATTTTATCACGAAGATGAAATGCGATAAAAAGCAGCTTTCGGATCTTTTAGACCGTTTCTCGATCATGTCAAACGAGACCGACAAAAAGCCCATAGTCTTTTCGATTGAGGGCCAGACAGTCAGAATGTCCATAGACTCCTTCAGAGGCTCGATGAATGAAGAGCTTGAGGTCAAAAAAGAAGGGGATGACATGGTCATAGGCTTTAATCCCAAATTCCTGATGGATGCGATACGCGCCATAGACGAGGATTTCATAGACTTCTATTTTCTCAATTCAAGAAGCCCCGCCATCATCAAGGATGAAGAGGGAAGTTATGATTATGTAGTCCTTCCGATAAACATCGGTGTCAGATGATACTGAAAAGCCTTGATTTAAAGGATTTCAGAAATTATGAGAGCCTGAATATCGAGTTTGTTCCCGGAAATAATATTATTTTTGGGGAAAATGCACAGGGGAAGACAAATCTTCTTGAGGCCTGTTTCATGTGCGCTTCCGCGCGCTCTCCGAGGGGAAGCCGGGACAACGAGCTCATCAGGTTCGGCGCGGACGAAGCTCACATCAAGACTGTCATTTCAAAAGAAAACTCAGACGAAAGAATTGACATCCATCTCAAAAAAGGCGCGAAAAAAGGCATTGCCTTGAATCAGATACCTCTCAAAAAGGCATCCGATCTTTTTGGGGTCTGCAATATCATATTATTTTCCCCGGAAGATCTTGAGATCATCAAAAAAGGTCCCGATATGCGCCGCAGGTTCATGGATATTGAGCTCTGCCGCCTTGACAGAATATATTTAAACGACCTTCTTTCTTACAGAAAAGTTCTTGAGCAGAGAAATTCCCTTTTGAAAAAGTTGATAGACGATCCAAAGTCAGAAAATGCCGATACCCTTGATACATGGGACATCCAGCTCGTTTCCTTTGGAGAAAAAATAATAAAGCGCCGTCGTGAATTCATCAAAAGTATTTCTCCCACGATTTTAGAAATACACAAAAGAATATCCGGAAACAGGGAAGAGCCGGTTGTAGTATACAAACCTGATGTTTTGGAGCAGGATTTTTCCGAAAGGCTTTTTATGGCCCGTGACAGGGACAGAAGAATGGCCATAACATCCGTAGGACCGCACAGGGATGATATAGAATTCATGATCGAAAAAAAAGATATCAGAGTCTTTGGCTCTGAAGGACAGAAGAGGACAGCAGCTCTATCGCTCAAGCTTTCAGAGATCGAAACTGTAAGGACTCTGATCAAGGAGGATCCCATACTCCTTCTGGATGACGTTCTGTCAGAGCTTGACAGGAATCGTCAGAACCTGCTCCTCTCCTCAATTTCAAATGTCCAGACACTGATCACCTGTACAGGTCTTGATGACTTCGTAAATGAGAGATTTCACACCGACCGTGTCATCAAAGTTGTGGCGGGAAAAGTTCAAATCTGTTAAACTATATAAGTTGTTTGTAAAGCAGTAAAGCGAGGTTTTTTATGCCTGAAAGCGAAGAAAATCTGAAGGTTTCCGAGGATTACGGCGCTGACCAGATTCAGATACTTGAAGGTCTTGAAGCCGTAAGGAAGAGACCGGGAATGTATATAGGCTCTCAGGGGCCGAGAGGACTTCATCATCTGGTCTATGAGATCGTGGACAATTCGGTCGATGAAGCGCTTGCCGGCGCCTGCACAGAGATCAATGTCTTTATCAAAAAAGACAATATCATAACAGTCCGTGACAACGGCCGCGGCATCCCTACAGGCATCAACCACAAAGCCGGAATACCTGCCGTTGAGGTCGTATTTACAATACTTCACGCCGGCGGAAAGTTCGGCGGCGGAGGATACAAGGTAGCCGGCGGTCTTCACGGTGTCGGAGCCTCAGTCGTAAACGCCCTTTCGGAATTTCTCGTAGTCCATATCAAGAGGGACGGAAAGATCTGGGAGCAGCGTTATGAGCGCGGAAAGACCATGTATCCCTTGAGAGAGATAGGTGAATGTCCTGTAGAAGAGACCGGAACAGAGGTCACCTTCCTTGCTGACAAAGAGATATTTGAAACTCTTAATTATGATTATGATACGCTTCGCGTGCGTTTAAGAGAGACAGCCTTTCTTACAAAAGGCCTGAAGATCACTCTTACCGACGAAAGGGTTGAACCTGAAAAATCAAAGACCTTCCACTATGAGGGCGGGATCAAGGAATTCGTGACTTATCTCAACCGCGGAAATCAGGTGCTCTATCCTGATGTGCTCTACTGCGAGGGCGAAAGAGACGGAGTTCTCGTTGAAGTCGCCATGCAGCACAACGATTCCTACAACGAGACCTGCCTCGGTTTTGTAAACAATATCATCACTCCCGAGGGCGGCACCCATGTAGAGGGCTTCCGCCGCGCGATCACGAAGATATTCAATGCTTATGCCCGCGACAACAAGATATTAAAGGACAATGACGAGGCCCTTGCCGGCGAGGACATCAGGGAAGGTCTTGCAACAGTAATATCCGTAAAGATCGAGGATCCCCAGTTCGAGGGACAGACGAAGCAGAAATTGGGTAATTCCGATGCCCGTACCGCAGTCGAAAGTATTGTGACTGAAAAGATCACATATTTCCTCGAGCAGAATCCCCAGGTGGCAAAGATAATATGCGAAAAATCCATCCTTTCCCAGCGTGCCCGCGCTGCCGCGAGAAAGGCAAGGGATCTTACGAGAAGGAAGACTGCTCTTGATTCCACAGCCCTTCCCGGAAAGCTCGCGGACTGCACGGACAAGGATCCGAAGAACTGCGAGATATTCATAGTCGAGGGAGATTCCGCCGGCGGTTCCGCAAAATCAGCAAGATCGCGCGCAACACAAGCTATCCTTCCTCTCCGCGGAAAGATCCTCAATGTCGAGAAGGCCCGCGAAGACCGTATTTACGAGAACAAAGAGATCAAGGCCATGATCACGGCCTTTGGAACAGGCATACATGATGACTTTGATATCACAAAGCTGCGTTATGACAAGATAATCATCATGACCGATGCCGATGTCGACGGCGCTCATATCGATACATTGATGCTGACCTTCATCTACAGATTCATGCCTGAGCTCATCAAACAGGGACATGTATATCTTGCAATGCCTCCTCTTTACAAGGTTGAGAAGAACAAAAAGATATATTATGCCTACAACGACGAGGAACAGGAAAAAATATTGAATGAGATCGGTCTCGACAATTCCGTCAAGATCCAGCGATACAAAGGATTGGGTGAAATGGACGCTTCCCAGCTTTGGGAGACCACGATGGATCCCGAACACCGTATCCTCAAAAAAGTAATGATCGATGATGAGAACCAGTCCGAGGTTGACCTGACCTTCTCAATACTCATGGGAGACCAGGTCGAGCCGAGAAGGGAATTCATAGAAGAAAACGCGAGGTTCGTCCAGAACCTTGATATCTAAGGGATAGGATAATATGTCAGACAATATCAACAATGACAATGAAAACGAGATAATTGAGGGAAATGAGGAGGAATCTTCTTCAGCTCCCGTAAGACTTGGCGATGAGATACAGGAGGTCGGTCTGAAAAAGACCATGGAATCCTCCTATATCGACTATGCCATGTCGGTCATCGCTTCCCGCGCTCTTCCTGACGTGCGCGACGGCCTGAAACCCGTACAGAGGCGTGTCCTTTTCTCAATGCTCGAGCTGAACAACACCCCCGACAAGCCTCACAGGAAATGCGCCCGTATCGTCGGTGATACCATGGGTAAATACCATCCTCACGGCGACAGCTCAATTTACGGCGCTCTCGTAAATCTCGCCCAGGAGTGGAATACCCGTTATATCCTCGCCGAGGGACACGGAAACTTCGGTTCGGTTGACGGCGACAGCCCTGCTGCCATGAGGTATACGGAGGCCCGTCTGTCAAAGATATCAATGGCTATGCTCCAGGACCTGAACAAGGACACCGTGGACTTCATGCCGAATTTCGACGGCACTGAAAAAGAGCCTGTGGTCCTTCCCTCAAGATTCCCGAATCTCCTTGTAAACGGCACTACCGGAATCGCTGTCGGAATGGCGACAAACATCCCTCCCCACAATCTTGGAGAGACTGTTGATGCTGTTGTAAAGATAATAGACAACCATATCAACGAAGACCGTGATACAGAGCTTTCAGAGCTTATGGAGATCATCAAGGGACCGGATTTTCCCACAGGCGGTGAGATAATAGGAACCCGCGGCATTACGGATGCTTATACAACGGGCCGCGGAAAGATCAGGGTCCGCGCGGTCACTGATATTGAGCCGATGGCAAACGGAAAGAACAGGATCGCCATTACCGAGCTTCCATACAATGTGAACAAATCCCGCCTGATCGAGAATATAGCGGATCTTGTAAAGGACAAGAAGCTTGACGGAATCACCGCTATAACTGATGAGACCTCAAGAGAGGGAATGCGAGTCACTATTGAACTTCGCAAGGATGTAAATCCCCAGGTCATGCTGAATCAGCTCTACAAGCATACTCAGCTTCAGGATACCTTCGGTGTGATAATGCTCGCACTCGTAAACGGCGAGCCGAAGATATTGAACCTGAAGCAGATGCTCGACCTCTACCTCGACCATCAGAAGGAGGTCGTCACCCGTCGCACGAAATTCGAGCTTGCAAAGGCTGAGGAGAGAGCGCATATCGTGGAAGGCCTCCTCATCGCCCTTGACAATATCGATGAAGTAATAAGGATCATAAGAAGCTCTGAAAATGTCACGGCAGCAAAGGAAGGCCTGAAAGCTCGCTTCGGACTTTCCGAAAAGCAGGCAGCCGCGATAGTTGAGATGAGGCTTCGCGCTCTGACAGGACTGGAGCGTGAAAAGCTTGAAGAGGAATACAAGGAGCTTCAGGCAAAGATCGCAGAATACAGGCTTATCCTCTCTGATGAGAAGAGGCTTCTTACCGTGATCCGTACTGAGATCACAGGAATATCCGAAAAATACTCAGACGACCGCAGGACCTCAATAAGCTTCGATGAAGAGGATTTTGAGGACGAGGATCTGATCCCGGATACCGAGACGGTTGTTACATTTACGAAGTTTGGTTATATCAAGAGAATGCCTGTCGATACCTTCAAGGTTCAGAACCGCGGAGGCCGCGGCATCAAGGCGATCGAGACTATAGAAAATGACTTCGTTGTGGACCTCTTCCAGACCACGACGCATCATGATGTCCTCTTCTTTACAAACAAGGGGCGCGTCTACAAGCTAAAGGTCTACAAGATACCCGAGGCTTCAAGGACTGCGAGAGGTGTCGCGATTGTGAACCTTATCTCCCTGCAGCCTGATGAAGAGATTACCTCAATGATCCCGATGAAGGATTATCCCGAGGACGAATACCTTTTCATGGCAACTTATAATGGAACAGCAAAGAAGACGAAGCTTTCGGAATATGCCAATATCAACAAAAACGGTCTTATAGCCATAAACCTCCGTGAAGACGACCTTCTGATCGAGGTGAAGAAGGCGAGAGACAATGACGAGGCCATGCTATTCACGAAATTCGGTATGTCGGTACACTTCAGGCTTTCGGATGTACGCTGCACGGGACGCGCTTCCTACGGCGTTATCGGAATGAATCTCGGTCCCGACGACCATGTGATAGCGATGCAGCTTGTATCCCAGGGCTCAGCGGTAATGATGGCTTCCGAAAACGGCTATGGAAAATGCACTCTGACAGGGGAATTTCCTCTCCATAACCGTGGCGGAAAGGGCGTGAAATATTACAAGATAACTGAAACGACAGGACCCGTCGTCGGTGTCAAGATGGTCAATGATGATGACGAAGTGATGATAATCAATACCGGCGGCATTATCATCAGGATCAAGGTCCACGATACAAGGCTTACGAGCCGTATCGCGATGGGCGTGAAGCTCATCAACCTTTCCGAGGGTCAGAAGGTCATCTCGATCGCAAAGGTAAGGCAGGAGGCGATTGTTGATCCGGATGATCTGCAAGATAATGTTCAGGAGGATTCAGGCGATGCGCAGGATTGATGTTTCATTAATTACCCAAAAAGTCGCGGAACTTTTTGAAAGTGTGAATTACAAGCTTTCCGATGATGTTTCAAAGGCTTTGAGAAATGCATCCGAAAAAGAGGAGAGCGCCCTTGGAAGGAGGGTGCTCTCTTCTCTTTGTGAAAATATGGATGTAGCTGAAAACGAGCAGATACCGATCTGTCAGGACACCGGCATGGCTGTTGTATTCCTCGAGATCGGGCAGGAGGTGGAGCTTGTTGGCGGGTATATCGAGGACGCTGTAAATGAAGGAGTACGGAAAGCCTATGAAGAAGGGTATCTGAGGAAATCCGTGGTCAATGATCCGCTTGAAAGGATAAATACAAAAGACAATACTCCAGCGATAATTCACGAAAGGATAGTGAAGGGAGATAAGGTAAAGATCACCGTTGCCCCGAAGGGCTTCGGTTCCGAGAATATGTCT
The DNA here is from genome assembly GCA_902772635.1 of uncultured Lachnospiraceae bacterium. Lineage (GTDB taxonomy): Bacteria > Bacillota > Clostridia > Lachnospirales > Lachnospiraceae > RUG306. The sequence goes on along the minus strand of CACYBK010000159.1, from coordinate 3,376 downwards.
AGGCTCTTCATGCTGAAACCCGCTCAGGGCGTGGAAGGCGTGAAAGACGCGGTTCTTGAGACCGTAAAGGCAGCAGGACCCAATGCCTGTCCGCCCTTCGTGATAGGAGTCGGGATAGGCGGTGATTTTGAAAAGGCAGCCCTTATGGCAAAGCATGCTCTCACAAGGGAGATCGGAAGCAAAAACGAAAAGGAAGAGATCAATTCTCTTGAAGAAGAGCTTCTTTCAAGCATCAATTCCCTCGGGATAGGTCCCGCCGGCCTTGGCGGCTCAACGACAGCCCTTGCGGTATTCATAGAAACCTACCCCACTCATATTGCGGGACTCCCGGTAGCTGTGAATATGTGCTGCCATGTTTCGCGACATCGCTCAGCAGTGATCGGAGAGGACTGATATGGAAATAAAAATTAATTTACCAACCACAAAAGAAGAAATAATAAAATTAAAATGCGGGGATTTTGTCTCCATCTCCGGTGAGATCTATGTCGCAAGGGACGCGGCCCATAAAAGGCTGATGGAGCTTATAAAAGAAGGAAGGCCGCTTCCCATAAACCTTGAAAACGAGGCGATATACTACATGGGACCCTCTCCGGCGCGGCCTGGGCGGATCATCGGCTCCGCCGGTCCCACAACCTCAAGCCGGATGGACTTTGCCGCTCCCACCCTCCTTGATATGGGCCTTCTTGTAATGATAGGGAAAGGAAAGCGCTCCCCCGAGGTACATGAAGCCATCAAAAGAAACGGCGCCGTCTACTTTGCCGCGATCGGCGGTGCAGGCGCCCTTATCTCCAAATCCATAGAGTCCTCTGAGATCGTCTGTTATGAGGATCTTGGCGCGGAAGCGATCCGCCGCCTCACAGTCAAAGACTTCCCGGTCGTCGTTGCCATAGACTCCGGGGGAAGGGACATTTATGGTTGACAATAAGATCAGATCAAAATGAGCTCCTGACTCCGTCCCCATGGCTCATTCAAGGTTGCGCTAAAGCTTTGAGTAAGGCTGATTTGCTTGACATAGTTTCCTATAACAAGTAAACTTTGAAGCGGGTGTGTACTTATCACCCGGGACAGTTTTTTTTTCGAGGAGGAAAAAGCTATGGATAATCAGAATCAGCAGGGTGGCTACCAGCAGGGTGGCTATCAGCAGGGCGGACAGCAGCCTTACGGTCAGCCCTATCAGGATCCAAACGCTCAGCAGGGATACCAGCAGTATCAGGATCCCAATGCACAGCAGGGTTATCAGCAGGGTGGCTATCAGCAGCCTTATGGTCAGCAGCCTTACGGCCAGCCCCCTTACGGCCAGCCGCCTTATGGCTATCAGCCTGCAGGACAGCAGCCCGGGAGCGGACTTGCCATCGGCGCTCTTATTTGCGGTATAGCCAGTATAGTATTTGTATTCTTCTTTGCTCTCGGCGGTGTGATCGCCGGTATAGTAGGTCTTATCCTTGCGTCGTTGGCAAAGAAGCAGGGCAACAATTCCGGAATGAGAACAGGCGGACTCGTGATGTCGATCATCGGCCTCATCATCTGCGGTATCTCCATTGTCATTGCAATTGCTTGTGTAGCTTCACTTTACAGCGCAGGCGGCAATCTCTTGAATATGTTAAGATATCTCAATTGATCCGGGCAGATGTTTCCGCGTACAAGCATATTCGGATTTGAGATCTCCACATACGGATTGTTTACAGCAGCAGGGATCGCGGTCGCTTTGGCCGTGATCCTGCTTTATTTAAAGCGCCTTCCGATGGACAAAAAAGAACAGCCCGATTATGTCTGCTCGGTGCTCTTTGGTCTTCTCGGAGGCCTCATAGGTTCAAAGGTATTATATATAATAACTGTATTCCCACAATTTGTTTCTGATTTCAATACCATTGGAAAGGAGAATTTTCCCCTTTTCATCACCGCCTATATGAATGCCGGCTTCGTCTTTTTTGGGGGATTTTACGGCGCAGTCATAAGCATTCTTTTATATTCCAAATTCGGTCATTTCAGCCTTTCAAAGATAATATACGCGATACTTCCGGCCCTTCCAATAGGGCATGCCATCGGCCGTCTCGGCTGTTTTTCCGTTGGCTGCTGCTATGGAGTGGAGACCCACAGTCAGCCTTATGTCGTATTTCACACATCCGAATTTGCCCCGCCGGATGTTCCTCTCGTTCCCGTGCAGCTATATGAGGCTCTTGGGAATTTCATTATTTTTATCTTTATCATCATTCTTCGAAAAAAACGCGTGCCTGCGGAAAAGCTTTTTGCTGCCTATCTGCTCTCTTACGGCACGCTTCGCTTTATAGACGAATTCTTCAGGGGAGATATGAACCGCGGATTTATAGGACCGCTCTCTACCTCGCAATTTTTCAGCATCATCAATCTTGTCATAGGTTTCGTCCTGCTATTTTATAGGGGGAGGGCGAAAAATCCCAAAAAAATCAATGTTTCTTGACAGTTTTGAGGATAAGGTTTAAACTTTTGTAAGTTTAGACATATTTTATCATATGGAGGAGAAATGGACGAACTGGAAAAAAAAGTACCTGAGACGACTGATCAGGTTCAAAACGAGGTACAGAGCGTAGTTCAGCAGGGTTCTGACTCCGCAGCGCAAGGTAACAGCACTTCCTACAGTCAGAATGCAGGATATGGGCCTGATGGAGGCTATTCTGCGCAGGGCAATTCATACGGACAGTATCAGGATCCGTATGGGCAGCAGGCTTACGGACCTTCGGGTGCGTATCAACAGCCTTATCCGCAGCAGCCCTATCCGCAGCAGCAGCCTGCCGGCGGTCTTGCGATAGCGTCACTGATACTTGGGATCATCAGCATTCCCCTTGGCCTCTTTTTCTCTATCGGCGGTATCATCTGCGCGATCATAGGTCTCGTCCTTGCTTCTATGGCAAAGAAGAGGGGCAATCAGTCGGGAGTTCGTACAGCAGGGTTTATCTGCTCTATCATAGGTCTTATTCTTTCCATCATTCTTCTGATATTCACTATTGTCGTATTGGTAATGGCATTCTCGATCGCAGGGAGCATCATAGGAAGCGGGATCAACCTCTTCGGAAACGGCGGGCTTGATTTCCTCGGCAACGGAGGTCTTAACAATATCATCCACAACTACGGCGGGAGCAGAGGAAACGACAGTCTGAACGATCTCAACAATATTTTGAATCAACTGAACAACGGGCTGAACAGCCTTAGATGATATAATTTATTATTAATTTTTTAGGAGGGTTTTTCAAATGGCACAAAGTGGCGCAGGTTCAAAAAAGAAAAAGGTGAAAGGACGGATGGGTATCAAAGCCCAGCTCATGACGATAATGGGCCTTCTGGTAGCGATACCTGTTGCCCTCTCGATCATCATCAGTATGGTCCTGACAAGAAGGGACGG
>CACYBK010000158.1 GCA_902772635.1 uncultured Lachnospiraceae bacterium | reverse complement strand
TCCTTTCTGAAGAAAGGATCGAGCTTCATGTAGTCAAGGAAATCATGCATCCAGCCCATGTTCCACTTGTAGGAGAACGCGAGGCCGTTCTTCTCAACATCTCCTGTGATCTTCGGCCAGGCGGTGGACTCTTCGGCGATCATGAGGAAATTCTTGTATCTCCCGGTCATAAGCGTATTGATATGCTTGAAGAACTCAATAGCCTCGGTATTCTCGTGTCCGCCGTATTCATTGGGAACCCACTGTCCCGGCTTCTTTCCGTAATCAAGATAAAGCATCGAAGCTACGGCATCGACCCGAAGCCCGTCTATATGATAGGTCTCCTCCCAGTTGACGGCAGAGCCTATCAAAAAGTTCTTGACCTCGGTCTTTCCGTAATCAAAGATCTTTGTTCCCCAGTCGGGATGCTCGCCCTTACGGGGATCAGCGTATTCGTAAAGAGGCTGGCCGTCAAAATCCGCAAGCCCGAAAGCGTCCCTCGGGAAGTGCGCCGGTACCCAGTCCAGTATCACGCCTATTCCGTTGGTATGAAGATAATTCACAAGATACATGAAGTCCTTCGGGGTCCCGTATCTTGAGGTGGGAGCATAATAGCCCGTAACCTGATAGCCCCAGGAGCCGTCAAAGGGATATTCGGAGATTCCCATCAGCTCGACATGAGTATAGCCCATTTCCTTCACATATTCGGTCAGCGACTTGGCAAGCTCCCTGTAGGTGTACATACCGCCGTCGTCCCTGCCGGGATGGCGCATCCAGGAGCCCGGATGACATTCATAGATCGCAAGCGGCCTTTCATAGAAGGGCTTGCCGGTCGCTCTCGCCTTCATCCATTCATCATCCGTCCAACGGAAGCCGGAAAGCTTCGCAACCCGTGAAGCCGTGCCGGGACGAAGCTCCGCCCAGCTCGCATAGGGATCTGCCTTGTATATCTTGTTTCCGTCATAGGTATAAATCAGGAACTTGTAAAGCGCCCCCTCCTGAACCCCGGGGATGAAGGTCTCAAAAATACCGATATCCTGGGGCATCAGGCGTTCCATATAATTCGCCCCCTCGTCCCAGCCGTTGAAATCACCGATTACAGCTACGCTTGCCGCATGGGGAGCCCAGACATCAAAGACTACTCCCTCAAGTCCGTTCTCGTCCTTGGCAAAGTGCGCCCCCAGCTTCTTTCCGATATCATAATGAGTCCCCTGCCCGAAGAGATACATATCAAGTTCAGTGAAATTTCGCATTACAACCTCCCATTATCATTGTTTTACGAAATGCTTTTCCTGAAGCACCCTGTTTCCGCTTGGATCGAAGCGCTTCCCGGCGACCCTCGTGAAGAAGCTGCCGTGCTCGGCCTTGTCTATCGCCTCATCCACTATCTCCTTGATAGCGGTGATATAAGTGGGGTGATCCAATGTCTGTATCCTGTTGATCCTGTCATAAAGCGCCAGAACCCCCATCTCATCTATTACATAGCCAAGATCCTTTGAGTAAGCCTGTCCGAAGTTCACAAGCTCGTCAATCGTCATCACCGGTATGGAAACCCGCTCCGAGAACATCTTTGAGAAATAACCATCCAGGGAGAGCGCCTTCTTCATACCTTCCCTGTTGTCCTCCATGATGACCAGGGTCCCGGAAGTGTCATTATGCATAAGGAGCGAAAGGCTTGTCGCAGTCTCACGCTTCAATGCCCCGGCCTTTTCTATGATGAGGACTCCACCCTGCACCAGCTCCAGTACTTTTTGGATATCCTTTGAATTCAGCCTTTTTGCATCGATCTTCCCGATCTTTTCATTTGGCCTGCCTATCTCACGCTGCATGACCTTGACGATAGCCATAGCGAGGGTAGTCTTTCCGCTTCCGCTTCCGCCGACTATGACCACATTGCCCCTGTCCGTATTTCCGCCTTCGCCGTAGCGGGCTCTGACTCCCCGAAGAAGGTGAGCAAGCGCCTGCTCCATTCCGCTTATGGGGGTAAAGTAGGTGAAGAGCTCCTTTTCCTGGTCTGTAAAGGCATCATCCGAATAGCCTTCATTGATGTCGGGCTCAGGAATCTCCTCCTCTTCGGTCTGCTCCTCATTTTCATCTGTCTCTATATCAGGTGACACTGCAGCAAGGTCTATGGTCCTGTCCATATCCGGCATACTCTTCGTCTTGGACGCGTCTTCTTCCTCTTCCTCCTGCTTTGGCTTTGTCAGAGCCTCTGCGAGAATTGTGGTCTCGTCCCTCTTCCTCATAGGGTTCTGGGAAATACTGTCGTCCTGGGGTTCGGGCGCCTCTTCCTCTTGAATATCGTTTTCGATATCTTCCTGAATATCCTCTTCG
>CACYBK010000157.1 GCA_902772635.1 uncultured Lachnospiraceae bacterium | reverse complement strand
TAGACTCGCTGTCGCTCGCCAAGTGCCCCTGTACCGATTTCTCTAAGCTCGTCCCTACGCTAAGAGAAATCATGCGTCCCCTGGGATCACTCTTGACAATATTCCACATGTATAATAACATATTCCACAAGTTGAATATGAAAGGAGCCTTCGATGTTAAAACACGGAATACTTGGATTGTTGAATTACGGAGAGATGACAGGGTATGAAATAATGACGGCATTTCGTGACTCACTGCAGTTTTTCTGGACGGCAAATACAAGTCAGATATACAGGGAGCTTCAAACGCTGAAGAAAAACGGATTTGTTACTGATCGAAAGGTAGAACAGCAGGGAAAGCCGGATAAAAACATATTTACGATCACCGATGAGGGGAGGGAGGAACTTAAGACCTGGCTTCGTAAGGAAGATTACGGAAACCGGAATATGGGACTTTTGATGAAGACCTTTTTCGCGGGAGAGCTTTCCCCTGAGGAAAATATAGAGAGATTCAGGCATATTCAAGCCGGCTGTGATGAATTCTTAAAAGGGCTTTCAAAGGCGGATTCAGCTGTCGATAGATACAGGCCGGTCCTTTCAAAAACGCCTGAAAAGAGTATGTACTGGAATATGACGATATCCTTCGGAAGAAAATATATGAAGATGCTGAAGAAGTGGTGCAGTGAATGTATCTCGGAATTGGAGGAAATTCAAAAATGAAGATAATGGTCATAAATGGAAGTCCTAAAGGTTCCGACAGCAATACAATGCGCCTTACCAGAGCCTTCCTTGACGGAATTGGTGAAAGTGAAGTAAGAGAGATCACCGTTGCCACCAGCAAGATAGCAGGCTGTAAAGGCTGCTTTTGCTGCTGGAACAAGACACCGGGGAAATGTGTCATTTCAGATGATATGCAGTATGTGATAGATTCCGAAGTCTGGGCAGATGTGATCATATGGAGTTTTCCGCTTTATTATTTCAGTGTACCCGGAGGACTAAAGAATCTGATCGACAGGCAGCTCCCTATGAACCTTCCGTTCATGACAGACAGAACGGACGGAAAAGGCAGCGGCTCCCATCCGTCACGCTTCGATATGAGTCAAAAACGGCACATTGTCATTTCAACCTGCGGCTTCTATTCCGCAGAAAAGAATTATGATAGTGTAAAGCTTTTGTTTGATCATATGTGCGGTGAAAATTACGACATTATCATGTGCGGACAGGGCGAGCTGTTTCGTGTTCCGGAGCTGAAAAGTCGTACGGATGAGTATCTTGATATTGTAAGAAGAGCCGGAGAAGAATTTGCAAACGGAAAAATCAAAGAAGAGACGAGAGAAGAATTATCTCAACTTTTGTATCCGAAGGAAGTCTTTGAGAAAATGGCGGATGCCAGTTGGGGGATATCAGAAGACGGAGAGGGAAAGACTGATGAGACATTATCTTTCACAAGACAGATGGCGGCATTGTACAACAAAGCCGCATATGACGGGAAAGAAAGAGTTGTAGAGATCGTTTATACGGACAAAGGCAAGACATATCAGATCGTTTTGGGGAAAGAGAAAAGTGAGGTGTTTGAGGGGAACGATCTTATCCCGACAACAAGGATTGAAACTCCATGGGAGGTTTGGCTTTCGATCGCCCGGGATGAAATACGGGGCGATGAGGCTTTGATGAAGGGATTATACAAGGTGACAGGTGATTTTGATCTGATGATCCGCTGGGATGAATTTTTCGGATCCTTGTCCGGCAATAAGGAAAAGAATAAAGCATCCGTTCAAACACAGGAAAAGAAGAAACCTTCAATGGCTGTATTGCTCATTCCGTGGATCGTATTCTGGATCGCGGTATCCGTCAACGGGCAAACAGGAACGGTCATTACACTTTTTGTATGTTGCACTATGCCGCTTTTAGCATTCAGAAGGAAGATGACGATCTATGATGCGGTAACGTTTTGCGTAGTAGGAATTCTTTCCGCTGCCGCGCAGTTGTCGGGGTATACAGAGGTCTTTGTCATCCTTGGATACCTTGGGTTTGGACTTATGTGGCTCTTGTCCTGTCTGACAAGGGAACCCTTGTGCGCGGCATATGTGAAATACAATTATAATGGCGAGGATGCCCTGAAAAATCCTATCTTCATGAAGGCAAACTATATACTTGCCGCAGCATGGGGAATTCTGTATGTCATTATTTCCATAGTCACATTTTTCCTGTACAAAAATCATCTTCAGATCGTGTCGACAGTGATCAATAATGCGGCACCGATACTTATGGGGGTCTTCACGGCATGGTTTGAGCGGTGGTACCCTGCAAGCGTTGCAGCAGGGAAGGTAAAATAATGGTACCGGAAAATGGTCCCTGGGGACGGAGTCAAGGGTTCATTTTGATTATCCTTTTTACGGTAGTTACAGAAATGTCAAGAAACCGTGCAATCTGTTTTTCTGTAAATCCTTTGTTTCTTAATTCGCAGACCAGGCGGTTTCTCTGTACTTTGTTAAGGGCTTTTACTTCATTGGTGGAAGACATTTGTGTTGTCGCTCTAAAGATTTCCAGAGCTTTTTCATCGGTAAGGAAGAACTTTGGTTTTTTGTGATCAGAAGCGAACAGTTCATCAGTAGAATTATAAGTTGCCAGGGAGAAGAACTTGTGAAGAGTGTCTCTGTTGCCGACGATTCTGTCGGCAAGGCTTGGATCGATCAAAGAATTATTTTGACCGTAGTAAGCATTAAAGCTACTCCAACGATACTCTGCCGGATAACGGCACATCGCGGCATTGACAGGATTGTCATGGATATAAAGCATCGTGGTAAGAAATGCTTTTTCGCTTTCAATCGGTATACTGTGGAAACGATCCTGAAAGAGATGACCGCTGCGCATATATTTGATGTTATACCATCGGACAAATCTGGTTCCCATGCTCTGGAAAAAGACAGAAAGCTTATCCGCAGGGGCGCTTAACAATAAATGGATATGATTGTCCATCAAACAATAAGCATATACCTTTATGTCATATTTCATTTTGCAATCTGAAAGAATGTAAAGAAACTTTTGATAATCTGAATCTTCTTCGAAGATGAGATGCTGATTAACAGAACGAAGTATGATGTGATATATGCCGTTTGAACTCATGACTCTGGGTCTTCTTGGCATAATGCACTCCTATGTTCACAGTTGACTTTTGTGAAAAAAGAATTTCCACATACTATACAATTATTAATGTAGAAAAGCAAGAAAAAAATGAAATGGTCCCTTGACTCCGTCCCCTGGGACCAAAACTGGAAAAATGGTCCCTTGACTCCGTCCCCTGGGACCAAAAACAGGGGGAGCAAACACCCAAGGACCAAAAACAATTGACAAAAAGATTGCCATGAAATTATACTGACGGCAGAATTTAAAAAATATTTTAAATAGCTTTCGAGGGCGAGTTAGTAGTATGAGCGAAACAAATCTATTCAAGGTGCTGGCTGATAAGCAGCGCAGAGACATACTTGAAATGTTGAAAGGAGGCCCTCTGAATGCCGGGGAGATTGCAAAGAGGCTTGGGGTAACACCGGCAGCATTATCCTATCATCTGAGGCTGCTTAAAGAAGCTGACCTGATCATTGAGTACAAGCAGAAAAACTTTATCTATTATGAGATCAACACATCTGTTTTTGAAGAATTGATAATCTGGATAAAACAATTCGGAGGGCGAAAGTAATGAAAAAGATAATGTGGATCATTTCGTTTATTTCATTAGCCGGGACAGCAATAGTGCTCTTGTTTTTTCCTGATCAGGTGCCTGTACATTATGATGTCAGTGGAAATATTGACAGATGGGGCTCAAAGTATGAGAACCTCGTCTTTCCGATCATCATTCTGGCTATGTCGTTATTCTGGACACTGTTTATCAGCTATTACGAGAAGAAAGCTCTTAATACGAAGGATGAAAAGGAAGGAGCCGGTTCAAAAACAAATGCGAAGGTGCTTGGCATAGCCGGATTGTGCATGACTGTGATGTTTACCGTAATGCAGGGCTTTATATTGTATGGAGCGGTAACCGCGGCAGCGTCGGAAGCTACACAAATGACAGTTGATATCGGGAAGATATCAATAATAATGCTGGGGCTCATATTTATCATACTTGGTAATTTTATGACAAAGACACGGATCAACAGTACGGTCGGGTTCAGGGTGAACTGGAGTATGTATAACGATAATACATGGAGAAAGAGCAACCGGTTTGGGGCTTATGGGCTTATGATTGCAGGAATTTTCACTATAATCATAGCCGTGATCTTGAAAAATTCATTCATAGCCGCGATGGCTTCGGTTGGGGCTGTGATACTGACTGCATTGATTACACTTGTTTATGCGCATAAGGTATATGTGAGCGAGATCGGCTCCGAAAAAGGAGGGAAAGATTGACATGACAGAGATTGCTAATGTTTCGGCAAAGCAGTTCGTCATGCTTGTATTTGGAGCGATCCTGATGATCGCTGGTCCCATTGTGATCGCGGTAATATGGACAAAAAAGAAGAAAGAGAGATTTACGACCATCCTGGTCGGCGCGGCGACATTTCTTTTGTTTGCGATCATTTTGGAAAAACCTGTTCAGGCTTTGCTTATTGCCCCGACACAGATGGGGCTTCCTGATACAGGAATAAGTCAGTTCATAAACGCACGACCGGTTTTGCTGGCACTGTTCATGGGAATATTTCCCGGAGTCTTTGAAGAAACCGGTCGTCTTTTGGCATTCAAGACCCTGCTTCGAAAAAGAAAAAAAAGAGAGACTTCAATCGCTTACGGAATCGGGCATGGCGGGTTTGAAGTGATAATCTTCCTTGGGATAACATACATATCCAATATTTCCATTGCAGTAATGATCAATTCAGGAGCATTTGGAACAGTCCTCGAGCTCGTAAGGTCACAGGCACCGGAGCAGGCAGATTCACTCGTGACTTTGGGAAGTGCGATTGCGTCATTTTCTTTCGCAGATCTTGCGCTTGGCACTATAGAAAGGATTTTCGGAGTGCTTTTCCATATCGGAGCATCAATAATAGTTTTCTATGCCTGCAGAGATAAGGGAAGAATCTGGCTGTATCCTATTGCGATCCTGCTTCATACAGCAATGGATTTTGTTGCCGGAATGACTGCGACCGGGGTATTGACTCTGCCGGTATGGGCGATAGAGGTGATACTTGCTGCATTCGGGGTATCATCCTTCTTAGGCGCATATTTACTGCTTTACAAACGGGATAGGGATGGCAAAGCGGCTGAAGAGCTGATTCTTGACAACGCTACCAAACGGTAGTACAATAACATCCGGCCGGTAGTTTTTTGGAAAAGGAAAACAATGGACAGGAAACATGAAATCATCTATGCAACACTGGAACTTGCGGCAGAACACGGTCTTGGTACGGTTTCTATGCAGCAGATCGCTGACAGAGTAGGAATAACAAAAGCGTCTCTTTATAATCATTATTCATCAAGAGAAGAGATCGTGGAAGCGATGTATGGCTTTTTGAGAGAGGCATCCAAGCAGAGAGCCGAAATCGGAGAGGTTGATTATGACGCACTTTCCGAAGGCGCTTCGCTTCGCGAGGTTTTGTCAAAAGCAGTGGAAAACTACAGGAGAATGATCTCAGATCCAAAGTTGTTTCTTTTTTACAAGGTCATCATGTCTGAGAGGTCTATCAACCCTTCGGCTGCAGAGATCATGGCAAAAGAAACAAAGACCATGATCAATGCAACAAAAGCGCTGTTCTATGCTCTCCAGGTAAAGAGTATCGCTGATTTTTCCGACATTGACTCAGCAGCTGTCTCGTTTGCAATGGGAATCCACGCCTTGCTTGATTATGAGAATGATCTTGAGCATGCCGGACTTTCGAAGGATGAAAAGATAATACCAGACTTCATCAATGAGTTTTGCAGAATATACGAAGTCAAAGGAGCGCAATAATATGGAAAATGGGTTTAACGGAAAAACTATAGGCAGATGGGCTTTGGTCTTTGGATTGTTCAGTATTCTTTTCTATTTTCTTCATGACATTATCGGAGCGCAGCATTATCCGGGATATGAATGGATGAGACAGGCGGTAAGTGATCTGACGGCAACGGATGCGCCTTCATTTGCAGTTGCAAGCGGATATTCAAACGTCTATCACATATTCTGCTGCCTTTGCTCAGCGTTTCTTTGTATATTGGTCAGGAATGAGAGAAAAGTATTCAAAGCGGGGATTTATCTTTTTTCGCTGATGAATGCAGTTTCTGCTATTGGATATTCCCTGTTTCCCTTGTCGGGAAGCGGATATGACGGAAGCGCGCAGTCGTTTGTTCATGTATATGTGATCACAATATTGGTAGTTCTTCTTTCGATCATATCGCTGATCCTGATTGCGATCGGAAGCTTCAAGAATAAAAAAAGACTGTTGGGAATCCTTTCGATAGCCGCGCTCTTTTGTATGTTTTTTGGAGCTGCCGGAAGTGCAGCTATGCCCAAAGAGATTTTCGGGGTGATTGAAAGGTTCAGTACATACAGTGCCGTGATATTTACAGGGGTGCTTGGGGTGTACGGATTTTTGCGTTACAAAAAGGAAGTATAAAAAATGGTCCCACAACTCCGTCCCCTGGGACCATTATTTTTGGTCCCTGGGGACGGAGTCGAGGGACCATTTTCGTATTCTGGTGCTAACCTATTTCGATCACCTCCGTCGCCACCTTTTCCTGAAATCTGATATCATGCTCGACTAGCAGCATCGTTGGTTTATATTGCATGATCAGTTTTTCAATCTGCATACGTGAGAACACATCGATAAAATTCAGCGGTTCATCCCATATATACAAATGCGCCGGAGTGATCAGGCTTTGTGCGATCAGGACCTTCTTCTTCTGGCCTTCTGAAAAATCCTCCATATTTTTTGTAAACTGCTCCCGCCCAAGATCAAGCTGTCGGAGTACCGCAAGGAAAAGGCTTTCATGAAGCCCTGCATCCTTGCAGTATTTCCGAAGTGATCCCTTAAGAAATGATGTATCCTGATTTACATAAGATACTGTCATTCCGGATGCGACATTGAGATTTCCTGATATCAGGAGTCCCTTGGCCGGCTCCTTATCCCGACAATCTATCTTTTTCAGTATCGCTTTCAGAATGCTCGATTTCCCGCATCCGTTCTCTCCGGAAATGATAACTCTTTCTCCTCGCTTAACCTGAAACAAAAGTCCCGAGAATAATTCCTTCTCTGCACCTTCATAGCGGAGCGCAAGATCGTTTGCGCTGACCAGCACTTCTTTATGGAAGCTGAGCGGTTCTATTTTCAGATCGTTTACCCGCTCTATATCTTTGAGCAGCCCTTCTTTCTCCTCGATCTCACGGTCGATGCGCTGTTCAAAGGATTTGACACGGGCTTGCATCTTTTTGGTCTTCGCTCCGATAAAGGATCTGGTCGAGATGCTCCTGTCATTTTCCTTAACCGGATCAAATCCGATTTTTGTACGCTCGTTTTTGTCTGCCCATCGGCGGCTTTTGTCTGCTGCCGCCTTTAATTTTCCTATCTCCTTTAGATGCTTCTCGTTTTCAGCACGATGAAATGCGTCCATCTTTTCCTTATTTTCCCACCAGGTCGAAAAGTTCCCGGACTGCACTTCAATCGTAGACCTGTTTAATGCAAGTATGTGATCGCATACTCCGTCCAACAAGTCCCTGTCATGGGATACGAGGATAAATCCCTTTTTTGAAGACAGAAACTCCTTTACGGTCGTGCGTGCTTCCCTGTCAAGATGATTGGTCGGCTCATCGATCAGAAGAAACTCATTCTCCGTAGCGAAAAGCACTGCCAGCATTACCCTTGTGCGTTCCCCGAAGCTCAGGGTCGAAAAAGGCCGGTAGAGGCATTCCGGATCCATCTTCAGTTCACTCATTTGGATCAATACCTGCCAGATTTCTATCTGTGGCTTCCATTCACAAAAGAGATCGGCAGCATTTTTTGAAAGCTCCTGATCACTCACCCGATATGGATAATAATCAAAACGCATACCCGCCTTGATGCTTCCACGATACTCATACCTTCCCATGAACAGATTCAGAAGAGTCGTTTTTCCCTTCCCGTTTCTGCCAATAAGTCCGATCTTCCAATCGCTATCTATCCTGAAGTTCACGTTTTTAAGGATTTCATCTGAACTTCCGTCATAAGAAAATGTCAGGTCATTCACTTGTATCTGTGCCATAGCCACCTCCATTTTTTTATGGCACAAAAATAATCTGCTTCATACCGAAGCAGATTAAACGTACAAATGAAGACCTCAGATATGCCGAAAGCACACATTATCACTCCATGATGGCTTCAAAATGAATACGATAATCCGATCCGGCATACACAAACAGACTCTTTCGAGCCATAACAATTCGCTTGCATTTACCAAATCAAATTATCTATTCTTCATTCCTTTACCTATACACCAGATGTGCCTTTCTTTATTGTTTTAGGTGGTTATGCTATCATGTTTGCGGTCAAATTGCAATTAGTAAAAATGGTCCCAGGGGACGGAGTCGAGGGACCATTTTTTTTGAAAATGAGCTCCTGACTCCGTCCCCTGGGACCATACCCTGGGTTCATAAATGAGCAGATGAACGAAGAAGTGAGACCATGAATATTGAAAAATTCAGAATTGGGGAGAAACAGGTGACCTTGTACCATTCAAAGGAACCTAACAGCCCTCTTATTATATTGAATAATTACGCCGGCGATGGAGGAGCAGTTATAGAGGCGGCTCATGGACAGGACGAAAAAGTTTTTAATCTTTTATGTGTTGGCAATCTGAACTGGGATCATGATATGACGCCCTGGTATTGTCCGCCGACCTCACAAAAGGATGCCCCGTTTACCGGTGGGGCGGAGGATTATCTGAGGCTCCTTTTAAATGAGATCCTGCCCGCAGGCTTGAAAAGAGTATCAGGTACTCCTGCCCACATCAGCATAGCAGGATATTCCCTTGCCGGTCTGTTTGCGCTGTATGCGCTGTATCAAACGGATGCATTTGACCGGGCGGCAAGCATGTCAGGATCGCTCTGGTTTCCCGGATTCAAAGAATACGTCCTCTCCCACGACATAAAGAAAAAGCCTGAGAAGCTTTATATCTCCCTTGGAGATAAGGAATCAAATACAAGGAATATGTACCTTAGGGAAGTGCAGGAAAACACGGAAATAATAGTAGAACATTACAAGTCGAATGAGCTTGATGTGACCTTTGAGATGAATCCGGGGAATCATTTCAAGGATGTTGCAATTCGCAGCGCCAAAGGGATTCTCGCGATCAGTTGATAGGAATGACCCCTCGACTCCGTCCCCTGGGACTATAATCATGGAGAGATGTGAAATGATGAAGATAACCGACCGCAAAATTTTTCAGATTCTTCCAGGCGGATTTTTTAACCTATTGGCAGGAGGGAGTAATCAGGAAATCTATTCGGAATGTTTATTGTTGATATATGAGCAGTTTGAAAGGGAAATATCTTATAGGGTTGATCGAAAGCAGATCAGGGATGTATTGGCTTCGTTTTTGTATGATCAAAACGTTTCGTTGGATTTGGAAGAAGAGACTCAGAAGAATTATTCAGATTTGGCCAATGCGATCATTCGAAAGATGGCCAGTAAGAATGGTCCCAGGGGACGGAGTCAAGGGACCATTTTTTTTGAAATGAGCTATTGACTCCGTCACCATAGCTGTTCTTAAATACCTCGACTGAATGCTTGCCTGCTTACCCGACAGCACGCACCTGAAAGCCTCGGCGTAGCCCGCTACGCCTGCGTTTTCAGGCGCACACTCTCGGGCAAGCATTCGGCGCCTCAGTCGGGTTATATTGTGACAGCTATACTAGGGGCCAGAGCATAGTGAGCCATTTTGTCTTATGAAAATGAAAACAAACAATGAAAACTACGAAACAAATGAACCGCTAAACGGAAATGAGTCAGATGTTTCCCTATGGACAAAGAGAGAGACGGCGCTTTCGTTTGGATTGTCATTTCCGGAGACTTATCTCGATGCTCCGTTTCATGACGACAACTGGCAGCTGGTGCGCTACAGGGGAAACAACAAAGCCTTTCTCTGGACTTATGAGATGGAGGGGTTCATCTGCCTGAATGTCAAAGTGGATCCGGACAAGGCGTATTATATTAGAAAAACATACGCTTCGGTTAAACCCGGATATCACCAGAACAAGGAGCACTGGAGTACTGTGGTTCTGGATGGAACAGTTCCTGTTGATGAGATCAAAAACATGATCGTGGAAAGCTATGAACTGATCTCGGACTCGCCGACAAAGAGGATCTATGAAGCAGTGAAGAAGATACCGAAGGGGAAGGTTGCAACATATAAAACCGTTGCTTCTCTGGCAGGTGATCCGAAAATGGCAAGAGCCGTCGGCAACGCGCTTCACAAGAATCCCGATCCTGACAACATTCCCTGCTATCGCGTTGTAAATTCGAAAGGACGTCTTGCAGAAGCATTTGTATTCGGCGGGAGCAACATGCAGGAAAAGCTTTTGAAAGCAGACGGTATTGAAGTGATAGATGATCATGTGGATCTGGAGAAGTACGGATGGGACGGAGAAGTAAAAATGGTCCTAGGGGACGGAGTCGAGGGACCATTTTTTTCAAAATGAGCCCTTGACTCCGTCCCCAGGGACCAAAATAAGCAACGAGCATGTAAAAAAATGGAAAGATTTTTGTTAGCAGCTGTGTCGACTGAGCAGGATACAAAAAAGGCATGGCGGTCATTAGAGGAACTTAAGGAGCTGCTTGAGACTGCAGGCGGTGTGGCAGAGGATAGTTTTGTGCAAAACCTCTCTGCTCCCAATCCCGCAACATATGTGGGCAGCGGAAAAGCAAAGGAACTGAAGGCTCTGATAGACGCATATGAGGCGGACGGCATTATCTGTGATGATGAGCTGTCACCGGTTCAGCTGAAGAATCTGTCTGAAATGCTGGATTGCAAGGTAATTGACCGGACTATGCTGATCCTTGATATCTTTGCTTCTCATGCTTTGACAAAAGAAGGAAAGATACAGGTGGAACTGGCACAGCTCAAGTACAGGCTTTCCCACCTTCGGGGGATAGGAAAAGCCATGTCCCGGCTGGGTGGCGGTATCGGTACAAGAGGACCGGGAGAAACAAAGCTGGAGACAGACAAAAGGTCTATCAACAGGCGGATAGCAAAGCTGAATCGGGATATAAAAGAACTGGAACAGTCGCGTTCGATGTCAAGGAAAAGCCGTATCAGCGGAGTGCGAAGGACTGCGGCTATTGTGGGATACACCAATGCGGGAAAGTCCACGATATTAAACCGGCTTACGGATGCTGATGTTCTGGCTGAGGACAAGCTCTTTGCAACATTGGACCCGACGACAAGGGTATGCGTGCTTCCGGGAGGAGAAGAGATATTTCTTACCGATACGGTGGGTTTCATTCACAAGCTGCCGCATCAGCTGATCGATGCTTTTCGAAGCACACTGGAGGAGGCAAAGTATGCTGATATCCTGATCCATGTTGTTGACAGTACCGGAGAGGATGTTGATCTTCATATGAAGACGGTTTATGGCACATTAGACGAGCTTGGCATCAGTGGCAAACCTGTTATCACGGTTTTTAATAAATGCGACCTGCCGGGCAGTGACAGTGCACTGAGAGATGGCAGAGCAGAACTAAGCTTGCGTATTTCCGCAAAGACAGGAGATGGGATTGAACGGCTTTATGATGCTGTTGATAAGGTTCTTCGGGAACAGAGAATTTATCTTGAAAGAAGGTTTTCCTATTGTGATGCAGCCAAGGCAGGCCTAGTCAGGAAATATGGCCAGCTGATATCAGAAGAGTACCGGGAGGATGGTATTTACATATGCGCCTATGTTCCAAAGGAGTTGGGAGGTAAATTGTGAAAACGATATATTTTGCGGGCGGCTGTTTCTGGGGAATACAGAAGTTTTTTGATCAGTTTGACGGGATCATTTCCACCATAGTCGGCTATGCAAATGGAGAAAAGAAAAATCCGTCTTATGAAGAGGTATGCAGCGACAGCGGTCATGCAGAGACGGTGAAGGTCGTCTATGACGAGTCGGTTATGAGTACAATGGAGCTGCTCCGTTTATTTTTCATGGTGATCGATCCGACCAGTGTGAACCGGCAGGGAGGCGACACGGGCATACAGTACAGGACCGGGATTTATTATGAGGATGGATCACTGCTTCCTGAAATTTTGGACATTATGAAAGAGGAGCAGGAGAAATATGATCTGCCGATAGTCGTTGAAGTAAAGCCGCTTTGGAATTTCTTTACGGCGGAGGAGTATCACCAGAAATATCTAGACAAAAATCCCGGCGGTTATTGTCATATCAGTAAGGCTTTGATGAAGATGGGGGTAAAATGAACCCTCGACTCCGTCCCCAGGGTTCATTATAAGAAGGAGGTTGATAATATGGCACTGATACAGGTGAATTACATGTCAAAGGCATTGTTTCGGATCGTTCCTATGAATGTGATCCTGCCCGCAGACAGATTTGATGCTGATAAAGACCGCTATCTGAATGACAAAGATCAGAAGTACAAGACACTGTATCTTCTGCATGGCCTGTTGGGAAATTATACAGATTGGGTCAGCCAGACACGTATACAAAAATGGGCGGAAGAAAAGAATCTTGCGGTTGTCATGCCATCGGGAGATAATGCCTTTTATTTTAAGTCCAGAACTCCCTGGAATGATTATGAGACCTTTGTCGGTAAAGAACTTCCGGAGCTTACAAGAAGGATGTTTCCGCTTTCTGACAAAAGAGAGGATACGTTTATCGCCGGGCTTTCCATGGGAGGCTACGGCGCGCTTAGAAACGGGATCGTGTTCTCTGATATCTTCAGTCATGTGGCAGGGCTGTCGAGCGCATTGCATTTATTCGATGACTTATCAGAGGAGGCCAATATCGGCCTCTTTGACGATCTAAAGGAGGTATCAAAGACAAATCTTAATCATAAGGTGGCAGCCACGGAGATGTTCAAAGATAAGAAAGAAATCCCTAAGTTCTATATGGCCTGCGGAAGGCAGGATGACCTTTTTGAAGCAAATACGGATTTCCGGGACTTCCTGAAAGATAATGGAGCCGATGTTACATGGGACGAAGAGGACGCAGGCCATGACTGGGACTTTTGGGACAGCCAGATCAAAAAGGTTCTTGAGTGGCTTCCGTTGGAATGAGCCACAAACTCTACAATGGTCCCTGGGGACGGAGTCAGGGGACCATTTTTTTTTGAAATGAACCATCGACTCCGTCCCCAGGGACCATTCCGTCCCCTGGGACCATTTTTAGCTCCCTGTAGGTGTGCAATATCAGGAAGAATGCAATAATGAACGTCAATATATCCGATAGCGGCATGGAGTAAAGCACGCCGTCGAGCCCGAATTTCAGCGGCAGCAGAAGGGCGAAGCCTACTCCAAATACTATTTCCCTCACCATTGAAAGCATTGCTGACTCCAGGGCTTTGCCCATCGCCTGCAGAAAGATGAAGCAGGCTTTGTTTACACATGCAAAGACCATCATGCAAAGATATATCCTGAATGCCTTTATTGCGAACTCCGTATAATAAGTGCTCTCATTTGCTGCGCCAAAGATACCGATCAAAGCATGAGGGAATACCTCGACAATGACAAGGGCTGCCGCTCCGACAGATGCCTCTGATATAAGGAGCGCAGTAAACAGCCGCTTTACTCTGTCCTTAAGACCGGCTCCCATATTGTATCCGACAACAGGGATGCATCCTGCGGCCATACCAACTACGATAGAGATCACGATCTGGAAAAACTTCATGACAATGCCGACGACCGCCATCGGGATCTGCGCATACTGCGCCTGTCCGAAGATCACGTCCATGGCACCGTATTTTCGGATCATATTGTTGATGGCTGCCATTGCTGCAACAAGAGAGATCTGGGAAAGAAAGCTGGTCACACCGAGTACAAGAGTTCTTTTCACGATATCAGCCTTCAATCTGAAGTCTGCTTTCAAAGGCTTGATTATCTTCATATGTTTGATGTAGAGCACTGCCAGGACAGCCGTTGCGATCTGTCCGATCACTGTGGCAAGAGCAGCTCCCATCATTCCCCATTTGAATCCAAATATGAATATCGGATCAAGGATAATATTGATCACTGCCCCTGCAAGGGTTGAGACCATTGCAAATTTTGGACTTCCTTCAGCACGGATCACTGGATTCATTCCCTGTCCGAACATGTAGAACGGGATCCCGAGGGTGATATAAAAGAAATACTCTTTGGAAAGCCTGAAGGTCTCGTCATTTACCGTACCTCCGAACATAGTCAGTATCCCGTCACTGAACAAAAGGTACAGGATCATAAGGATAATGCCGCTGAGCACCAGCAATATGATGGAATTACCTACGCTTTTTTTTGCTCTGTCGCCTTCCTTTTTTCCGAGACTTAATGAAACAAAAGCGCAGCATCCGTCGCCTATCATCACTGCTATTGCAAGCGCGATGACAGTCAGAGGAAATACCACGGTATTTGCTGCATTGCCGTAGGATCCCAGATAGGTGGCATTGGCTATGAAGATCTGGTCTACGATGTTGTAGAGAGCGCCCACCAGAAGCGAGATGATACAGGGCACGGCATACTTTCGCATCAACCTTCCTACCGGTTCTTCTCCAAGATAACGGTTCTCAGTTCCGTTCATTTTTCACATCCTCCTTGCAAAAAAAATAAGCGAGTAACCTTAAGCTGGATTTACGCCCAAGGCCACACGCTTTTCTTCAAAAAAATAAGCGGCAATAACTGGATTTACGCAGTTACTGCCACTCGTTGCCTTGTAAGATAACACACTTCTCCTTTATAATTCAAGAGGAAAATGAACCCTCGACTCTACGACGGCACTAGTGTGTCACTTTACAATTGCATATACTTTGTGCGTAGGCAGAATTACTTGATGCAAGACGTTTGAGGGAGGCGATGCGGTGGC
>CACYBK010000156.1 GCA_902772635.1 uncultured Lachnospiraceae bacterium | reverse complement strand
TCATTGTATTTACCTCTTTCTTTTTTTTTGAACTGTTTTCTATTTTGTATACTTCATTTTGTAAGCCGGAGTACAAGCGTAGCAATAGCGCCGACGATCAAAGATCCGCCCATTGTTATAGCTCCAAGTGTGATCATATCTGTTTCCTCCTCTCATATGTACTGCCCCCTCACTTCTAATGTCATAAGGAATCCACCACTTCGTGGTACCCCTTATGACGAAATTCGGCGGCCTGTCGTCGGAGCCATTCTTGATCATGCTTCGCATGATGGCTCCTCCTATTATTAATGGTGTTGTTTTGTCTCTTTCTGAATCGTATGATACACACCCCTCCCTTGCAAAATCCTTGCAAGGTTCTGTAGTTTTTTTACAAAAGTGAAATAAAGATCTGCCCGTTGTTTTAGATTGCAGAAAAAAAGCCCGGAAACCGTTGTATTGGTTTCCAGGCTTTTTTAATGAGCCCAGGGGACGGAGTCAAGGGACCATTTTAATCTGTTTCAGAATCCAATCTCGGCAGTTCCTTTTTCCGCAGATTGCGCTGTGATCCTGACAGCCTTGACTGTAGGGTCGCCGAGAGAGCGGAACATCGCATCTTTGAATATCTGTGAGAGTATGTTTTTTATGGCACGGGCGCCGGAGCCGTCCTTTATCGCCTTTTCAGCTATGACTTTGTAGGCTCCTTCTTCTATGATGAGCGTTTTTCCATCCTCCCTGAACATCTCCTCGTATTCCTTGAGGACGGATTCTTTTGAGTCCTTCATTATTTTTACAAGAAGGTCAGCGGACATGGGTTCCATCCTGACGATGTCTGTGATCCTTCCCACCAGCTCATGGGTGAAGCCGTATTCTATCAGCGCTTCGCGAAGCTCGGAATTCACAATGCTGTAGTCGGAATTGAAGGGACTGAAGAGGACATTGTTTTTTCTGTGGAGTCCCATGAAGGCGCCGGCAAAGACAAAGGTAATGTTTCTCGTGTCAAGGACGGGCTTTGCTCTTGTGATCGCAGGTATGCCGTGATTGTTCAGGTCAATCTCCGCGCCTTCGGTCATTTTCAGAAGCTCGGCCTGGACCATCTCATCGGAACGCTCCAAAAAGCGCTTCCCTGCTATCTTGTCGAATTCGTCAATAAAGACCATGCCGTTTTCCGCTGCCTTCAGGTAATCAAGGTCGCCACGGGGTCGGCTTTTCGTACGGGCGTCAATTATCAGCCGCTCAAGGACTTCATCGGTATCTTCGCCGTTATAGCCCGCGCCTGTGAGTCGGGTCGCGTCGGAAACTGCCATCGGGATATCAAAAAGTCTGCTCATCACATGAATGAGGTAGGATTTTCCGGTGCCGGAATCTCCTATCAGAAGGACATTCTGTTTCGGGATATGCGC
Source organism: uncultured Lachnospiraceae bacterium (assembly GCA_902772635.1). Lineage (GTDB taxonomy): Bacteria > Bacillota > Clostridia > Lachnospirales > Lachnospiraceae > RUG306. Next base: position 24,007 of record CACYBK010000156.1, on the reverse strand, counting down.
GCCCTCACGGCGTTTCAAAAGAGAAGCGCAGATCAGGGACAGGGTTTTCTTTGCTTCATCCTGTCCTTCAATATATTGGTCAAATTTTTGCTTGATCTCTATGGGTGTCATTTAATGGGATTCTCCTGAATTACGTATTTGGCGGTAGGATAGCATAATTATTATTATTTTTCTATATGATACTAATGGCTATTTTGGTACCTTTAGAAATGTTTCCTGTCTGTCGATAACCTATTTGGATGAAAAGACAAATTGTGATGGTCGTTTTGTTTGAAGAAAGGAGTCTTCTATGTCTGTCAATGGGATCGATTCAGGAAACCTCTCTGTCAATGTTTCCGGTACAGCTTTTAAGGATAGACTGTCCGGCTCAAATGAAAATAAGGATAAGAACTCTATTTTTCCTCAGCTTGACCGCAGGACGGATGCTGCACGGAACAAGGCGACAAAGCTTATTAAGGATGCTTTCGGGAAGCAGGAAGAGATCGGGAAGGCTCTCGATGACGCAGATAAAGCGCTTTCCCGGATGACAAGCCAGCAGAATATGCTGAAAGGTACTATTGAAGAGGATTATAAGCGATTCGAAGATCTTGCAAAGCAGTACGAGGATGTTGAAAAGGGCGATAATGAAAAATCTGATCTCGGACTTTTGATAAGGGCATACAGGGATCCTTCTGTTGCTGAGGATAATTATGACGGCCCGGGAGCTTTTTCTGAAGAAGAGAAGGAGAGATATAAGAAGATCGATCTTAATGATCTGACTGATTACCAGAAGGATATGTATTCCGCGGCGCAAAAGACAATTGATGATACGAAAACCTACAATTCTGTCTCGAGTGGGATTGTCGGTCTTGCCTCCTCGCTGTCGCAGGCCAGGATCGATCTTTTGAAAGACGATTCGATGGTAAAGGTTCAGAAGGCCGCCGATACTATAAACGGGCAGGCGGTCGATCAGAATATGCTTGCGCTCATTGGAGAAGGGATCGAAAAACTTGAAGAGGACCGGAAGGAACAGGAGGAGCAGGAAGAGCGTGCGAAGGCAGCTGAAGAGAAGAAGGAAGCTCTCGAGAAGCAGAAGGGAAAATCCGATACCGATATTTCCGATACCGTGAAAAAGGTGGATGACACAAAGAAGGAGCTTGATGATACACAAAAGGAACTCGACAAGATCGTAAAGGATATGGGCGCCTTTTCTGACAGGCTCGAGGAGCTTTACGGGCTGGTGGTTGACGGGTTCGCGTGATGGAATGATTTGACTTGACCGGAACAATTATGAAGAGAGACTGGGCATAGTTCCCTGTCTCTCTCTTAATTCCCTGTCTCCATTTTATATAAAAGCCGGACCCGCTCTACAGAAGTAGAACGGGCCCGGACTTTGAATCTGATACCAAGGAATTATTCACCCCAGTAGTCAATTGACTCCTGGGTACGGCCGGAGATACCAAAAAGTTTATACATAAAATCTTCTTTTTCTTCAAACATTTCCGCAATGATAATCGTATCGCTGTCTTTATAATAGAATAGATGATTGTGATTTACAAAAAGATCCCTAAAGTCTGTATTTATGTCATATTTTGCAGACAGATCAACTCCCATATCCGGATTCGTTTGTAGATCTCTTGCTCTATCAGTAATCTTTTTGACGGCGGTCTTTGCAAGTTCTTCTCCATATTGTTCTGTTAAGTATAATTTCAGGGTTTTTAATTTCCTACGGACGATTTGAGAATATTCCAGTTTATACTTCATATTACAGTCCAAGCTCCTTCTCAAGAGCATCCGCAGAAATAGTACCTTCTTCTCTTACAGACAGCTTGGCTTCCGCCAGTTTGGTCATAAGTTGTAACAGAGCTTTTTGTTTATCCAGGTCATCAAGTTCTGCAATGTCAACCAACGCACACTGCCCATGGCCGTTTTTGGTAAAGTATATTCTATTTCCGTACGAAACTTCATTAACAATACTTGTATAGTTTTTTAAAGCTGAAACCGGCTTTATACTTGGCATACAAACACCCTCCTTTTTCACAGGGCTATAATATCATGTTATTATGATTGATTCAATGATTTTCCCATAAATTTATCCCCAAATTTTCATCCATCAGCCCGTAAATCCACTCGTCGATTTTTGAAAAGCAGAAGCCTGTTGATCCGGCCTTTGAGAGGTCATAAGATATATTCGCGCTTGAGCCGTTGTATGGAGCAGGATCACCGGATTTTTCCAGAACTGCATTTTTTCCCGATCGTTTTTCAATGTAAGATATTATTTCTCCCGGAGAAATCATTCCCAAGGAGCTCCCGTTGATAGGACCGCTTATATCCTGATCTGCAAGAAACGCAATGAACTCCCCTGCTTCTTCTTCGTGGATGTAAGCCATCGCGCAATTTATGTCGTCTATATACATCGGCGTTTCTGTTTGAATGTGATCCACATAAAACCTTAAGCGGCCGGTATAATCATTTGGCCCTATGACTACTGGATATCTCACAAAAACGCACTGTGACATATCCAGATATTCCAATGCCGCCCTTTCAGCCTGCCGTTTTCCTTCCGGATAATCAGCGTCCCTGTTCTTCCAGACAAGCTTCTCATTTTTGGGATCAAACTCATTTTCCCCAATATTTTCATGGTCGTCAGGATATACGGAGCAGGAAGACATTTGGATGTATTTTTCACATTTAACAATTTCCAGCAGATTTTTTACATCATTGGAGCAATAAGCGATCTTATCAATTATCACATCATATTGTTTTCCTTTTAACGATAGTTTTACGCTTTCGTATTCAAGGCGATCCATTATTATATGCTTTACGCGATCGCCAAAGGGATTTTTGTAATTTCCTCTTGTTGCGATCGTTACGTAGTGACCGTCTTCCAGTAATTTTTTTATCATAGGGATGCCGAAAAATCTCGTGCCCCCGGCTACAAGTATTTTCATTATTTTCTTCGTTCTCCGTTCAGTTGAAGTGTTTCTTGGTATTCTATCATTATTCTAGATCCCGGGGCAAAGAAAATGCGACTTGATTTCTCTTGGTGAGCGATAGCGAACTTAGAGAAATCGGTACAGAGCCATTTAACAAGCACGAGCCAGGGGCGAAGAGCAAGTTTAGTGGCGTCGGACAGTTGACACGTCCCATTGTCACATTCGTCCCCTTTGTCATATTTTTTCTATATCTTGGTTTGACATCTGATTTTTTCACGTGAAACATTCCTCATTTACATCCCTCATATTATCTTTTGGGCACAACTTTTAGAAATCATATCTACCTCCATTTCAAAATCTTGTGGTCGCCTTAAAAATGTTTCACGTGAAACACGCAAAGAGTACCCACAATATCTAGGTGAGCAAACAAAAAAACATATCGAATGCTCAAAAATCATAGAACAAGAAAAACTCTTGTGCTATAATGCGAAACTGACGCGAAAAAAGAAGACAGAACAAAAGGAGACGATAACATATGGCAGAGATAATAGCTATAGCAAATCAGAAGGGTGGGGTCGGAAAGACAACGACCGCCATCAATCTTTCAGCCTGCATGGCAAGCAAGGGAAAGAAAGTTCTGGTGATCGACGTCGATCCGCAGGGTAATACCACAAGCGGTTTCGGTCTCAACAAAAACGAACTCGAGCACAGTGTTTATGAACTAATGCTGGGTGAGGATTCCGCGAAGCAGTGTATCACTCCAATAAAGGACATCGAAAACCTGAAGCTCATTCCGGCAAACGTGGATCTGGCGGGAGCGGAGATAGACCTTGTCGACGAGACAAACAAGAATTTCATTCTGAGAGATGCTGTCGATTATATCAAGGACGACTTCGACTATATTATAATCGATTGCCCGCCCTCACTTTCAATGCTCACGATAAATGCCCTGACCACGGCGGACTCGGTGCTGATCCCGATCCAGTGCGAGTATTATGCACTGGAGGGAATCGCCCAGCTCGAAAACACGATCAACCTGATACATGACAGATTGAACAACAGGCTTCACATCAAGGGTGTCGTCTTCACCATGTACGACGGGAGGACAAATCTCTCGAATGATGTGGTGGATACCGTGAAGCAGAATCTGAAGGCGAAGGTGTATGAAACGATAATCCCGAGAAATGTAAGACTGGCGGAGGCTCCTTCCCACGGGCTTCCCATTAATCTTTATGATCCAAAGAGCGCGGGTGCCGAAAATTATATGAAGCTGGCAGATGAGGTTCTGGAGGATAAATAATGGAAAAAACGAAAAGGCATGGTCTCGGAAGAGGGCTTGACGCTCTGATACCGGATACCAAGACGGAGTCGGCTGAGGTCGCGCTTCCCGAAGAGATCAAAAACAGCGTGATGGAGCTTGACATAGCAAAGGTTGAGCCCGACCGTAATCAGCCGAGGAAGACCTTTGACGAGGATGAGCTTGAAGAACTGGCTGATTCCATAAAAGAAAAGGGAATACTGATCCCTCTTCTTGTCAGACCGCAGGAGGATTATTATCAGATAATCGCAGGCGAGCGCCGTTGGCGCGCGGCAAGAAAGGCCGGGCTGAAAAAGGTTCCTGTCATCATAAGGGATGACATGACAGACCAGGAGGTCGTCGAGGTTCAGCTCATCGAAAACATTCAGAGGGCTGACCTTAATGCGATAGATGAGGCTCTTGCATATAAGCGTCTGATCGAAGAATTCGGTATGACGCAGGATCAGGTTGCCGACCGTGTTTCAAAGAGTAGGACTACGATCACGAATTCGCTGCGTCTTTTGAAGCTTGACCCGAGAGTTCAGAAGATGCTGATCGAGGACATAATCTCATCCGGGCACGCCAGAACCCTTATCCCAATAGAGGATCCCGAGAAGCAGTATGAGTATGCGCAGAAGGCGCTCGATGAAAAGTGGTCGGTGCGCGACGCGGAGAAGGAAGTGAAAAAACTTCTTTCAAACAGCCCTTCAAAGAAGGGAAAGACGAAGCTTTCCGACTCACTCTCCGCAGTATATGCGGATGTTGAAAACGACCTGAAGAACCGCCTCGGAACAAAGGTCTCGATCATGCCGAAGGATGAAAAGAGCGGTAAGGTGGAGATCGAATATTATTCTAAGGACGAATTGAACGATCTCATTGGAAAGCTGCAGTCACTTAGCTGAAAGGAAAAATAATGATAGAAGAATATCTTGGATTTGAATCGGATTATATAATAATAGGTCTTGCCGCGGTCGCTGTATTTCTTCTCCTTTGGGCGATCCTCAATACGGTAAGGATAGGAAAGCTCAACAAAAGACTTGCGGCATTTATGAAGGGCAAGTCGGCCGAGTCTCTTGAAAACACATTGATAAAAAGGCTCGAAGAGGTGGATGAACTCACAGACAGGAACGCCTCAAACGAGAGAAATATCGAAGCCATCCAGAAGCATCTGAAAAAGTGCCAGAGCAAAACAGCGCTGGTGAAGTACAATGCGCTTGAGCAGCTTGGCGGAAATCTGAGCTTTGCGCTTTGCATATTGGATGATCTTAATAATGGTTATATCATCAATGTGGTTCATTCGCGCGAGGGCTGCTACACCTACTCGAAGGAAGTGATCGACGGAAATTCCGTGATCGGACTTGCGGAGGAAGAGGAAGAGGCACTTGCAAAGGCTATGGGCATAGAGTTGAAAAAGCAGAGAACATCGGAGAATTGAACAGGTGCATAAGTATTTAAGATCGATAGGATTCAGAAATTACGGAAAGAGGGAGTTTGACGAGTGGCTTTACGGAAAGGCCCTGGTCAACCCCGACAATATGAGTGAGGCCCTCGACATGGAGGGTAATGAGATAATAGAACTCCGGAAGGAAGTCTCCGCAGGTATGGGCATATGCATGCGGGGCTTTCGCTCGCGCGACGGAAGGTTTGTGATGGATCATTATTTTCCATACCGCGAAGCGGTGAGGAAAGCCAATGCGCTTGAAACCAGCGTGATCCCACAGACCGACAGGAACGGACTTTTCGGAATGAACGACGATACGAGGCTGGGGCTCGATCTCGTTTATTATGTTCAGGATATGATGAGGTTCCTGAAGTCCGACCAGAGCAGGAATTCAAAGGTTTTCTTCGGGGGGACCTCGCTTATGGGACTTTCCTCGGGAGGAAAGATAATAATGCCCGTCCAGAAGACTGCAGAGGCGATCGAAAGGACCGAAAAAGCAAAAGCCAAACGAAGCGAGCTTCTCCTTGCGGCACGCGAAGGGGATGAGAGCGCTTACGAGGCTCTGTCGATTGATGAGATGGATACCTACAATGCGCTTGCGGGAAGGGTCGGACAGGAGGATGTCTATTCGATCATCGATACCTCGTTCATGCCGAGCGGCGTCGAGATGGACAAGTACATGATCATTGCCGAGATCACCGGGATCCACAGATTTCTGAACAAGACCTCGTCACAGACGGTTTATGTATTTTCGCTGAAGAGCAACCAGATGGAGTTTGACCTGACGATAAACGAAGCGGACCTTCTCGGCGTTCCGGAGGTAGGGCGAAGGTTCAAGGGTGATATGTGGCTGCAGGGGAAGGTGAATGCGTAGGATCTGCCTGCAGTCTTCCTATAGCATATCCGGACATCAGCTGTCCCGGCGGTATCGACAATCTGCCTCTTAACTCATTGGATGAGCAATATCCATAAGCGTATCCGTCGTACATGAGCGTCTCCTTGTTCAGATCTTCCGGTCCCAATTTCTGTTTTTTTCCTCATCGGTAATGCAGCGGATCACTCTGCAGGGATTTCCCACGGCAAGAGAGTTGGGCGGAATATCCCTGTTTACGATGCTTCCGGCCCCTATTACAGAACCTGAGCCGATAGTGATTCCCGGAAGTATGGAAACATCTGATCCCAGCCAGACATTATCTTCAATAGTTACAGTATAGGCGTATTCGAGATGTCTGTTTCTTCTCTCAATATCCAGAGGGTGGCCCGCGGAACTGATTGTGCAGTTGGGGCCGATCATCACATTATCTCCGAATATGACCCTGCCGCAGTCAATTATGGTCAGATTGAAATTGGAGAAAAAATTATCGCCTATACTGATATTGAATCCGTAATCACAATGAAAGGGGGCTCTGATCTCAATATTGGAGCCAATCCTGCCCAAAAAACCTTGCAATAAACGATAGTGCGCCTCGGTATCGGATGGCAGGATATTGTTGTATTCAAAACAGGTATCGAGAGCCTTCCTGCGAAGAGCGGAAAGCTCGGGGTCATCAGAGCTGTATAAGATCTGTGAGATCATCTTTTCCAATTCTGTCATGGCAGAGAATCCTTCTGACTATCGTTCTTCACTTTTTTCTATTTAACAATTATAATCGGGAGGTCGGGCATTAAGGCCGCATCATAAACTGCAAAAAAGCACGGAACCTTGCGAAAACAAGCTTTCGGCGGTTTCGTGCTTTTTTCGTGTTAAAACTTGAACGTTCCTGGCGCGATTCGAACGCGCGACCTTCCGCTTAGGAGGCGGACGCTCTATCCTGCTGAGCTACAGAAACGAGTCAAACTGACGAATAATTATTTTACATTTTTTGAATAGATAATTCAAGGATTTTTTGATGAGAATAAAAGTGGGAACGATAATCTATCTCGTGATAGCCGTACTGCTTTTGATATACGGCATCAGCATAATGGCCCTTCAGTCGGGATCAAAATTCTTCGTCTTGTGGTTTATAGTGGCCGGTATCTTCGCGCTGGCGGCTCTGGTCCACAACAGCGGCGTCTTTGGAGGATTTCACAGAGGGATGAGGATCACCCTTTGGGTATTGATAGCTGCGGGGATAGTGTGGCTTTTAGTAACGCAGCTCCTTGTTGTCTCGGCCTTTTTTGCAAAACCTCCGAAAGGCCTTGATTATATTCTGGTACCAGGTTCGCAGGTGACGGAGTCGGGACCTGCTCCGATCACAAAGTTTCGGCTGGATGCGGCTTATGATTATCTTTCGGAAAATGAGGATACTATTGTCATCGTATCGGGCGGTGCGGGTGAAAATGAGAGCCTGACTGAGAGCAGTGTGATGAAGGATTATCTCGTGAAGAGAGGGATAGCGGCGGAGCGGATCCTGACAGAAGAGGAGTCAAAAAATACGACCGAGAATATCAGGCTTTCGAGCCATTATTTTGACAAAGAAAATGATTCGGTCGGCATAGTCACGAACAATTTCCACCTGTTCCGCGCCAAGGCCATCGCGAAAAAGCAGGGATTAAAGAATGTTTCGGGCATCGCCGCTCCCTGCCCGCCGTATTATCTTCCGAACAATATGTTCCGGGAAAGCTTTGGCATCACAAAGGATTTTCTTTTCGGAAATCTGTGACAGAAGCATATCTGTAATGTTATAATCGACGATATATGTCATAATGGATTTTGGAGATAATAAATGTTTACTGACAACCTGCCTGTACCGGTGCTTGTTCTGCTGATAATAGCCTCCGGCGCGCTGATAGTTTTTCTTTATTTTGGCTGCAAAAAGCTCATGAGAACTGAAAATACGGCGCTTAGGCTTCTCGCGACCATAGGCGGGGCGGGGGCAGTCACGACTATAGCTTTCTTTGCGCTTTATCTCGTACTTACTATCATGGCAAGGTATTCACACTAGTGTTTTTGGGAGGAAAACGTTCCGATGGAAGAAGAAAAGAATAAGAAAACAGCTCCGGATACATCCCGTGACAACATAGCGATCGCGTGTACTCTGGTGCTGGCGGTGCTTTTTACGGTCGGAATCGTTTATCAGATAATGATGAACCCCCATGATGTGATCCCGATAATCGCTCTTCTCGGAGCGCTTGTTGTGGATATATTCATATTCATCGCGGCACTTACGAGGAAGACGAGCGAGAAGGCTGTCCGTGACAAGGAACGTTACGAGGATCTTTATAATGCCCAGAAGGCTTCATATCTCGTGCTTCGGAAGAATTTTGACGAGCTTACGGCGAAGCTTAACGAAATGGGCGATTCGGGCACCATTCCTTCCGAAGAGATAATCAAAGCCCAGAAGGCCCTTGCCAAGGTTACGATAATGAGGAGCAAGGAGAACGCTGACGCCATATTAAACTCGAATGACGAGATGATAAAGGCGTTCAACAGCATCCAGGGAATGGTCGACAGCGGAAATGACGAGCTGTTCAGTAAGCAAAAGGCAGTAATGGACGGGATCTCGCGTGAGATTACCGCGCAGAACAAGGAAATTGAAAGAAAGATAGAGCAGGTCTCGGAGGATGTGCGGACGCTCAAATCCAGCATTACCGCGCTCGAGACTGCTCAAAGGCAGGCTATTCCGTCACAGCCTGTCATGATGGCGTTCCAGGCTATGCCCCAGGGGATGGGGATGATGCCGACAGGAAATGTGCCTATGCAGCAGGCTATGCCGGCGCAGGATATGAGCGCTTATGCATCTCCTGCTCCTGATATGAATGTGCCGACGGGATTGCAGCAGGCAGCGGCGGCTCATAATGAGGCGGAGATGCCGGCTGAGGCAGAGGCGGTTCCTGAAGTTGAGCCGGAGATGTCGCTCGAACCTGAGCTTTCGCTTGAACCGGAGGCGATTCCGGAGCCTGAGCTTTCATTAGAACCTGAGCTTTCGCTTGAGCCTGAACCGATTCCGGAACTCGAACCGGAGATGCCGATAGAGCCTGAGCTTTCGGTTGAAGCAGAACCCGAGCTTTCGCTTGAGCCGGAACCGCTTCCTGAACCGGAACCGATCCCCGAACCTGAGCCGGTTCCCGAGCCGGAGCCGATTCCTGAACCTGAGCTGGTTCCTGAGCCGGAACCGATCCCTGAACCAGAACCTGTTTCTGCACCGGAGCCTGCGCCCATCGATCTTTCATCAAGCGGAGTGGATCTTTCGGGCGACCCGAACAAAGCGCTCTCGCCGGATGAGATCGCAAAGCTCTTTGCGTCAGCTTCAGGGCCCGCACCGGAACCCGCTCCCGAGCCGGAACCTGCACCTGCACCGGAGCCCGCTCCGATCGATCTTTCGTCAAGCGGAGTGGATCTTTCGGGCGATCCGAACAAGGCACTTTCGCCGGATGAGATAGCGAAGCTGTTTGCGAGTGCGTCAGGACCTGCGCCGGAACCTGCGCCTGCACCCGAGCCCGAACCAGCTCCAGCGCCCGAGCCTGCGCCGATCGACCTTTCATCAAGCGGGGTGGATCTTTCGGGCGACCCGAACAAGGCGCTTTCGCCGGATGAGATAGCGAAGCTGTTTGCGAGTGCGTCAGGACCTGCGCCGGAGCCTGCGCCGATCGATCTTTCATCAAGCGGTGTGGATCTTTCCGGAGACCCGAACAAGGCGCTTTCGCCGGATGAGATCGCGAAGCTGTTTGCTGCAGTGCAGTGATGGTAATAAAGCTTAGAACATAAAAAGCGGAGCGTAACTGCTCCGCTGATTTTATAACTCGAGATACATTGTCGTTTTTAACGGCTTCATTGAAACTGACTCGTAGAAGGCTTTCGCGACCGTGTTTTTGTCCCAGACATTCAGCTCTATCCGGTCGAAGCCTTCTTTTTCTGCGTATTTTCGCACCTCTTCAAAAAGCGATTTTGCTACATGCTTTCCCCTCGCGGCTTCATCCACACAGATGTCGTCGATATAGAGGACCTTCGAGGGATAGGTATTTCTCGTCCCGGGATTGTCTATGAGCTTTAGAAAGGCGTGGCCCATCACTTTCCCGTCTTCTTCCGCAACGAAGATCAGGGTTTTTTCATCTTCCTCGATCAGCTCACGAAGCTCTTCACTTGAATATTTCGTAGTGCCTGAGATGAAGATATTCGGATATTCCTTTGCGTGCAGTTCCAGTACTTCATGGAGCAGTGCCAGCAGTCCGTCGATATCAGCTTTTCCAGCCTGTCTGATGATCATCTGTTTTCTCCTTTATAAGGATCTGTAGCGAATTAATATGTACATCTTGCTTGTCCAAATCGTGAATCGCGCTCACCTCAAAGCCTCGCTGTAGCAAAGGCTTTTTACAACAATTTATGGCATTATAACTTTTATAAAAAATACGCACAAGAAAAAATCCCGGGGAAGGATCCCGGGATTTTTTCACATTGATAATGCAAAACAACAAACTTCTTTATCGTTTAGCCACAGAGTTCTTCGCCAAAATACCACAAATTTCTTCGCCGGATAACCGGTTCAGGCTCTCATAAGCTCCATGATATGATCCTTTTTGTGCCATTTGTAGGTCGAGGGATCGCGGGCTTCCTTCTGGACCTCAATTGTCCAGCCGTAGAAGGCTTTCCGTTTGGATATCCAACCGGATTCTCCGTTCTTTAATATTATTTTTCCGAAAGGCTTTTCTGCCGGGATGTTTGAGTCATATCGCAAAACCGTTCCAAGCCTCTGGATGAGAAAGAGGAGCATCCCTATTGATTCGCCGTTGTATTTGTAGGTCGGGCAGTTGGTCTTGAACCTTGAAATATTAGCGGTCATCATGGCTTATTCCTTTCTAAAATTATTTTTCCTTTCACTGATAATATCGGAAGTTTTGGAGAAAATCTTGAATGCCTCCTCAAGCAAGCCCGTATGCATTTGACGGCTTATCACCAAAAAAGCCCCCGCTTTTCGCGGAGGCTTTAAAGTCAGTAAGTTTTGAAAGGAAAGCATCAGTTCTTCTTTGCTGCTTCTTCCTTTTCTTTTGCTTCCATAATTGTCTTGCTGTCCTCTTTGATCTTTTCGATGGACTTGTCAAGCTCACCGAGCTGCTTCTTCGCAAAGTCTCTGCCGCCGATACCGAAGGAGATCGCGAAGGCAACAGCGATCGCGCCAAGAGCGAGGATGAATGCTGTGTTGACAAGTACAGGAGCGATGCCAAGCTGGTTCAGGATCATGAAGACTGCTACGATCATGATAGCGATCTGAGCGATCTTTCCATAGGTCTTGAAACCATGCTTTGTAAGGGCCTTCTCCACACCGTTCGCAACAAGGAAAGCGATGCCGAAGATGAGGGCTGCCGCGATAACATTGGGCATGTAGTTGATGATCGCCATTCCGATCTTGTCGAATACTTCAAGATTCAGTACGCTAAGGCCCTGAACGATGAAGAAGATATCAACGATAACGGTAATGATAAGACCAATAGCTGCGGAAAGTACAAACTTCGGGAATTTCTCCTCGCCGATCATGTCGCGTACCTTCTTGTCAATGCCGCTGCTTGCGACAAGCCTCTTAACAAGGCCGCCTGCGAATTTTCCGATCAGAGTTCCGATCCAGATAAGTACAAGCGCTGCGACAATGTTCGGGATGAAGCCGATAACGGTTGTGAGCATTGCCTGAGCAGGAACAGAGATCACGCTGATGTTCAATACATCAAGCGCCATGATAATGACGGGGATGAGGATAAGTACGTAAACTATGAAAGCGAGAGTCTGGGAAAGCTTGCCCTCGTCAGTCACTTCCATACCGGCCTTTTCCTGAAGCTTGTTGATCTTGATCTTCTCAAATACGGGAACGAGAAGCATACGTACAAGGCTTGCGATGAGGATACCTACAGCAAGTACGATGGCTGCTCCGATCACGTTCGGAAGATAATTGAGGATCGTTGCAAGGAAGCCGGTGATTGGAGCTGATACGCTGTCAATACCGAGTGCTGAGAAGATCCCGGGTACAAAGAGCATGAATACGATGAAGTAAACAAGATTAGCAATGAAACTGCCCAGCGACATCTTCTTCTTTACGTTGGTGTTCGGGGTACCAAGTGACCCTGTATCTGCCTTCTCTTCAACTTCCTTGAGCCTTGTCTTGTTGAGAAGCTTCTTTACAAGCCAGCGGGCAATTGCAGCGACGATAAATGCGATCACAAGCAGAATGAGCGCTTGCAGAACATGCAGTACCGCCTCAGGCAGATTAAAGAAATTATTAAGCCATTCTAACATTTCTTCCTCCTGTAAAAATGAACTATAAGTGACTGCTGAATAATCTTCAACAAATGTGCATTATAGCAAATATCTACAAGAGTAACAATGTAGTTTTGTCACGACAAAAAGCGCCTTATGTCGCTTATTTTATAAGTTTTTTCAACTTTTGAAAATAATGCTTGAAATTTGAATTGCTTTAATATATACTATGCAAGTCGCTTTGAGAGGGGCGTATGCGCGACTAGCTCAGCTGGTAGAGCACCTGACTCTTAATCAGGGTGTCCAGGGTTCGAACCCCTGGTCGCGCATTGAAGTCTTGGGTTTGCGGAAGGCCGCGGATTCAGGGCTTTATTTTTTTTACCTGAAGGGCTTTATTCCTGCGTTTCGGGAGCAGTTCCTTCGGGATCCGTTTCCTGTAATAAAGGAGCAACTTCTTCGCTTTCCTCCTCTTCTTCCGGCTCCAGCTTTTTGAAGACGCTGTTGTAAAGCCAGCTCTTGAGCCAGACCGGAAGGGAAAGCCCGATGGCAAGAAGCCAGATCGCGGAGCGGAAGGGCTCGACGTATGCGAAGAATAACGGCGCTACGGTGATCGCCGCCATGAGAAGAGTCCGCGGAAGATGTGAAAGCGAGAGCAGAAAGCCGTTTCTGATATAATCTGTGGTCCTGGGATAAGCAAAATGCATGAGCAGAGGGAAGACCCAGACCGCGACGAGCAGGATCACGAAAAGTCCCGCGAAGAATACGAATTGGAAGACCTTCGGAACCGTGTCCGGAGCGTATCGAAGCAGCCAGGCGTCGAAGACGAGTGCCATAAGCAGCAAAAGCAGGGGTATCCAGAGAAGGATCCCCTGTTTTATATTGTCCTTGAAGGCCTTGAAAAACTGGCGGACTATATGATCATCCTCGTTCCTCACCATTTTGAACGTCACATAGTGGAGCGCGGTAAGTGAGGCTCCGGCCGTGATCAGCGGGAGACAGCAGAGGATCGCTATGAGATTGAGTATTACGAGGTTTGCAAAGGTTCCGAAAAATTTGTAAAGAGGTCCGTCAATCGAGAATATTGATCTCATAATTTTTTTCCTTAAGGTCGGCTTTTAATGATATAGACTTTCCGTCCTTTTCCCAACTCATTGAAAGGTGCGCGCCGTCCGACTCTGCCTTGAATGCACCGCCTTCGAAGGCGGGATGGGTATTCCTGAGTTTAAGAAGCCGCAGCTGCTCTTTTACAACCGGCTTTTCAAGCGCTTTTTCAACGTCGACCAGAGAAAGATTTGTCCTGTTGATCTCCTTGTGGCCGCCGGGACCGGCTTTTTCAACTGCGGCAAGGTCGTTTTCCCCTGCAAAGAGATCGAGGTACCATACCTGCGGCTTTCCGGGCATGAAGAGCTGTATCGCCCTTGCAAGAGTCATCTTATCATCATCCGCGCCCAGAGCGGAATAATAAGTGGAATTCACCTGATAGTACATATTCTTCTGACCGTGGAGGTTCTTGATGAGACCGCCGCGGCTGACTATCCTGTCGATGAGCGCCTGTATCTCATTATCATCGAGAAGACCCTTGAGGTCAAGTACCGGGATGCCATCATGGCAGCCGAGCATATTTACGGTCTTGATGCCGCTTTCATATATTTCCCTTGCCCAGGATACAAGGATATCGGGCTTTGCACGGTCTATGGCATCAATAAGGAGGCCGGGAAGGAAGAAGTCGTAGGTCATGAAGCCTTTGTCCGCAACCTTTTTGTAGATCTTCGCACTATACGCATCGTGTATCTCGGGTAATAATGTAAGTCCGAGCGGTTCCGCGATATCGCGGATGCTTGAGAGGAGATCCCAGGTTTCGGGCTCGTTTAAGAAATTCCGCCTGCCGGGAGCCTTGGGTGCGTAGGCAAAGGCATCGAGCCGCACTATAGAAGCGCCGTATGAGGCAAGCTTTTTCAGAGTCTCCCTGTAAAAATCAAAGACTTTCGGGGACTCGATATTGAGGTCCATCTGACCGAGATATTTCTTGCTGCCGTCGGGATTTTCTATAACTTCCTGATAGAAGGTATTCCAGTAGGGCTTTTTCGTCCCGTCCTTCATCTCCACCATGAGAAGCGGGAGCCCGGGCTTTCTGAAGAACATATCCTTGATGAGCTCGGGGTCAGGCTGGATATAGCCTTCCTCGGTCATCGTCCCTTTTCCCTCCCAGAACCTGTTCCAGTCGATGAAGAAATCAGCGTATTCAGAATTTTCGCCCTTTTCAAGAAGGTCGAGAAACTGCGGGGACTGGGTGGAAGCATGATTTAAGATAATATCAAGCTTAAGATCGATCCCGAGATCTTTCAGCCCTTCGAGATCCTCAGGCTTTGCGAGGGTTTTCTCAAGATCATAATCTATAACGGAAAAGCCCCGGTCAAGATCGCTGTGGTAGAGGCTCGGAAGAACATAAAAAGAAGAAAAGGCGCCCGAAAGCTCCTTTGAAAGAAGCTCCCTGATCTTTGAAAGGTTTCCTCCGACGCTGTCGGGATAGGCATTCAGCATAGGTCCGTTTTTCATTATCTTCCTCCTCGAGTTATTTAATAAAGTCATCCTTTGACAATTGCTCTCCGGCGCGGTTTATGATAAGGTCAGCGGTCGGAATGAGCTTAGTGAGCTGCGTTTGTTCGATCGCGATGACAGCCTGAATGAAGTCAGTCTTTGCATTTTCGTCCCTGGAACGACCGATACGCGATGCGTAGGTTTCTTCCGGCGTAGTCTGGATGAAGATCCTTTCGTCTATTCCGGACAGGTGCTTTGAAAGGCCGTGGGTCCACTCGAGGATGAGCACATGGGTATCCGTCATATCTGCTTTTTCATACCAGAGCGCAGTATTGTCACGCCCCATACGCCGGAGCCATAGCTCCTTTGCCCCGTCTTTGAAGGCGCTGATGATATCGTTCAGCATTTCAAAATTCTGCTCGTTTGAACTCCCGAGATGCTGATCCAGTGCAGCTTTCCCGCCCTCTATGTAGGTTTTGAACCAGGGCTCGTCGATGTCTTTGGCGTGCCCCGTTTCATTCTGCTCCTTCTGGTAGCTTTGCAGCCTTTCAAAGATAATATTGTCGAATTGCCCGCTCTCGACCATCGCCCTGATCCCGTTGTGGCGGAAGACCCGGAGGCGCTCGGCATCATTTTCCGCAGGGATCCTGTGGACATAGTTGTCACCGCTTATGATACGGGTGCCAACATTGCACTTGTTCAGATACCAGGCTGTAAGCGCAGAAAGACAGGTCTTTCCGGAGCCAGAGCCGCCGGAGACCGAGATTACGGCACGGCCATAGGGATTCGATCTCACCGTGGAAACAAGCTTTTCCCTGATCAGAGGGAAGAGCCGTTTCGCTGCCAGGATCGCCTGCTCATTGATATTGATGTGATCGCCGGGCATATCACCGCCCGGGATATTTTGATAAATACCGTTCTCTTTGGAAAGCTCTGCGGGCTCTGCCAAAGATATCAATTCACTGATCTTTGCCGGGATCTCGTCGTGTGCTTCCGGTCTTTCGTATTCTTTGTTCATTATTTTCCTTTCACAGCTTTCAATCTGTGGTTTCCCTTGAAATGAGCCTTGGCGGGATGACGGCGTGGACCGGATCCTTCTGTGAGAAGCGCCCGTATTCCTTTGATGTCCTGATCTCATCCAGCAGGATCGACATCGCAGTATCCACAAGGATCTCGACCTGCTGCCCTACGGTTGAAAGCGGGAGTACGGCCTCTTTTGATGCCGGCGTATTGTCAAATCCAATGATCCTGTAGTCTTCAGGCAGACACCCATATGTTCTGAAAAGATAATTAAGTACAACTATCGCCGAGGAATCCGAAAGGCAGAAGATGCCCTTTCGCTTGCCGGGAAAGCTGCTTATTATCTTATTCTTCATTATCTTTTCAATTGAATCGACCATGGTTTCGTATTCAGAATCCATCTCGTATTCAAGGAAGGTGTGGGGTTTTTTGAAGCCCTGGACCGTTTCAACAAAGCCCATGACACGTCCGAAAGCCGGAACATCAGTGGCTGTAGGCGAATTCAAAATGATGTATTCGTCGCAATCGTTTTCATATAAAAGCTTCGCGGCCTGTACTCCGCCCATGTGATTGTCGGTTGAGACCGAGGAGATATAACGATCCTCGCGCTCTATACCGACAACGGGGATCCCGAGACCGGCGAGCTCCGATGAAGGAATCGTATGGGAAAGGATAATGAGCCCCTCAATCCTGTAAGCCAGAAGTTCTCTGATATAGCGGCGCTCCCGGCTTTCGGAGTCGGAGCCCGAGAGGACGAGGAACTTGTAGCCGTACTTGTCGTAGGTTCCGATCAGGAGATCCTGAATGGTCTGATAGAAGCCGTTGTAGAGGTTCGGGATGATCAGGCCTATGATATCGGTCTTTCCCTTTGCGAGCATCTTGGCGACACGGTTTTCACTGTAATTGAGTGACGACAGGGCTTTTTCAATGGTCTTTCTGTTTTCCTCAGAGACGGTGCCGGGATGGTTGAAATAACGAGAGATAGTAGTTTTGGAAAAGCCTGTAAAATTCGCGATATCCTGAAAGGTGACTTCCCCTGTTCTTTCCCGAGCCATCGTATTTTCCTCCATAATGATGCCTAATATATACTAATCAAAAATAAAACCGGTTACTTTGTTTTTCAAGTCATACAAAGTAACAAAAAAGTAACCGGTTATTTGGCGAAAAGTGCCGAAAAGCAAATAAGTGTTGACAGGTGAACGATACCGGTTATACAATGCGAGAGAAGTAACCGGTTACGCGGTTGCGGAAACGTTAAATCCATAAAGGAGGAAAAATTGAGATGAGAGGAAAGAAATTTCTTACAGTAGCGCTCTGCGCAGCAATGGCAGTTTCACTTGTAGCCTGTGGCTCAAACGGCGGCGGCTCAAACGGCGGCGGCGGTTCTACGGGCGGAAGCGGAAAGGGTGATGGAGAGGTTACTCTTCTTAATGGAAAGCCTGAGATCGACACCCAGCTTCAGGCACTTGCAAAGAAGTACACTGATGAGACAAAGGTTAAGGTAAACATCCAGACAGTCGGCGGATCAAATCAGGCTACAGCATCAGACACTCTGAAGAAGGATTATCAGGCAGGAACGATGCCCGACATCTTCGTAGCAGAGACGAACCAGTTCGCAAACTGGGAAGGAATGCTCGCTGATCTCAAGGGTGAGAAGTGGACTTCAAATACTGATGTCGAGTATGTTGACGCAAGCGGAGCAACGATAGGTTATCCTTATCAGGTAGAGGCTCACGGCATGGCTTACAACGCTGATATCCTTGAGAAGTGCGGCGTTGATCCCACCAAGCTCACAAGCTACAGCGCTTATGAGGATGCTTTCAAGAAGATCGATGCGAAGAAGTCTGAGCTTGGACTTACAGCAGTAGTTGACTACGGCGCAAACAATACAAACCTCGGCTGGTCAACAGGTACTCACCTCTTCGGACATTATCTTGACGCAGGTCTTGCAATGACCGATACCAAGTACATTGACCTTCTGAACAACGGCGGACAGATCGACAAGGACAGAATGACAGCATTCGCAAAGTTCGTTGACCTTATCCAGAAGTATGCAGACAAGACTGTAGCAGTAAACGGTACTTATGATGATCAGACAGCACTCTTCGCTAAGGGCAAGGCTGCATTCGTAACACAGGGTTCATGGTTCGGCGCAAACCTTACATCAAATGATGATTACAAGAAGAACTCATTCAAGGTAGGCATCGCTCCCGTAGCATTTATAGACGGGATCAACACCATCCTTGGCGGACCTTCATCCTACTGGGCAGTTTACAAGGACGGCGATGTTGACCTCGCAAAAGCATTCCTTCAGTGGTGCTCAGAGGATACAGCACAGCAGATCCTCGTTGAAGAAGCCGGTCTCGTAAGCCCCTTCAAAGATTGCAAATATACAGCAAAGGATCCCTTCGCTGCAGCAGTTACAAAGTATATGAATGATGGCAAGTTCTCAGGCTGGCATACCTTCATCAAGAAGGATGGTCTTCAGAACAAGACAGGTCAGGTATTCCAGGATTTCGCGGATGGAAAGCTTGATGTTGACAAGTTTGTATCTACTATGGAATCAGTCTGCAAGTCTTACTACGCATCATGATCAAAGAAAAAGCCTGATGGTTTTCGTGGGGGAGATGATTCTCCCCCACAAGTTTTCAAAAAAGGATTATTTCTAAAGAAAGGGGGGAGAAGGGATGAATGAGTTTTCAGCTGGCAGAAAGGCGGTATCGTTTTTGATCCTCCTTGCCGGCATAGCTCTTCTGGTCGGCGCACTGATCTGCGACGGCATCGCAAGCTCCGGAGGCTATGATTTCGGAGGGCGCGGAGCAATGCTCGTTTGCGGTATCCTTGTCACCATAGCCGGCATTTATCTGTTTCCTACGCTTAAGCACCACAGGACGATCGTATACGGACTGTTCCTGTTTCCGCTTCTTTTCACATTCCTGCTCACGGTCATCATACCTATGTGCTTCGGTATCGCATATTCATTCACTGACTGGAACGGGATCAGGCTGACAAAGGTAGTCGGCTTCAACAATTATATCGCGATGTTCAGAAGACCGGAATTCATCTGGTCCATCATAGTCACCTTCCTCTTCGTGCTGCTGAACGTCATTCTCGTAAACGTGATCGGTTTCCTTCTGGCGCTCCTTTGCACGACAAAGATCAAGGCTCTCGGCTTTTTCAGGGCATCCTACTTTCTTCCCAACCTGATCGGCGGTATCGTCCTCGGTTATGTCTGGAAGTTCATTTTCAACAAAGTCCTCACACAGATGATGAATACCGAGACGTCGATGCTGACCTCGTCAGGAACGGCGCTGATCGCCATAGTCGTGGTGTATATCTGGCAGTACGGCGGTTATATCATGCTGATCTATATCACAGGACTTACCGGAGTGCCTGCCGATACTCTTGAGGCAGCTTCCATCGACGGAGCGAATGCATGGCAGACACTGACAAAGATCAAGATCCCTATGATAGCTCCCACCATCACGATCTGTACCTTCCTGACGCTTACCAGTGCCTTCAAGCAGTTCGATGTCAACCTTGCATTGACGAACGGCTCCGGCTCGGTCAATTTCTTCGGGAATTACATTACGAACGGAAGTGAGATGCTGGCGCTGAACATCTATCATACGGCCTTCACGGAGAACAATTATGCTCTGTCGCAGGCTGAGTCGGTACTCTTCTTCATTATCCTGGCGATCGTCTCGATCATTCAGGTCAGGACCTCGAACAAGAAGGAGGTGAGCCTGTAATGAACAGAAAACCGAAAACATCGGCGCTCGTAATACAGACGATAATCGCCATAGTTATAGCGATCTACGTGCTCTTCCCCTTCTATATGGTCGTCGTAAACTCGATGAAGTCGACCACGGGAATAGTAAATGACCCGCTGACTCCGGCAGGAGCGGATTTCAAGACCTTCATCGGAAACCTTTCGGGCGTTATAAACAATGATTATTTCCTGTTCTGGAAGGCCTTTGCCTGCTCGGTCGTCATCACGGTGGTTTCCGTGCTGCTTTTGAATCTCTTCGGAGCGATGGCAGGCTGGGTTATTTCAAGAAATCAGAAGAAGAAATGGGCGAGCGCGATCTACTTCACCTTCATAGCTTCGATGATAATCCCCTTCCAGGTGGTCATGCTTCCCCTCGTTGCGAACTTCAAGAAGATAGGCGATTTCATAGGGATAAAGATGAATTATTCCATTCCGGGAATTATCTTCGCCTATCTCGGATTCGGCGGGGCGATGACAGTGTTCATCCTGACGGGCTTCATAAAGGGTGTGCCTTATGACCTTGAGGAAAGCGCATCTATAGACGGATGCTCACCAGAGGGAACTTTCTTCAGAATAATATTCCCGCTCTTAAAGCCGGTCATCATGACTGTTACGATACTTAACGGCATGTGGATCTGGAATGACTTCCTTCTTCCTTCCATGATGCTTGGTCTTGACGGGGAGTTCAAAACGATACCGGTGGCTGTCCAATCCTTTGTGGGGAGCTATGTCACCGAGTGGAACATGATAATGGCGGCGGCACTGTTGGCTATGGTGCCGATGGTCATAGTATTCCTCTTCGCGCAGAAGCAGATCGTTCAGGGAATGATCGACGGCGCGGTAAAGGGATAAGTGCTCAATTACTTTTCCTCTTCTCCATTAGAAAGCGGGCGCAAAAGGCGCCCGCTTTCATTTTCTTACTGCTTTCAGCATACATATGGGGTGACCGGCAGAGGAGAAGCGCTCCTCGTATTCGGTCATTATATTTCCTTTTGAAAGAACAGGGTCGCTGTGAAGGTCGAAGGTCTTTTCGGTGAGCTCGAAATCGGGGTGGCTCATTATCTCTTCGAGTGAGAAATCAAAAAGGTCACGGTTGTCAGTCTTGAAGCAGAGGAGAGCGCCGGGCAACAGGAGTTTTCCATAGATATCGAGATGCTTTGAAGACGTGAGCCGGCGCTTTGCGTGGCGTGCCTTTGGCCAGGGGTCTGAGAAATTGAGATAGACACGATCGATCTCACCCCGTTCAAACCAGTTTTCCATATTTTCGGCACTGCCGCAAATATAGGAAAGATTGGGAAGAGGGTCATTTTCAAGCCTCTTTACGCCCTTTATCAGTACGCTTTCGTAGCGGTCGCAGCCAAGGTAGTAGATTTCAGGGTTCTCTATTGCGTTTTCGTGGATGAAGCGGCCTTTTCCGCATCCGATCTCGATATAAAGCGGCTTTCCTTCAGTAACCATGTCTTTCCAGCGTCCAAGCTTTGCCTCGGGATCCGAGATAGTGAAGATCGAGCTCATTACAGCCTCTTCGGCACCCTTGACGTGTTTTAAGCGCATTATCTTTGTTCCTTTCTCGAAACATTTTGCCACTTGTTCAAAAATAAATTGCCAAAAAGTACGGCAACGGATATATTAAAAATATGAAAAAATTATCTTTTAAGAGAGTGATCGCCTTTGCTGCGGCTCTCGTAATATCTCTATTCCCATTAAAAAATGTTGAAGCGGCCGCATCTGACGGCTACTGGCCCTCCGGGATCAAGATCGCCGACTCTGAGGAGACTGCATTCGTCCTTGAGGAGGAGACCGGGACGGTGCTCTATGATTGCAGGGGCGATGAAAAGCATTATCCTGCTTCCATCACAAAGGTCCTGACTGCCCTGGTCGCTATCGAAAACGGCAATCTGAATGACATTGTGACCTATTCAAAGGATGCCATCTACAAGGTAGAGCTCGGAAGCTCCTCCATCGGCCGTGATGTCGGCGAGCAGATGACTCTTGAGCAGTGTCTTTATGCGCTGATGCTTGAATCCTGCAACAATACTGCCTATGCGATCGCTGAGCATATCGGAGGGACCTTTGACAACTTCATCAATATGATGAACGCGAAGGCGGCTTCACTTGGCTGCGTGAATTCCCATTTTGCGAATCCCCACGGGCTGCCGGATGAGAACCATTATACCACAGCCCACGACATGGCGCTGATCGCGAGGGAGGCTTTCAAGCATGAGGAGTTCCGCCGTTTCTGCGGTACCGGGAAATATACGATACCGCCGACAAACAAGCACGCGGATAATACTTATCTTCGGAATCATCACGGGATGCTCTATCCCTACAGGACGTCGGATTATCTTTATGAATACTGCAAGGGCGGAAAGACAGGCTACACGCAGCTTGCGAGGAATACGCTCGTGACCTTTGCCGAAAAGGACGGGCTTACGCTTGTCTGCGTGATAATGCATGCCGGCGCGTCGCAGCATTACAAGGATACGACCGCGCTCTTTAATTACTGCTTCGACAACTTTGTCGCGGCGCCTATTACAGATACAGAGGATGTCTTTGGAACCCAGGAACTCTCTGCAAAGGGAGTCCTTGCTGCAGGCTCGCCGCCGCTTATGGTCGAGTCGGGCGGGATCTGTGTGCTTCCGAAGAATGTGAGCTTTTCGGAGACCGAAAGAAGCCTTGTGGTGACCCCGTCCGAGACGGATCCTGATCAGGCTGGGCTTTTGAAATAT
This sequence comes from uncultured Lachnospiraceae bacterium, assembly GCA_902772635.1. Lineage (GTDB taxonomy): Bacteria > Bacillota > Clostridia > Lachnospirales > Lachnospiraceae > RUG306. The sequence goes on along the minus strand of CACYBK010000156.1, from coordinate 1,133 downwards.
ACCTATGGCGGGCGCGATGTGGGCTTTGCGACCGTGAAATACAGTGGAGAAGGCATTCTGAACCAGCAGGGTCTTCCGGGAGGCGAGATCGCGCAGACCGTCCTCGGGAGCGGTATGGAGGAAAAGCCGGATGAGGTCATCAAGATAGACCCCAAAACGATAGTCCTTATAGCTGTCGCGGCTGCCGCAGTAGTGGTGCTTATTACATTACTTGTAATAAGGGCAAAGAGTCCGGTTTCCCAGAGGAAAAGAAAGACTCATTACAGCGGAAAGCGCTCCTCTTCAGGCTATAGAGAGATCAAAAACCGTCTGGGAGGTCCGGCCGAGAGGGTCAAGGGCAGAAGAAAGAGTCACGATTTCACGAGCACGGACATTCATTCCGACAACTTTATAAAAAAGTGACAGTTCCTTTGCGTTCAAAGCAGGGCTGAAAGCCGGGTTTTCAGGACAGCACTTTGCGTTGTGAAAAACAGGATCCCGTTTGTGCAGGGCAAAAGAGCTGTGTATTTTCCTGAAAGGGACTCGAGACGGGACAATCTTTCGGCAATATAGGGGATCTTGTACCTTTCGTCGACTTCGAGCTCTATGAATACGGTTTCGAGAGGTACATCGGGTCCGGTTTCCGGGATAAATGCGCCCGAGGCCTTCATCAGGGCAGAGATCTCGTTTTCGTCCCTCGCATCTCCCTTTGTCTTCCCGACAATATAGAAGCCCTCAGCGTCCTTTGCCATATCCATCTCGTGTATGGCACGCTGGATCTGCTTCCTAAGGCCCGGGCTTGCGGGATAGAGTGACTCAAAATATGACATAAAATCCGAGGAACTTTTGAAGTGGAGGTTTCTTCCGTTTTCAAGAGTCTCGGTCATCAGAATGCGGCGGATCGCCTTCTCGCATTCAGTGCGGGAGGGGCCGCGCCTTTCTCTTTCTTCGAAGGAAGTCTCGCTTGAAAGGGAGGAGCTGTGTTCTGAATCCATATATTATACTCCTAAAAAAAGACATAGTTTTTTGTCCTTTCAGCAATATAATACAGAAATTATAAAAATTCAACTAGTGTGTCACTTTACAATTGCATATACTTTGTGCGTAGGCAGAATTACTTGATGCAAGACGTTTGAGGGAGGCGATGCGGTGGC
>CACYBK010000155.1 GCA_902772635.1 uncultured Lachnospiraceae bacterium | reverse complement strand
ACTTCCCCTTCAGCAGAGCGATTTTGCGGCGCTCTTTGAGGCAATGGAGGGCGACCCCGTTACCATCCGCTTCCTTGATCCGCCGCTTCATGAATTCGTTCCGAAGGAGGAGGCTGACATTGAGAAGCTTGCAAAAGCGAAAGGAAAGACCGTCGCTGAGATCAAGAGCTTCATCGAGTCTCTCCGCGAATTCAATCCCATGATGGGACATCGTGGCTGCCGTCTTGCCGTTACCTATCCCGAGATCGCTGTAATGCAGACCCGCGCCGTGATCCGTGCGGCCGTTGAAGTCCAGAAGAAGCATCCCGAGTGGACGATAGAGCCGGAGATCGAGGTACCGCTGACAGGCGAAAGAAAAGAGCTTGCCTTTGTAAAGAAGTTCATCAAGGAAACTGCAGATGAAGAGCTGAAGGCTCTCGGAAGTGACCTCAAGTACCTGATCGGTACCATGATAGAGATCCCGAGGGCAGCGCTGACAGCCGATGAGCTTGCCCACGAGGCTGAGTTCTTCTGCTTCGGCACGAACGACCTCACACAGATGACCTACGGCTTCTCAAGAGATGATTCGGGCAAGTTCTTAAGCGCTTATTATGACACAAAGATAATGGAGTTCGATCCTTTCGCAAAGCTCGACCAGGAGGGCGTCGGAAAGCTCATGGAGATGACGGTCACCCTTGGAAAGAAGACCCGTCCCGATATGCCCATCGGTATCTGCGGCGAGCACGGCGGCGATCCCACATCCGTGGAATTCTGCCACAAGATCGGGCTTGATTATGTTTCCTGCTCACCCTTCAGGGTTCCCATCGCCCGCCTTGCAGCCGCCCAGGCCGCGATAGCGGAGAAGAAGTGATCGATCAAAAGGACAATTCTCTTTGACGCGATATATCCCCCAACCACCGAGGTGTTTGGGGGATTTTTTGCCTTTGCCAAAGGCACTTTAAAAAATGAATTCTCCGCACGATAGAAAGAAGACTCTATGCGGCAGATTAGGATATACGCCTCACATACGACGGGGTGCATTTTTTCGAAGAAGGCTGCCGGGATTTTGCAGAGCAGATCATTCGGGTAATAAGGGAGAGGATGGAGAATGGTTCCATAGATCGGTATTGACCTGCAAAAGCAGGCGAAGCATAATCATACGAGTAGCATATGTAAAGACAGTATGTGCTTATCGGCATCGCTTTTCTGAGTAGAAAGGAAGAGTAAAAGGATGAATTATAGGAATCTGGGGAAAACAGGGTTGAAGGTCAGCGAGATCGGCTTTGGCGGCGAATGGCTTGAGAGGCATGACGAAGAAGAGTCGGTGGAACTGCTCCGCTATGCGGGGGAGAAGGGGATCAATATCATTGATTGCTGGATGCCCGATCCGAAGTCCAGAGACATCATAGGAAAGGCGATGAAGGGGAACCGCGAAAAGTGGATCGTACAGGGGCATATCGGCTCCACTTACCAGAATGGGCAGTATGTCCGGACAAGGGATATGAAGCACGTGGTTCCAGCGTTTGAGGATATCCTTAAGCGTATGGATACGGATCATATCGACCTTGGCATGATCCATTATATTGATGCGCAGGAAGACTGGGACAGGTGCATGGGCACAGATTATATCAAATACGTGCACAAGCTTCATGACGAGGGCGTGATCCGCCATATCGGCCTGTCCACCCACAATCCCAGGATCGCAAAGCAGGCGGTGGAGACAGGGTTTGTCGAGATGATACTTTTCTCCATCAATCCGGCGTTTGACATGCGGCCGGCCACGGAGGATCTGGATTCCATGTTTGAAGGTTATGACAAGGCGGATTATTGCGGGATCGACCCGGAGCGGGCTGCTTTATACCGGCTGTGTGAAGAGAAAAATGTCGGGATCACGGTAATGAAGGGCTTCTTTGGCGGCAGGCTGTTTGATGAAAAGGCATCGCCCTTTGGGACTGCATTTACCCCGGTTCAGTGTATTCATTATGCGCTGACAAGGCCCGGGGTGTCTTCGATCCTTTGCGGATATGATACAAAGGAGCAGGTGGATGAGGCGCTTTCCTACGAAACAGCTACAGAGGATGAAAAAGATTATGCATCTGTCATCGCAAAAGCCCCGCTTCATTCCTACACCGGACAGTGTACTTATTGCGGACATTGCAAGCCTTGCCCGATGAATATTGATATAGCCATGGTGAATAAATTCTACGACCTGGCAGTGCAGCAGGATACGGTTCCTGAAAGCGTCCGGTCACATTATGAGGCCCTTGGAGCTACAGCGTCAGCTTGTATAGGCTGCAAGAGCTGTGAGAGCAGATGCCCCTTTGGCGTGGCTATTGCAGACAGGATGCAAAGGACAAAGGAGTTGTTCGGGGTATAATTCAAACAAAAGGAACGAATTAGAAAACCGCCAATGCCTTCTTTATCATCAAAAATCACATAGATTAAGCAGAGTTGAATGAGGCATTTACTTGATAGTGCCCGTATTGATAGTCAGGAAGGGGTAGGTGATAAATCTATGTGAGATGAAGTCACCTTACTATTGGAAATGGAAAAAATAATATTCTACGGCGACTCCAATACATATGGCTATGATCCCCGGGGCTTTTTTGGGATGCGCTATCCCAAAGAAGAACGCTGGACAGAAATTGTAAGGGATCGCTTCAAGGGGAAAATTGAAATAACAGAAGAAGGGCAAAACGGCAGATCTCTCCCGGAGCTCCAAAGGGAGGAAGGCTTTCTCAGATCGATAATGGGGGCTCTGTCAGACAAAGATATTCTGTTTGTCATGCTTGGTACAAATGATATCCTGCTTACCGACCATCCGGACGCCGACAGGGCTGTCCCAAAAATGGCGAAGCTGCTTGATTGGATAAAGGCGGAAGACCCGGTATTTGAAACCATTGTCATAGGGCCTGTGCCCATATCCGGAGAGCCTCTTGATATGCAGATCTATCATGACGAAAGCCTTCGCATGAACCTTGGTTTCAAAAGCGTTTGCGAAGAAAGAGGCGTGGCATATTATGATGCGGCGGATTGGGACATCCGCCTCGCATACGACGGGGTGCATTTTTCCGAAGAAGGCTGCCGGGATTTCGCAGAGCAGATCATTCGGATAATAAGAGAGAGGATGGATCAGAGAGTAAGGAGACATAGGGAGAACCTTCTGGATACGAGTGTTAAGAGATAGGAGAGAATGAAATGGAAGAATTAAGAGTAGATATGAGGGAATTTAATCCGGAAGAACAGGCTATGTATGCCAGACAGGCTCAGCTGATGTTTAAGCTGAACCATACGATGCCGCGAACCGAAGAATATATGAGCGTTCTTAAGGAACTGTTTGGCGACAGGATTGGAGAGGGATCTTACCTTGCTGCACCTGTCAATGGAGCGGCTATGGAGAAGCTCGTTATCGGAAAGAACTGCTTTATCAACGGGAATCTTCTGGCGATGTCGAGAGGTGGCATTAGAATTGGAGATAATGTGCAGATAGCCGGAAATGTTCAGCTGCTTTCCAATAACCATGATCCTTATGACAGGCAGATACTGACCTGCAAGCCTATTGTCATAAAGGATGGCGCATGGATCGGTGCAGGAGCAACCATTCTTTCCGGCGTAACGATAGGAAAGTTTGCTATCGTGGGAGCTGCGTCTGTTGTTACGCATGATGTGGGTGATTACGAGGTGGCGGTCGGAAGCCCGGCGAGGGTGATCAAGACGCTGGATAAGGAGAAGTTTCAGTGAAAGAGGCGGGAATTGATATGATTAACAAAGTGTTGCTTTGACTATAGAAAAATAGTTTTGCAAGGGGGATATCATGGATTTTTTACATAATCAGAAAAATGCACAGGAGATCAATGCAGCGCCGGCTCAGGAGAATGATTTTTTTGCGGAGCAGGCGAAGTCTCTGGAAGAGCAGAAGCAGCGCTTTGAGGAGGCAAAGCTCGCAAAGAAAGGAAAAAAGAAAAGCGAGGCTTCCGGAAAAGAGCCTGTCAATGGGCAGCAGCGCGAGGCAGATCTTGATGCGGTAAAGCAGGAAGTGCAGAAAAACATGCCTCCTAAGTTTGCCGACCGCGTCGCCGAAAACAAGATTGAAAACAAGGTCGAAAACAAGGCCGAAAACAAGGCGGAAAACAAGGCCGAAAACAAAGCCCAAAACAAGGCTGAAAAAAAGCAGCAGAAAAAGACACCCCTGCCTGCCGAGATGGCTGCGCTGCTGGACGAAGTCCTTACCTGGAACAAGGTCAAGGCTGATACTTCCATACCGGTGAAGAACGCGGCCGATGCCCTCAAAAAGGCAAAGACCGATGATGAGGCGGCTGTTGCCATGGCAAGGCTTTCAGAAGCCTGCAACAATTATGTTCAAAGGAACAGAGGAAAATTATACAAGGACACCCGCCGGAAAGAGGTGGTAAACACCCTTATTACCCAGCTTTCAGGCTTTCAGACAGCCCTTTTGCAAAAAAAAGAGGCACAAAATGTCCTGTTGTGGAACGGAAAAAAGGTCAAGGAGTCTGTATTTCAGGAGCTGAAAATGTCCGTTGCGTCAATAGAAAGACCGCTTGATGACCGGACAACCCCCGAAAGGTTCGAAGAGGTTTTCGGGAAGGATGCCTTGATACCCGGTTCTTTTGATGAGAACGTCATTAACAGGCCCGAGGAAGGGCTCAATGATGATGAAGCAGGAAAAGTGAAGCTTTGCAGGCATCTTGCTGCAGAAAAGGAAAAGCTTTTGTCCCGAAGGAGCACCATCAGGAATGCTGCAAAAACACGGATATCACCGAAACAAATAGAAGAAATGTCCAAGCTCTTTCATACTGAAGAGGAAAAGGAAGCCCTTCGGGAGTGGATCATAAGGAAGAACCGTTATGGTGAAGATGTTTGTAATTCGATGATCGCGGATGAGAAGTCGGGTATGGCAATGCCAATGTATTCAGGCATAATCAGAGAAGTGCAGAAAGCGTCGATCGATGATTTTCTGGATGGAGATGAAGGAGAATTTGCTTCATCTTTTGCAGAAAAGTATGACAGGCTCTGTAAATATGCTTCAGCTGCTGTGATCCTGAAGATCGCAGAAAAGATTGTTGATGCAGAAGGAGGCAGCCTGTCAAATTCCAAAGATTTCTCTCTCAATGAAACAAAAGCAAAGATAAAGTTCTTTGCCGAGATGAAGGAGCACTACGAGGACAGGATGCGTCTGATGTCATCTCCGTTCTATATTGATAAAAAGAGTGAAGAGATGGCAAAGTATCTCGGCAAAGACGCTGAAAAAGAAAAAGAGAAGGTCACTGATCCAAAGCTTCTTGAATATATCACTCTTTATCAGAAGGTTTTTGGCAGCAGTCTTGCCATTGGAAAAGGCAGGGAAACCAAAGATCATTATAATGCGATCCTCGATGTTTTCCAAAACGAGCAGATGAAGAAGGATGAGGAAACTGTAAAGATCGTTCTATCAAAGATCAAGGCAGGAGAAGCAGCCGAAAAAGCTTATTATAAAGATCATGAAAGGGAAGGACTGGTCCTTGAGAAGGAGGATGAGGATGCACCTGCAAAAGAGCTTCTTAAGCTTCGGTATCAGCAAAGGGCGCTTGCGATCTCAAGCTTCCCCAAGGACGATATGGAATTTTTGAAAAAACATACTGTTTCATGCGGGGCAGAGCTTATCATGGGGATGGGGGATGAAGAAATAATCTCCCTGGAAAAGATCATTGCTGAAGACATCCTTTCGAAAGGAATGGTCGGGGGAAAGGCTATCGAACCTGCGTTGCTTTCAGAGGTAAAGGAACTGATCCGTGATTTCGTAGCTGCCCGCCGGGAATATATGGCGGAATATCAAGCCCACGATTTTGTGTGTGCCATGGCTAATGGTTATGATATCGATATCAACAATCCAAAGAATGAGCAATCCGCCACTATCAGAAGTATAAAAAAATATCTCAGAACGGAAAAGGTCCCGAGTGTTTTTCGACGGCGTAAATTTACGGTCGGATTTGTAAGAACAGAGATACCTCATATGAGCTTAATTTAAAGTGTCTTTCGCAAGAATTGTGTTT
>CACYBK010000154.1 GCA_902772635.1 uncultured Lachnospiraceae bacterium | reverse complement strand
TTTTTTCTTCATTTGCATCCTCCTTAGTTGTTCTTCTTGTCTTTAGGACTGCCACAATTTGAGGCATTATAACATATTCCTTTAGAAAATCTTAATTCAAAAGTTCGCCGTAAGGCGAAGGTTCCAAGTCAGAAGGATGCCGGGAGAAAAAAAATATTCATCTTCACCCCCAAGAGGCTAATAAGCCATACAGAAAACCCGCTTCAACTCATCCGCCGGTCCGACTCCCGAAACGGTAGCCAGATACAAATACATCTCCCGTGGCGGCAAGACAGATGGCTATTATTCCGGCAGTACATTTGCGAACATCATCGGCCTGTCTTTACAGGTTCCGATGAAGAAAGAAATCGTCAGCAACAACATTGCTGCCATTGTAAGAGAAGTGCTGATCGGCAAGCAGTCCTTTATTGTCAGAAAGACCAATATTCCCATCTCCGATGAGAATGTTAAAGTTCTTCAGCTTTTGGAATTGCTAAAAAATCTAGACTCTTACCTTGACAGCGATTATGATGAAGCGAGGAAAAAATTAAAAAGATATTCTCTTGCGAACCATATCACAAGAGACGATGTTGACCGATATATAAGACGGTATCCGGATTCAACTTTCCGGTATTACTATGAAATGAGGTTAGATCATGTACTTGCATAATGATAAGGTTCTCTTTACAGATGTCATAATAGAAGCCAACGCGCAGACCGGCATCGCAGAATCCATCATTCCATTCTTACCCCGCCCTGTTGATCCCTTTTCTCTCACAGTTCTTCCTTCCTGATTTCTTCCTTAAATCCGGGAATGACATTTTTCTCAGTCACAAGTAAAGGCCACTTCAGGGCTTTCCTTCTCGTTGATCATCTTTAATAACAATACCCCTCAACCACCCTCATTTTCCTTCAACAGTTCTATCGTCCTCTGGTCAGCTTCCCCATTGAAGAACTTATCCAAAACCTTCTGAAACACCTCTATCTCAGGCGCCACCTCGTGAAACAAGGTCATAGATGATCGCAACTTCAAGTTGTCGGGAAAGCCCATCACTTCTCCGGCATCACAAGACTCAAGCTGCAGAAGCGCTTCGCTGATCTCGATCAGATGCTCACGCAACAGATCATCCTTCAGATAGTCCTCCGCTTCCTTCAGGCTCTTGATCGCATAATACTCCGCGGTGGATGAAAAGCCCAATCCGTCTATCTGCGGGAATATATACCATATCCAATGCGACTGCTTATGTCCCGATCTGATTTCAGACAAAGCTATTGAATAATCCCTCTCCTGCGCCTTTTTAAATATCTCAAGGTCGTGCATGCTCACATTCCTCCTCGCCTTTACTTCTCAGAGATCTGTTCCCTGCCCCGGATTCTTCAATCTTCCCCACTGGTTACAGCCTGCTGACATTATCCCTTTCACCCCATCACCTCACAAAATGTGTCGGTTCCCAGGGTTCCTTTTCCGGAAGGCCGTATTTCTCTTTGCCAAGGGCTATGCTCTTCATAAGGAAAGACATATTTCTCGCAAGGACACGGACTGTCTGCATGCCTTCTTTATCCTGCGCCGCCTCGCCTTTTTCCCTGCCGTGTACGCTGTTCCAATATTGGCTTGATGCTACCGGCATGCCGCATATGGTGAAGTACTTGTTGAGTTCATCAAATGTAGCTGAAAGTCCCCCACGTCTTGCCACCACCACGCTTGCCCCGACCTTCATGGTCTTGTCAAAGCTTGTGCTGTAGAACAGCCTGTCAAGGCAGGCGATAAGTGTCGCGTTGGCTGACGCATAATATACAGGAGACGCGACAACAAGCCCGTCCGCTTCTTCGAATTTCGGCGCAAGCTCGTTTACAACATCCTCAAATACGCATCTGCCCTTTGTTGCGCAGGTTCCGCAGGCGATGCAGCCTCTTATGTCCTTATTGCCTATCTGTACGGTCTCGCTCTCTACGCCCTCTGAATCGAATACCTTCACCATCTCATCCAATGCTATGGACGTATTGCCGCCCACTCTGGGGCTCCCGTTTAATATCAATACCTTCATGTCATCAATCTCCTTCAATTCCAAATGCTTTACAATTGTTTTCAGTTCGGCTCTCCTTCTTTTCCTTCTTTGAACAATCCCATCATCTCGTTTGTAAGGCTCAGATTGTTCGGCTGGAGCATTATATCCTCTCTTTTCACCCACTTTGCATACTTCAGCTCATTTTCATCCATATGGATCTCACCGTCTCCATCCGCTTCGCAGAAGAAGCCTACAAGGATATCCTGCGCCATCCCCCATGGCTGCGACTTGTAATATCTGATATTTTTGACCTTAATGCCTGTCTCTTCCATTACTTCTCTTGCAACCGTCTCTTCGAGTGTTTCACCGATCTCTGTAAAGCCTGCGACCAGTGCGTTGTGGGAATAACCATTTCGATACCTTGTAAGGAGAAGGCAGTCGCCTTTTATAACGCCTACTATCACCGCCGGATTGATCCTTGGATAGATCACATTTTTGCACTCAGGGCAAAAAAGCGCGCGCTCATCCCTGCTTTGGACCAGCGGCGCGCCGCACTTGCCGCAGAACTTGTTATCGCTGTACCATTTCCAGAGATGATAGGCTGTAAATGCAGCAAATATATTTACATTATCCTCTTCAAAAAAACTGTCACGGAGCTCCCTTATCGAATAAAATTTGAATCCCGGCTTCCTGCAGGCTTCATCACTGCAGTTTTCAATGAGGAAGTACTTTTTTTGATCCACGGAAAAAAGATATACGAAAGAAAACAAAGCCGACTCATCATCGGCCTTGCAATCGTGGAAAGTCAAAAAAACCATTTTACCTTCAGCATCACCGGCATATATCTTTCCCTCATCATTGAAGAGAAATATGCAGTCATTATCATTGGGTTTTAGATCCTTAAAGCTATTATCAAGCTTGCTTGGGTAAATATCCTGGATCATATGATCGCTCCCTGCCTTAAAGTGTCCTGTTTCGTTTCAAAAATCTTGCATCGATTGGCGTAAGATTGGCGTATTTGATAGCCCCGAAACACTTGTAAGCCGCATAAATACTGCATTTCTTATCATAAACTTTTTAACATCGGGAATGAAAGGCTATCACAATGTGGTAAATGAAGTATATTAAGCTTTGCCCGGCAAAACAGATCCGATTCAGACATGAAAATACCGGCTTTGTGAAGTTTACCTCTGAACCACTCTAAGTATCCCTGGGCAACATACTTTATCCTCCAAAGGGCAAAGCAGCTTATCCTCTAACCAGAACACAATACCCAAGTACTTCTTCTTATGGATATCTATAAAAGATACTCATAGTACTCCAATCAAAATCCTATCAACGCCTTATACTACAAGGATTAATGAGCAAAAGAACAGACCTTGAAATGACGATTTGGGAGTCTGTTTCAAGGTCTGTTACTTATGTGTTATTTAATTCTTACAGGATAAAACAATAAAACAGTTTGCCTCTTCGAGGATAAACTGCTTTGCCCTTGGACATAGTAATAAACCTTGTAGTACTTGGCATGGATTATACATGAATCAAAATTTCTTTTCTATAGATTTTGGGACTATATCCAACTAATCCCTTATTTTTAATGAGCTGCTCTCTTATTTGGTATAAACTCAATACTAAGGGTGCTGTCCATAGCCTCTGCCAGCCTCTTTAAAAGATTAAGGCTTGGATTTCTTGTCCCCTTCTCCAATCGACTGATATCAGCCTGACTAATGCCACTTTTCTGTGACAGTTCCATCTGTGTCATGCCTGCATTGATTCTGGCATCAAGTATGGCTCTTGTAATATTTACTTCTGGCTGTATAGCTTCATATTCCTTAGCAAACTCTGGATCCTGCATAAGTTCATCAGTAAGTTCCTGTAAATCACTCATATGTTCCAGCCTCCTTCCTGCGATGATAATCTGTTCTTCTATCCTTTGCCAACTCAATCTCACTTCGTGGTGCCTTTTGTTGCTTTTTTACAAATCCATTGGTTGCTATGATTATTCTATCATTCTATCCTTATCAAAGAAAATGCGATAAAACTCGTTTTATGCTGCCATTTCGTAAATTATTTTTCTAAGATCGAATATATAACTTGCATTTCGCAGTTTTTTATCGTACAATACCCTCAGGAAAGGAGACGTATCGATATGTTATGCCAGTTCACGTTCAAGAATTTCAAGTCCTACAAGGACGAAACCATATTTGACTTCCAAGCTGCCGCTCTTCCTGAGTTTAAGGAGACGCTCATCACCGCAAAGTCCGCGCCTGACCTTGTTCCAGTCAGTGCCGTGTACGGTCCGAATGGCGGTGGCAAGTCCAATCTACTTCAGGCTTTATCCTGTGTGATCTCCACCATCGTAAAGCCGGTGCATGAGCTGGGAAAGAACCGCCAGCCCCTCATTCTCCAGCAGAAGGTGGATGCCATCCCTTTCTTATTCGATGATGTGTCAGCGAATGAGCCGACAGAATTCCGACTGTTCTTCCTGATTGGTAGCAATATGTACTGCTATTACCTTGCCCTAAAGGACGATGAATTGATTTCCGAATCACTGACACGCAAGTCTGTCACCGGCAAAAAGACTGCTGACATCTTCGATCGTGAAAAGGATAAGATCACACTCGGATACAGCATCAATAAGAAGAGCATCAACACGAATGTAAATCCGAAGATGCCCTACCTCTCATTCCTTGCCATCAACTACGACATTCCTGAGATCAGCGAAGTCATGACATGGTTCGAGAGCTGCATCATCCGAAGCTATGCAAATCCTATGGTAGAACATCAGATCATGCTGGAAAAGTACGTGGAATACAAGAATCAGTTCATCAGGGCACTGAACGATATGGACATCGATATCACGGATTATCGATACGATGAAGACAGCAAGCAGCTTTACATGAAGCGCAAGCTCGGTAAGAAAGAATACGAGCTTACCTTCAAGGAAGAATCTGACGGTACAAGAAAATTAATCGCCGCTCTGCCAGTCATCCTGCTCGCTCTTCGTGAGGGAAGACTTGTTATCATCGATGAGCTCGATGCAAAGCTTCATCCTAAACTTCTCCGTTATGTAATCCTTCTGTTTAAGAATAAGGAAATCAACCGTTATGGCGCACAGTTGCTCTTCACATCCCATGATATGTCCACGATGAAGAATACGGTCTTCCGCCGAGATGAAATCTGGTTCGCCGCTGACAATGAAGCGCATGAAAGCGACGTATACTCCCTGCATGAAATGAGAAACGAAGACGGCTCACGTATCAAGAATACTGCCACCTATGACAAGCAGTACCTTGAAGGCCGTTACGGTGCGGACCCCTATCTTCAGAATATGCTGGGAGGTGCGTTCGCATGAGTTTGAAACCAGTAAAGAAAAGCGATTTGAACAAAAGCTGGATGCAACCGAGACGTGACCGCCGTAAGATGATCCAGCCCGAATATCATCTGATCGTCACGGAAGGAACCGAAACGGAACCGCCCTACTTTAATGCTATGGGTAACATTATCAATAATAAATATCCGGACAAGATCAATGTCAAAGTGGAAGGCAAAGGAGATAACACTCTGAGCCTGTATTCCAAAGCAAAGGAACTTGTCGCAAAATCTGCAAACGGATATCGCCATGTATGGGTAGTCTACGATACGGATGATTTTCCTGCGGCCCACATTGATGAGACTGCCCGCCTCTGTGAAGCGGATTCCAATGACGAAACCACATATCACGCTATCTGGTCAAATCAATGCGTGGAGCTCTGGTTCCTGCTCCACTTCAGCTTCCTTCAGTCCAATCTTCATCGGAGTGAATACTGGCCAAAACTCACGGAAATCCTTAAATCTCTCGGAGAGGGAGAATACCGTAAGAATCGCGATGATATGTGCCGAATCCTATATCCTCACATGAAGGATGCCATCGAAAATGCCAAAAAACTTGAAAAGATCAACGAAGGAAAAGCACCTTCCAAATCAGCACCAGGTACGATGATCCACACGCTTGTCGAAAAGCTGAAACCATACCTAACTGCTGAAAAATGAAAAAAAGCCAGCTCTTGATAGATTTACGCCATACAGGATACTGGCTTTTTCTTTGTTTATAACAGATTGGGGCAAACCTTCACATCCACATTTTTCCCTGCCGGTTCTGCAACAGGTTCCCTACTCACGATACCCTCACATCATTTCCAGATTTGTTTCAACACCTCTACCGGGGGAGCATTATTCTTATATGCTTTTAGCTCACCACCTTATACTTCAACCGAATATATGAATCCGATAAAGGAAGACACTCCTCCAATTTCAGCACTCCCAGCCCGGAGAGTTCGTCGCACGATTTTTGGACTGACCACCAATTAACCTTATTGCAAAAAATCGGTAACAGGCCTGCCGCCACATCTTCGGTCAGCACTCCGGAGAATTCCAGCGCTCTTTCAGGAAGCTGAAAGGCTCTTTGCTATATCGATCCGGGGAAAACGGGTCCTTAACACTTGTTCGGCCATAACCAAAAGTTGACAAAGAACCCGTCCCCTTGTCACTTTCGGCATTCATGAGGCTTTGTTGCTCACTCATACTCCACCGTCGCCGGAGGCTTGGGAGTATAATCAAACAGCACTCTGTTGATCCCCGGAACCTCTGAAATGATGCGGTTCACGAGATGATCTATGAGCTCGTTTGAAAGGTGCTCAACCGTAACTTCCATCACATCAGTGGTATTGATGGCGCGGATGATGCAGGGCCAGTCGAAGGTGCGCTTTCCGTTCTTGACACCTGTGGACTTGAAATCGGGAACCACCGTGAAGTACTGCCATACCTTGCCCTCAAGACCGTTCTTTGAAAACTCCTCACGAAGTATTGCATCGGATTCCCGGACCGCTTCAAGGCGGTCTCTTGTGATGGCACCTGGGCAGCGGACTCCGAGTCCCGGTCCCGGGAAGGGCTGACGGTATACCATATTCGAAGGCAGCCCCAGTCGCTCGCCAACCACACGGACCTCGTCCTTGAAGAGAATCTTTACAGGCTCAACTAGCTCGAAGTTCATATCATCGGGAAGGCCGCCGGCATTGTGGTGCGCCTTGATCCCGGCTTCACTCTCAAGAATATCCGGCCAGATCGTGCCCTGGGCAAGGAACTCGATTCCGTCAAGCTTCTTTGCTTCCTCTGCAAATACTTCGATGAACTCGCCGCCTATTATCTTTCTCTTCTGTTCAGGATCAGTCACTCCGGCAAGCTTGTCAAGGAAGCGGTCCGTAGCATCTACATAGATGAGGTTTGCCTTCATCTGGTCACGGAAGACCTCGATGACCTGCTCGGGCTCACCCTTTCTCAAAAGCCCGTGATTGACATGCACACAGGTGAGCTGGTCTCCGATCGCCTTTATGAGTAAGGCGGCGACCACGGAAGAATCAACTCCTCCCGACAAAGCGAGCAATACCTTTTTGTCCCCGACCTGCTCTTTCACGAGCTTGATCTGCTCCTCGATAAACTTGTCCGCAAGTTCAGCCGTTGTGATCCGGACCATATCGTCCGGTCTTCTGTCATTTCCCATTTTGACTCCTTTCTGTTTCTTTATTTTTGCGGAGACAGAGAACCATCCCCTGTCCCCGTGTATACCACCTCAAACAGCCTTTGCGCGGGCGGGACATATCAGTGTGCTGTTGCAGGAAAGCAGAACATCATAGTG
>CACYBK010000153.1 GCA_902772635.1 uncultured Lachnospiraceae bacterium | reverse complement strand
GATACGGTCTTTGATTAAGGAGTTGTAATGTTTCGTATTTTTGTAGTTCCGGAAGAATCCCGCCAGATATACGCAGATCTGCTTCCTGATGAGATCAGGGACGAGGAGGATCTTCTCATCGTAGCAGGCGAGGTTCAGGTCGCAAAAAGGATGGAATGCGCAGGGATATCAACTTATACTCCCCTGATAAAGGGGGCCTGGGAGCTGACCTTCATCCATGTGGCAGAGGAGTTTTCCCACCAGGGGATAGGCCGGGGGATGCTCGACTATGCCGGCAACCTCATAGGCTCCTATGGAGGCGACATGCTGATCGCGGCCTATCCGGAGACCGAGGAGACCGAAGCCATTTCAAAATGTCTCGAGGGCGCGCATTTTACCGCTTCAAGGAACGGGGCCCTGATCAAGCAGTCGACCCTTTCGAAATTCAAGAAGGGAATAGACGCGCTCCCCGTGGTGGGCAGGTTTGATGCAATTCCCCTTTCCGAGGCAAGTGACGAGCTCTGGAAGGACTTGCAGACAGCCATAGACGAAGAGGGGGAGACAAGGGAAGAAGGCGTATTCCCGCTCCTTCATGACAAGGGGGATTATCAGCCCGCTGTCAGCATGATCTGCACCGGAGATTATGAGAAGGTGAAGGGAGCAATTCTTTTCGAGGACATCGAAGATACTCTTTATATCAGCTATTTCTTTGCCGTAAGAGAATCAACAGGCGTGATATCCGATCTTTTAAAGAGCGCGGTAAAGGCGTCTGAGGGGCTTTACGACGGGGATACCGTGATGAGCTGGCATTCCGTAAATCCTTTGGCGGATGATATGGCAGAAAGGCTGCTGGAAGGTGCCGGAGAGAAGAGGGCTTCCACGGTTGCTTATGAAAGAAAGCTTTGACCTTATCAGCACAGGTGAAAGGAGAGTCGCACCATGATCGACAAGAACAAAGAAGCCTTAAAGCAGCAGCCGCTTTTCAGCGAACAAAAGATTGAGGAGAAGCAGAACCTTTATGCCGATCCGATGTTTGCGCAGCCTGTGAATGTCATCAGGGAAGCGGAAGAAGAGGACGAGGACGAAAAAGAGCTTGAAGAGGAGATGCGGGACACTGTCGGCGAGGTCGCGCAAAAAGAAGCAAAGCCCTTCAAGCAGGAGATGAAGCGAAAAGAGGACTCAAAGCAGGGCGTTGGCGCCATGTTCAAGGCCAGAAGGAAGGAGATCGAAGAGGAAAAGGCAAAGGCAAAGGAGGATATCAAGAAGCGCTCCGAAACTGCCCATAGCAGCCTTCTTTCCGCGATGGCTGCCTCCGCGGAGATGGAAAAGGATGAGTTCAGGCGCTTCGTGCTGAACCCTGATGTCGATAAGCTTAAGTCCGAGCACAGGATAAGGACGAGAACCCGTGTCATAAAGCATGCCCTGAAACAAGACGAGGTGATCACCGAGCGTATAACCGAAGTCGAGAACAAAAAAGAAAAGGTCAGGGACAAGAAAGAAAACGCCCGCGCGGTCTCTATGAATGAGACTATTGTCAAAGATTCCATGATAAAGATCAGACAGAATGTGGACATCAACGACAAAAAGGGCATGGAATATCAGGACTTTGAAGAGATGTCCGTTTTTGGCATGAAGATGGGTGACGAAGCCTTCAAAGAGCTTGTTAGGACCTACAGGGATGGTGAGAGGCTCAAAAAAGGGAAACCCACTCCCGGGGCTTCTACAAAGGAGCAAAGCACCTATGCCGCGCTGGACATAATGACGGCAGAGATCATGAAGCTTGACGAATCCCAATATGATGTCCATACGGATGAGGCTCTTGTGAAACAGTCCGGGGAGCTTTCCGTCATGGCTCGGATGGTGAGCGCCTATCAAAGCTTTCTTTCAAAGAACCCCGGCTATATCGATCATCTTTCAAAGCAGCAGGACAAGAACGGACCGCTGGCGGACAGGATGCTCACAAAGATCACAAGGCTTTCCGCCATCGGACAGTATTACAAGCTCAGAAAGATAGTGCTTGAAGACCCTTACTATATCAATCATGCCAACGAAGAGATACCCATGAAGGAGGAAGCGGGCGACTCTGTCCAGGTGAAGCGCCTCAAAAAGATGATGCTCGCCTCCGCCCAGGCCGCGAACAATCTTCAGAATATCTTTGGCGAGGTAAAGGTTCCCGATATCAAGGTGAAGTCCGGATCCAACATCGATTTCATCGGCAACCTGAAAATGGGATCGATCCCTGACCTTTCGAAAGTGAAGGAGGAAGACAAAACACAGTTCATAAAGGCCGCGATTAACGGGATCGGTACGGCAAACTGGCAGATCAGGCAGCTTGAGTCCGAGAGCTTCTTCCAGGCGCCTTTCTGGCTTCAGAACGCGCTGACCCTTGATCCTGAAGCGATGAAGGATATGAAGCCCACAAAGTTCACTCCCCTTGCTTTACATCTCGGACAGGCGGTTGAAACATTCATTCCTGAGATCATGAAAGAGCTTGGAAGCAAGAAAAAAGTCAGAAATGAGGAGTTCCTGAAGGACTACAAGGTCCTTCGGAAGGAATACGGAACGCTCGGCCCAAGATATGAGAAAAGGTGGAAGGAAGCAAAAGGACCCGTGAAGCCTGAGCTTGAGGATTACGGCTGGGCGGTGACCAATCCCAAGTTCATCGGCGCAAAAGATTCCGCCGTCGGGGATATGACTATTTCTGACAACTGGCAAAGACTGCATAACAGCATCACGGGTGTTTATGCCTACAAACGTACAAACGCTGAGATGGCCGAGATGATAAAGAATATCAGGATACAGGAAGACAAGGAACTGTGGGAGAAGGCGAAGGATGACGAGGAGGCCAGGGCCTTCTGCGAAAGTGCTTACAAGGAGGCGCTGAGAAAATTTCTCTTTGCCCAGTACGCGGCGGCAAGGAGGGTGAATGAGACGGTTTGCATGAAACTGCTTGCAATGCACCCTACGGATCTTCTTTATCAGGCTACCCCGGAGCTTCATGCTGCAATAGTTTTAAGCGCGACGATATCAAATGCCTTTGTACCAAAGCAGAAGGAGACGATAAAGAAGCTTTTCGCGGAGGACAAGGACGGAAATTTTGCCTTTGATTCCGATGAAGCGTATATCCACGCTGACATGTCCGCCCCGCAGAATTTCAAGATCACAAACTTCTTTAAAGATCTTTGCGTTACTGTTCTTGGCGCAAACCCGGCAACCGGAGAGCTTACAAGAAAGCTTTACGGAAACGCCCACCTGTACGAAGATGTCATAAAACCGGAGTATTTGGCGGCGAAGAACGCAAACGATCCGCTTGCCCTTCGTATCAGCGAAAACAATGGCACGGATGTAGTGTGGTGGTATTTTACAAAGCATCCCGATATGCTTGACAAAAAATACCTCAACAAAAAGGTCGGCGGGAAGTACGTTCTCCAGCATGCGTTCAATGAGGCGACCCAGACTATGTTCCATGGTGGGGAGGGCTCCTTCAGGGAAGGAATGAAGAAGGGCATTGTGGATATTCCGTCAAATGAAGAGCTTGACAAGTATCAGGAGCATCTTGTGAAGGAGGGTTATCCAAAGACCAGGACGGAAAAGAATGTAAGGATCGATGAGCATGAAAGCGACGAAGTTATTGAGGAAGAACTCGATCCCGAAGAGATCATCAAGCTTCCCGGCTGCAAGGACAAGCACCTTACGGGAGCTGATATCTTAAATAACAGAAGAGAGGACCCCTACAACCTGAACCTGATAAGAGATAAGTTCGGTGAGTTCACTTATACAGATGACAGGGGGCAGGAGCGTATCAGGGTGTCAGGTGACAATTATTGATGCCTTTACCGGCAGCAGGGCAGTGAAGGAATAAAGATGCATACAGAGATCTATACATTAGAGAGGGATGACCTTTCGATCATCGCTGACCGGATACCGGCCTTTGTCGCGGACAGAGCCGGCGCTCCGGGGTATTTTACGATAGGAGCGGGTCAGGGGATCCTTGGAGATGACAGGCTGAAGGCTGTCTGCCAGTTCTATGTCAGCGCTTTTCAAAACGGCGCCTTCTTCGGACGGCTTGATTATATCTATGTCTCCGAAGACGCCCGCCGTGAGGGCATCGGAAGAAAGCTGATAAACAGGATGGACACAGTCCTTAAAAAAAGCGGCATCAGCATGGCTTATCTCCTCTTTCCAAAGAAAGGGAGCAAACTGCCTGGCTTTTCGATAAACAGGGAGGAGACCAAAGCCTTCTTCGAAAGCTGCGGTTTTTTCCTGATAGAAGATGAGGAGGCCACCTTTTTCTCCGATATCGGAACCCTTTCAAAGACCCTTTCGGGTGAAGAAAATGAAGGAGTCTTTGAGCTTTCAGGTCTTTCGGATGATGAGTTTTCGCACCTTCTGTCCGATATAGAGAAAGACCATCCGCTTCCCCGGTATTTCAAAAGGTCTATGGATGATTATGACCGGAATATGAGCTTTTCTTACAGGGAAAAGGACAGGGGCGGAATTTTGCTTCTCAGCCGGTATGGCTATTCCACAGCGCATATCAGGCTTCTTCGCACCTTTGGCAAAGGCGCAAAGGA
This sequence comes from uncultured Lachnospiraceae bacterium, assembly GCA_902772635.1. Lineage (GTDB taxonomy): Bacteria > Bacillota > Clostridia > Lachnospirales > Lachnospiraceae > RUG306. Next base: position 1,141 of record CACYBK010000153.1, on the reverse strand, counting down.
AGGCCTCATTTCTCTTGTCAAAAAAGCTCTCACTGAATGCAGGGACAGGATGGATGATGACTTTCTCATCATCATAGATGAAGGCGCCCTCTCTGATGTAAGGCTTTTAAAGATGCTCTTTCCCGGGATCACGGGGATAGCGCTCTCAAAATATATCCGTTTCACTGCTGGTTAGATAGAGGGATTATGGAATTTTTCAAAACGTATGACAAGGATGGTTTTTTGAGGCTTGAAGAGGATAATGGGGCTGCGCTCTCACTTTTTCTTCACGGAGAAAACGCATATCTGGTCTCGATCATAGTGCCGGAGAATGACAGGAGGGAGGGCATAGGAAGCGCTCTTCTTGAAGCTTCATGGGAAATCCTTTCAGAAAGAGGGATCAAACAGATAGAAGCCGATTTTTTCAGGTCTCTTCCCGGTTTTTGCTATTTTATGAAGAAAAACGGTTTTGAGACAGAGGAATCCGCACCATTATACTCGATGGATATCGACGAACTGCTCGCATCCCCCGTTTTAACAAAGGGGATGAAAAAGGATGTAAAGGGCGCCTCTTTTTCACCTCTTTCAAAGCTTTCCGCCATGGAGTGGAGCGAATTTTTTCACTTTACAAAAAAGCTCGGGGCATATCCCACCAATTCGGATTTCAAGGGCTACGACAAGGGGATAAGCGGAGTGGTCCTTGATGATAATGGAGAGATCAAGGCTTCGGTACTCTGCAGCCGGACAGAATACAGAGTTTATGTCGAATTTCTCTCGGGTGACGCGAAGACGAACCCGGCCTTTATAATGTGCGCTCTTCAGGGGGTAGCAAGGGGGATTGAAGAAGTGCATACAGGAGACGGTCTCAAGTCCCTTTTGCTTGTATCAGTAAACGACGGCGTGAAGGGACTCCTCAAAACCTTTGAAAAGGCAGGCTTAAAGTCCGAAGAAAAGGATATGTGCGTCTTTGCAAAGCTGCCGGTTTCAAAAGAGAAAAAGAAGTCAGGCAATCTCACAGTCATCGAGAGCATAGATGACAATCTTGAGAACAGATGGCTCGACGAGACAGAGGACATTCCTTTTCAGAAAAATATAAGCTGGAAGCTTCCATTTTCGAGGGGAGAGCGCCTTGTCTGAGAATAATGATATTACACTTGATAAG
>CACYBK010000152.1 GCA_902772635.1 uncultured Lachnospiraceae bacterium | reverse complement strand
TACGACCTACATTCCCGGTGAAGGCCACAATCTGCAGGAGCACTCTGTTGTTATGGTCAGAGGAGGCCGTGTCAAGGATCTGCCCGGTACACGTTATCACGTGATCCGCGGAACGCTTGATACAGCAGGTGTTGCAGACAGAAAGCAGGCCCGTTCCAAATACGGCGCCAAAAGGCCCAAGGAGAAGAAGTAATTAGTAGTGTATTTACAACTGAAAACAGGTTAGTGTCTGGAATTTCTTTTATCACATCTAAGTGATTTTTTTCAGCACGAACACACTTTCAACATGTGAGTACCAAGGATCTAGCAATTTTGCTAAGGAGGGAAGTAACGTGCCTCGTAAAGGACATATTCAAAAAAGAGACGTCCTCGCGGATCCCATTTACAACTCAAAGGTAGTTACAAAGCTCATAAACAATGTCATGCTCGACGGCAAAAAGGGCGTTGCGCAGAAGATTGTTTACGGAGCCTTTGAGGAGGTTTCCGAGAAGACGGGAAAGCCGGCTCTTGAGGTATTTGAGTCGGCAATGAACAACATCATGCCTGTGCTTGAAGTCAAGGCACGCCGTGTCGGCGGTGCTACCTATCAGGTACCTCTTGAGGTCAGCCCTGACAGGAGACAGGCACTTGGGCTTCGCTGGCTTACGAATTTTTCAAGAAAGCGCAGTGAGAAGACAATGGAGAAGAGACTTGCCGCAGAGATAATGGATGCCGCTTCAAATACCGGCGCATCCGTCAAGCGCAAGGAAGAAATGCATCGTATGGCTGAGGCTAACAAGGCCTTCGCTCATTACAGATTCTGATTGGAGGGGTTATGGCCGAAAGAGAATATCCGCTTGAGCGGACAAGAAATATCGGCATCATGGCACATATTGATGCCGGAAAGACCACCCTCACAGAGAGAATCCTCTATTACACAGGCGTCAATTACAAGATCGGCGAGACCTATGAAGGAACAGCCACCATGGACTACATGGCGCAGGAGCAGGAGAGGGGTATTACCATTACCTCTGCAGCTACTACCTGTCACTGGACGCTTCAGGATCAGAACAAGCCGAAGAAGGGCGCATTAGAGCACAGGATCAATATCATCGATACCCCCGGCCATGTGGATTTCACGGTGGAGGTTGAGAGGTCGCTTCGAGTTTTGGACGGCGCGGTAGGCGTGTTCGACGCAAAGGGCGGTGTTGAGCCCCAGTCTGAAAACGTATGGCGTCAGGCAGACAAGTACAATGTTCCCCGTATGGCTTTCGTAAACAAGATGGACATAATGGGAGCGGACTTCTTCAACACGGTGGATGAGATCGGGACAAAGCTTGGAAAGAACGCTGTTGTCTGCGAGCTTCCCATCGGAAAAGAGGACCACTTCGAAGGTGTTGTGGATCTCTTCGAGATGAAGGCTTATATCTACAACGACAAGGAAGGAAAGGATATCACTATCACCGATATCCCCGACAACATGAAGGATGAGGCCGAGAGCTATCATACCGAGCTTATTGAAAAGATCTGCGATTTTGATGAGGATCTCATGGAGAAGTACCTTGAGGGTGAGGAGCCTTCCATTGATGAACTCAAGGCGGCTCTTAGAAAAGGTACTGTAACAAATCAGGGCGTTCCGGTTTTCTGCGGATCAGCGCATCAGAACAAGGGCATTCAGAAGCTGCTCGACGGAATAGTTGAGTTCATGCCCGCACCGACTGACATACCGGATATTGACGGAACCGATATGGACGGAAATCCGATCACGAGAAAATCATCGGATGAGGAGCCTTTCTCCGCACTCGCATTCAAGATCATATCCGATCCCTTCGTAGGAAGGCTCGCGTTTGCGAGGGTTTATTCCGGACATGTGAAGTCAGGCTCTTATGTATACAATTCGTCCAAGGGGAAGAAGGAGCGTGTCGGAAGAATTCTTCTTATGCACGCCAACAAGCGCCAGGAGCTTGAGGAGGCCTTCTCGGGAGACATCATCGCCATAGTGGGCTTTAAGCAGACATCGACAGGTGATACGATATGCGACGAGCAGCATCCCGTTATTCTTGAGTCAATGGAATTCCCCGAGCCTGTTATAGAGCTTGCTATCGAGCCGAAGACCAAGGCCGGACAGCAGAAGATGGCAGAGGCTCTCGTGAAGCTTGCCGAGGAGGATCCTACCTTCAGGGCTCATACAGACGAGGAGACAGGACAGACCATTATCGCCGGAATGGGCGAGCTGCATCTTGAGATCATAGTTGACAGGCTTCTTCGTGAGTTCAATGTCGAAGCAAACGTGGGTGCGCCCCAGGTTGCTTACAAGGAGACCTTCACAAAGCCGGTCGATCAGGAATACAAGTATGCGAAGCAGTCCGGTGGTCGTGGACAGTACGGTCACTGCAAGGTTCGTTTCGAGCCCATGGATGCCAATGCTGAAGAGACCTTCAAGTTTGATTCCGAGGTCGTCGGCGGAAATATTCCGAAGGAATACATCCCCGCAGTCGGCGAAGGTATCGAGGAGGCGGCACAGTCCGGTATTCTTGCCGGCTTCCCTGTTCTCGGTATCCATGCTACGGTTTATGATGGTTCCTATCATGAGGTCGACTCCTCTGAGATGGCCTTCCATATCGCAGGATCGATGTGCTTCAAGGAGGCTATGCAGAAGGCTGCTCCCGCGATCCTTGAGCCCATCATGAAGGTTGAGGTCACGATGCCCGAGGAATACATGGGCGATGTTATCGGAGATCTGAACTCAAGAAGAGGAAGGGTTGAAGGTATGGAATCTGTCGGAAACGGCCGCCTTGTAAAGGCGTTTGTTCCGCTTTCCGAGATGTTCGGCTATTCAACCGACCTTCGTTCCCTGACACAGGGCCGCGGAAACTACTCGATGTTCTTCGACAAATATGAGCAGGCTCCGAAGAACGTTCAGGAAAAGATAATGGGGAAGAAGTAAGCTCCCCCACAAATAGTAATTATTCTTGAAAATGCGCTGTATTTTTAATATAATCATCTTCAGCCGCGTTTTAAGAAATGATCCAGTTATTCTTAAATTTTTAAGGAGGAAAACATAATGGCAAAACAGCATTTCGACAGAACAAAGCCGCATTGTAACATCGGTACGATCGGTCACGTTGATCACGGCAAGACAACTCTTACCGCTGCGATCACAAAGGTTCTTTCTGAGAAG
>CACYBK010000151.1 GCA_902772635.1 uncultured Lachnospiraceae bacterium | reverse complement strand
TTCTATCACACCCTCGTCCAGCAATTCCTTCATCAACATTTGCACTGTTCTTCTGGACTTATCCATCATTTCTGACAACTCAACCTGTGTTAATGACGGATTTTCTTTAAGAAGCAGCAATATATATTCACGGTCAGTCATCCGGCTTTTCTGCGCTTTAATTTGCGCTTTATCATAAGCATAGTTCAGATTCCAAAATGAAAATATGAGGTACTGCCGTCTTTACAGAGTCCCCGGTGCCTGACCCCATAAAGATAGCGCTGAGCCTTATCTCCTCCATAGATCTTTTTCGTAAAATGATCCGCATCTGCAATGCCATTATCCAAGTCACAGAAAACAAATCTGAAAAAATTTTTTCCACCTTGCAAGGATTTTGCAAGGAAGGGGTGTGTATTATTCATTTCAGAAACAAGGAAACGAAACAACGATTTTCAATTATAGAATGGAGGAAAAGACCATGGGTATTACAATAGGAGCAGGTGTTTTATTGGTAGCATCATTTGTTGTAGAAGCAATCTGTTTATCAAGCTGAATTTCAAAATAGTGCAAGGATTTTGCAAGGATGAGGGTCGTATCATACGATTCAGAAAACAGAAAAACACAGAAACAGCCACGAAAGGAGAGAAAGCTATGTATTCAAATAATGACGTAAAACCCGGAGATATATGGTTCCCCACCTTCCCGATATACTGATCGAACTTTCGGTCGGCGTTACCGGGTTCACAAAAGGAAGGAAACAAAAAAATATCGTGACAGCCATACAATGCTGATGGAGCCCTCACAGAAAAGATGTCGGTGGGGGTTTTGTCGTGCCATAAATATACCGCCCTGCTCCGGCGGTTTTTTTGTTAAAAAAATGATTTCTGAAAAATCAGGTTATATAGTGTAAAATAGCATATGGGTGAAGGACCATACGCTATTTTTTTAGAATGATAATTTTATGAAAGAGGAATCAGATGGATTTAGAAGAATTGTTATATCACTTCAACAATGGTGATACACTTGGCGAGGATCCCCGGGTAATACAGTTGATGCGCTACTACAGCAGGCAGGCGCAGAAGATCACCATGGAGATCAATACAAAGTATCATGAGCCTGATGAGATTGCAGAGCTTATGTCTGATCTCATCGGAAAGCCTGTTGGCGAAGGGTTTGGGCTATTTCCTCCATTCTATACGGATTTTGGGAAAAATATCACGATAGGTAATAATGTTTTTATCAATGCAGGCTGCAAGTTTCAGGATCAGGGCGGGATCGTGATCGGCGATGGGGCACTGATCGGGCATAATGTCGTGCTCGCTACATTAAACCATGATCTTGCTCCTGAAAAACGCCAGCAGCTGCATCCTGCTCTGATCAGGATAGGATGCGGCGTATGGATCGGGGCAAATGCAACTGTCACATCCGGAGTTACAATAGGAGACTATGCTGTTGTCGCGGCAGGTGCGGTAGTGAATCGCGATGTCCCGGCATATACAGTAGTGGGAGGAGTACCGGCGAGAGTTATCAAAACTCTGGACAATGCAGACCGGGAGCAGGAGGTGGCAGCAAAAGGTAGGAGGAACACATAATGAAAACAAAAAAGAAGGGAAACAACTGGACTGCTTACTATGATCCTGAAACAAAAAGATATTTTGCGGAGATCATTTATACCAGCAGGGAAGGCCGTGAACAATACGACTACGAGATCACGAAGGATATATATGACCGCCTGGGGACATTCAGCGATGACATTGAAAATGAACATCTGATCAAGACTGCAAAAATGCATTATTCCTTTGAGAATACCATGTACGGAACCCTCGGACCGGAAAGGACGGTCTGGGATGAGGAAGCCAATGAAGCAATGCAAGAAACAGTAAAGAAGGCTGAGTCGGCAACATCAAAACAAAAATAGGCTGAATTATAACTGTAAGGAGGACGATATCATGTCAGAAAAAGATGCGATCAAACAGCGGCATTCCGTAAGGAATTACAAGCCCGAGAGGATTGAGGAAAAAACAATGGATCTGCTTAAGGAAAAGATAGCGGAGCTAAATTCAGCCGGCAGGCTTCATTTGCAGATGATCGAGGATGCAGGAAATACTTACAACAAATTGCTCAACAAAATGATGGGGCTTGGCTCCGCACCAAGCGTGATCGCCTGCGTGGGTCCGGATGATGCGACATTGGAGCAGAGGATCGGATACTATGGTGAGAAGCTGGTCCTCTATGCGCAGGAGCTTGGTTTAAATACCTGTTGGGCAGGAACATTCAACAAAAAGAATATAGGCGCGGAAGTCTCTGACAATGAGCGACTGGTCATATCGATCGCAATAGGATATGGACAGGATAATGGAAAGCCTCATAAATCAAAGACCGCTGATCAGATAATGGAAGCGGGCGCCGACAGACCGGCCTGGTTTGACAAAGGCATAGAGATGGCTCTTCTTGCGCCCACAGCGATCAATCAGCAAAAATTCGTGATCCGTCTCAATCCGGACGGGACAGTCGACTTCATTGATAAAGGCGGCATTTTCAGCCAGGTCGATCTTGGCATCGTAAGATGTCATTTCGAGATCGGCGCAGAAAGAAAGGTCGGAGAGATAGCTTAATACGGACAGGGATCCGGACAAGGGGACGTTTTCCTTGTCCGGGTCAGCTTTCGGCGTGACCGACAGGGGCTTTTTGTTATCACGCCTTTTCATTATTTGTCAGTTCATTCAGCCTCGTAACCTTTTTTCCTATCGCCGCAAGCTTGTTCGAAAGATCAGGGATCTTCGTGGAATCGCCGCCGCAGTTATAGAGCTCTTTTCCAAGCTCCTGGAAGAGATGGAGGATCTCATTATTTACATCGCTCTTCTCGATTGAATTCTTTGCTTTTTCGGAAAGCTCGCTTGTCTTGTCCGCCATGAACTTCCCGGCTTCCTTGAAGCTGTCTCCGATATCATTAAAAATTGACATATCTGACTCCTTTCAAAAAACAAATTATGATAATATAATAGCACAGTGAACCTGACAAGGGAAACGTTCCCTTGGATAGTGTAAACTTATTGTTGGTTGAAGATATAAAGAGAATTCCCAAGATATGATGTCTGACTTATATCTTCGTTATTTTAGCTTTC
>CACYBK010000150.1 GCA_902772635.1 uncultured Lachnospiraceae bacterium | reverse complement strand
GTAACTGGTAGATATTCGGTGTCAAATCATGAGATTGAATCCGTTCTGACATGATCCCAAAGCGGTCGACAGTAAAAATACGACCGCTTTTTTGGTGACTTTTGGTGATGTACCACGAAAAGTTACCATCATTCACAGAGCCCCCAATATCGGGAGACTCCGAACTCAATCATTGTTCAAATAGTTTGTTATTGAATTTATGCCGATTTTTCAGACCTGGCTATTCTTCCAAGCCGGATAAGAGCTTTATGATTTAATCTGATTTCTTCCGCCTCATACGACCTGTATTGATCCGTCCAGGGCATGAGTTCGTCCAGTTCCTCAGGTGCTGGTTTACCGCCGCTTTGTTTCATTAGCGCAGGCAGCCTTTCAAACAGGAACTTCAGATAATAGAAAGGAATGGCTCCATTGGCTTTGGCCGTTTCCGTAACCGAATAATAGTAGCCAAGCGTGATCGCCCCATCTATTGAATCGATTGACTTCCACCCGTTACGTCCAAGAGCAAACGGAATGATTGCCTGCTCACAGCTGGAATTATGTACCGGAACGTTACCGTCTTTCAAAAACACCCGGAAGTTTTCTTCCTGACCGACAATGTAATTGACTGCCTCGTAAAGCTTGCTGCTCTTGTCAAAATCAGCCTCAGGGATGGATTTGAGCTCGTTGATTAGTTTCGTGATTATCGGTTCACTTTCAGCTTTCCTGCACTTAAGCCGTTCATCTGCTTCCATATCTGCGTACTTCCTCTCATTTTCAAATATCTTGTCCAGCAGTTCTATTATGCGATATGAGAGTATCTCGTTCTTTTCCTCGTCGCTCATTTTTTTGAACCCGGGAATAGCTTTTATGATGTCGGAAAACTTACGTCTTGAATGGGTCAGGCAATTAGCTATGGTGATCAGTCCCTTCATCTCTTTTGCAAAGCTTTTATAGGAAATATACGAATCACAAACAATGGTGAGCTTTCTCTCAAGGGAACCCAGCAGTTCTCTTAGTACATCAGTGGATCTGGTTTCGTCAAAGTAAAATATGACGATCTGAATTCCTCCGGCGATCGCCAAGGTTCTGAATACCCATTGCCTGCATTCTGCCCGACTCCCGTCCAGTCTACGTCCGATTGTTATAGGGGTTTCGTCTGCCTGCATGTATCCCGTATCGACAATGCGGTCGAACATCCTAAAGACCAATGGGGCAAGGTTATCAGTCCCGAAGTCAATGCACCATCTGGCCATGGTCTGCCGGGTAAGTCTGAAACCTCCACGAGACATCTCTTGGGATATCCGGTTCATCGGAAGCTGGAGTACACATCTGCTGTTTACGATCTCTGCCAACAACTCCGGGGTTCGGATGCTTCCTTTTTTCATCTTCTCAACATTTGCTGCCCGAACGATCTTTCCGTTTCCCCTGTAAACATGTATGTGATAACGGACTACGTAATGGCTGCATGGGATGGTCTTGACTTCCTCATAGGTCTTCTCAAAGTTAGGATCATCTATGTATTTTACGCCTGATCCGAAGAAGGATTCCAGTTCTTCCGGGGTTAATTCTATCTGCTCGTCAATTACCGGCAGGTCTTTTGTAACCTTTTCTGAGCATCCACGGGTTCTGACCGGATGTCCTTTGCGTTCGTTTTTACCGGAGCCTTTTTTAACTGTCCCATCATCATTGGGGGAATTGTCTCCATCACTGATGTCTTTTACATCCCCGGATGTTTCTTCTTTTTTACTGCCTGAGCCGTTTAATATCCTGGATTTTTCACTGGATCGACCAAACATCCTGACTGTCATAATGCGGTACTTCTCCTCCAGATCTGCATAGTCACAATCGCGCAGATGCTCAAATCTGTCCTGAAGGAGGCAGTACGCCCATACAACGAATTCCTTGCCCATCGACATCAGGTCATGTTCGGTATAGTGGGGCATTTCATATCTCTGCTTCTTGCCAGTAGTCATCCGGGGATCCCCCTTTCATTAAGGCATAACGGTCAGACATCAACGATAGTCCGTATCTTCTCCAGAATGCGTTCCTTTTCTTTCAATTCTTTCTGGAGGCTATCTACTTTGTTCCGTAGGGTCTGGAGTTCCTCGTCCTTCCTTGCGACCTGCGTTTCAAGCGCTTTTATCCTTGCTGATGGTTTGCTGGCAGCACTTGCGGTTTCCTTCTTCTTTCTTGTAGGTACAATTTCACCCGTTTCCGGATCGATTTTCCCTATGAGTTTCCTGTCAGAGCGATGCTGTTTTTTCTCCTTGTCCCAGTAGGAATGGGAATCATAAACGTATATCACGCCTGTCTTTTTGTTTGTTTGCTTTATTATTGCCATTGCAATCTCCTTCCTTTTGTAGTGATACATTAATTATATTATATCACTACACGAATGTCAATAGAAAAGGAGTGATAAATTTAAATTTATCACTCCTTTTCTCCCTTTTATACAAGATACCTCGGATGCCCCTCGTTAATTCCCCTATCTATCGTGAACCCGCCCATTAGAAGCCTGTATTGTTCGTGGGTGAGGCTCCGTAATTCAGTCGAATCCCTCGGCCAACGGAAATGGCCATTACAAAGAGTCTTGGAGATGAGCAGGAAGCCGTCCCCTTCCCACAAGAGCCCTTTTATCCTGTCCGTCCGGCATCCACAGAAGAGAAAAAGCGTTCCCTTATCGTATGGGTCAAGCTGGTACTTCATCTTTACAAGCGATGCAAGTCCGGTGATCCCATAGCGTAAGTCTGTCCTGCCGCAGGCTATGTACACCTTCTTAAAAATACCTTCCGGCGCATCATTAAACATTCTTCATCACCTTCAGAACTCTTAAAAGTCCTCCTTCAGAAAAATCCGGGCCAACTTCGATGGTAAACCCGTTTTTCATTATGCTTATCCTGGAGGCATTGATGTCAGTCGGTAGCGGTAATTCCGCAAAATCTGGTGCGGCAGGCAATCTGTCAGGCAGTCGTTCAGAATCAGTATTTGGGAGATAGCCATTTTCAACGGCCAGCGCATATGTGCCATGCATCACCTTCTTGTGCCAGTAGTAGTACTTTCTGAGAGAGATCTGGTTGGAAGCACACCAATCGGATACCTTCATACCGCTTGTTTTGGACTCCTTGATAACTCCAGCCCAATACGCCAGTTTCATTTGCTTTGTTTCTGTGTTCATAGGCGACCTCCTGAAATAAAAACACCCTGGGAAGCGTTGTTGCATCCCATGGGCATTGTATCAGGGAACGTTAGTCGAAAAAATGCACCAATTATCTACCAGTTAC
>CACYBK010000149.1 GCA_902772635.1 uncultured Lachnospiraceae bacterium | reverse complement strand
CGCCCTCTCATGCGGCGGACGTGGATCGAACACGTGACCTCTTCCGTGTGAAGGAAGCGCTCATCCCGGCTGAGCTACCGTCGCATCTTTTATAGATTAAACTTTTTTCCCTGTCCCGTCAAGACAGGCTTTAAGGAAACGCTGAACAAAGCGTTTCCTTAATACGCCTTCCCCCAGTACACGAGCTTTTTCGCTTCCTTCCCGCAGCAGACACATTTCTGATCGATCATCTCCTGTTCAAACGGCATGCAGCGGCTGGTCGCGGTGGTATCCGCCTTGATCTTTTCCTCGCAGGAAACATCACCGCACCACATGGCACGGACGAAGCCGGGCTTTTCTTCTATCGCCTTTTTGAATTCATCATAATCATGTGCATCCGAAATATGAGAATCAAGAAACGCTTCCGCTTTTTTCAGCATATCGGAATGCATCTGCGAAAGCTCATTTTTTATGAATTCAGCTATGCCTGAAAGAGAGGCCTCCTTCTTTTCTCCTGTATCGCGGCGGGCGACGACGCACATGCCCTTTTCGATGTCCTTGGGACCTATCTCGAGGCGAAGCGGTATCCCGCGCATCTCGGCCTCGGCAAATTTGAAGCCCGGGCTCTTGTCTGTAAGATCGCACTTCACCCGAAGACCTGCTGCTTTGAGCTCGCCCGAAACCTCCTCAACCTTATCAAGGACGCCCTCGGCATTCTGCCTTATGGGAACTATCATTATCTGTACGGGTGCGACCTTCGGAGGAAGGACGAGTCCGGAGTCGTCGCCGTGGACCATTATCACTGCGCCGAGCATCCTCGTTGACATTCCCCATGAGGTCTGGTGCACATACTTTAAGGTATTGTCCCTGTCAGTATATTGAATGTCAAAAGCACGCGCGAAGCCGTCGCCGAAGTTGTGGCTGGTGGCCGACTGAAGAGCCTTCCCGTCATGCATCAGTGTCTCTATGGTATATGTCTGCTGAGCTCCGGCAAACTTTTCCTTGTCGGTCTTCTGCCCCTTCACAACAGGTATGGCAAGGAACTCCCTGCAAAAATCCGCATAGACATTGAGCATCTTTATAGTAAATTCCTCTGCCTCCTCACCGGTGGCATGAGCCGTATGCCCCTCCTGCCAGAGGAACTCGGAGGAACGAAGGAACGGCCTCGTCGTCTTTTCCCAGCGGACGACCGAGCACCACTGATTGTAGGTCTTCGGAAGATCCCTGTAGGACTGGACTATGGATTTATAAAGCTCGCAAAACAGAGTCTCCGAGGTGGGGCGCACGCAAAGCCTCTCCTCGAGCTGATTCGCCCCGCCGTGTGTCACCCAGGCGACCTCGGGCGCGAAGCCCTCCACATGATCCTTCTCCTTGTTCAGAAGGGATTCCGGGATCAGCATCGGAAGATAACAGTTCTCGACCCCGACCTCCTTGAACCGTCTGTCAAGCTCTCTTTGAATGTTCTCCCAGATGGCATAACCCGCGGGAAGATAATTCATGAACCCCTTGATGGACGAATAGCTCATGAGCCCCGCTTTTTTTACAACATCGGTGTACCACTGCGCGAAATCCACATCTCTTGATGTGATCTCTTCAACAAGTTTTTTGTCTGCCACTTTTTTGCTCCTTATCCTTTTTCAAAAAATAGTATTATATCTTCAACCGATATCCCATCCCCCACACGGTTTCAACATACTGGGGATTGTCACGGTCCACCTCGATCTTTTCCCTGAGTTTGTTCACGTGCACCGGCACTGTTGCGAGATCCCCATACTCCTCCGAGCCCCAGACCTCTCTGAAAAGATCCTGCTTCGAATAGACCTTGTTGGGATGCGTCATGAAAAAGTAGAGAAGCTCGTATTCCCTGACTGTGAGCCGTTTTTCCTCACCATTTACGAAAACCCGCTTTGTCTTCCTTTCAAGCCGAAGCCCCCGGACCTTCAAAACATCCTTCTCAAGATCGGCGATCCCGATAAGCCTTGAATAGCGGCTGAGATGCGCCTTCACTCTCGCTACAAGCTCCCCCGGTGAAAAGGGCTTTGTCACATAGTCATCAGCCCCAAGCCCGAGTCCCTTTATTTTGTCTATATCTTCCTTCCTTGCGGTAACAAGGAGTATCGGGATATCCTTTTCAAACCTCACTCTTTCAAGGAGTTCAAAGCCGTCCATCTTCGGGAGCATCACATCAAGGAGCATGAGGTCATAATCAGTGGAAAGCGCCTTCTTCAGCCCCTCCTCACCGTCATGGGCAGTCTCTGTTTCATAGCCCTCCGCAGTAAGATAATCCTCTTCAAGCCCTGCTATAGCTTCATCATCTTCGACTATAAGTATCTTTGCCAAATCAAGCCTCTTTCCTGTATTTTTTCAATGTGAAGCCTATTGTAGCGCCCTTCCCTTCTATTGATGAAGCGAAGACATCACCGCCGTGATCATTAATTATCTTTTCCACTATCGAAAGGCCGAAGCCGCTTCCCGGAACCTTTGCGTTTCGGGACTGGTCCCCTCTGAAGCTGCGCTCAAAGATATGCGGGATATCCTGCTCCGGAATCCCCTTTCCATTGTCCGTCACAGTAAGTCTCACGACGCTTTCCTCCTCGTCGAGATAGACCTTTATCTCGAGGGGAACCTCTTCACGCCTGTATTTGATCGAGTTTCCGATTATATTGTTTATGACACGCCTTATCCTGTCCTTGTCTGCAATGATCTCAAGGGACTCCGGAGCCTCGGCAAAGAAATATATCATACCGCCCACATTCTTCAGATCAAGTTCGGCCGGGCGAAGGACAGAAGCCACAAAATCCACGGCCTTCACATGCTCAAACTCATATGAGACCCCATCATTATCTATCTTCGAAAAGAGTGAAAGCTGCGCGAGGAGCGAATCCATATCCTTCGCCTTCTCCATGATGGTGCGGATATAACGCATCCTCTTTTCCTCAGTATTCGCAACGCCGTCATAGAGACCTTCGGCATAGCCGCTTATTGATGTGAGAGGTCCTTTGAGATCATGGGCAACATTCGATAAAAGCTGCCGCCTGTCCTCCTCCATCTTCAATATCTTCTCGCTGTTGTCCTTGAGATGCGCCCGCATCTCCTCAAAGGCTGCCGCAAGATCGTCTATCTCGTCCCTGCCCTTTGATTCGATCGAAAAATCAAGTTCTCCTTCCTCTATCCTCTTTGCGGCCTTTGAGAGCATTCTGATCCTTGCGACAAGGCTCCCGTAGATCCAGAGGATGAGGACAACGCTTGTCAGAGAAAGGATAATGATAATACTCGCCGCCACATCACGGAAGAAATCTTCGTCCGGTCCCTGAAAAAGATCGGATATTCCCCGTCCCTTCACCCGCATAAAGATCTCAAGCGTCAGAAGGATCAGAACGCAGGGAACCAGAGTGCTTATGAAAAAGGAGACTACAAGTCTCGTTCTTATCTTCAAAAAGAACCTCCTTCTTCCGTAAAAAGAAAGCGGCTGCGTGGTATCATCCGCCGCAACCGCTTTATTGTATCATAAGTCTCTTCAGTTTGAAATTAAAGATACTTCTTTAATGCGTCAACCTTGTCAAGAGCTTCCCAGGGAAGATTGAGGTCATTTCTCCCGAAGTGGCCGTATGCCGCGGTCTGCTTGTATATCGGGCGGCGAAGGTCGAGCATCTTTATGATGCCTGCGGGACGAAGATCGAAGTTCTCCCTGACAGCTTCATTGATCTTTGAAACAGCTACCTTCTCTGTGCCGAAGGTCTCAACATTTACTGAAGTAGGCTCAGCAACGCCAATAGCATATGAGAGCTGGATCTCACACTTGTCTGCAAGTCCTGCTGCCACGATATTCTTCGCAACATAACGCGCTGCATAAGCCGCAGACCTGTCCACCTTCGTGCAGTCCTTTCCGGAGAAGGCACCGCCGCCGTGACGTGCCATACCGCCGTAGGTATCGACTATTATCTTTCTTCCGGTAAGACCTGCGTCGCCGTGAGGTCCGCCGATCACGAAACGTCCGGTGGGATTGATATACATCTTTGTCTTGTCATCGACAAGCTCCTTCGGAAGGATGGGATCAAAGACATATTTTTTGATATCCTCGTGGATCTTCTCCTGAGTCACATCAGGGTCGTGCTGGGTTGAAAGAACAACAGCCTCAAGTCTCTTCGGCTTTCCGTTCTCATCATATTCGATGGAGACCTGAGTCTTCCCGTCCGGACGAAGATAAGGAAGCGTCCCGTCCTTCCTCACATCCGTAAGCCTCTTTGAAAGCCTGTGAGCAAGGTCGATAGGATAAGGCATATAGTCATCAGTCTCGTTCGTGGCATAGCCGAACATCATACCCTGGTCGCCTGCTCCCGTATCAAGATCCTCTGATGTGTCGCCGCCCTTTGCTTCAAGCGACTTGTCAACGCCCATCGCGATATCAGCGGACTGCTGATCAAGTGCGACCATTACAGCACAGGTGTTGCCGTCAAAGCCTGTAGCAGCGTCATTGTAACCGATCTCATTCACGGTCTGTCTCACGATCGAAGGGATGTCGAGCTTTGCCTTTGTAGTGATCTCGCCGGTAACGAGAACGAAGCCGGTGCAGGCTGCTGTCTCGCAGGCAACACGGCTCATGGGATCCTGCTCCATGCATGCGTCAAGGATCGCATCCGAAACGGCATCGCAGACCTTGTCAGGATGTCCTTCCGTAACAGACTCACTTGTGAAAAGTAATTTCTCCATTTCAATACTCCTTTTTCTCATAAATAATGCAGGGCATCTTTGGCCCTGCAAAACTGCCTCATTAAAATTACTCACTCAAAAAGGCATTGTCAAGGAAAAAACTCCCGTATTTATACAAAAGAAGTCTTTTGATTATCCTCCTCCATCTCCTTGTAAACCTCGACCAGGGTTTTGTACAGAAGGACGGGATTGATGGGCTTTGCAAGATACCTGGTGACGCCTATCTTCTTGCTTCTCTCAACCTCATCGGAAAAGATGTCGGCGGAAAGCATGACTATCGGTATCTTCTTCGCGTCATCCCTTTCACATGCCCTGATCGCCTTTGTTGCCTCGTTTCCGTCCATCACGGGCATCCTCATATCCATGAGGACGAAGTCAAAGCCGCCATTGTCGTGGCCTACCCCTGAAGCCTTGAAGGTCTCAAGCCCCTCCTTTCCGTCGCAGGTCAGGACTACTTCCATACCTTTTCTTTCAAGGACCTTTTCCTCAATATCACGGTTCAGCTCGTTGTCCTCGCAAACCATTATCCTCTTTCCGGAAAGGATCCTGTCTATCTCAGCCATAGGATCTTCCTTCTTTTCCTCGCCCTGCGCCAAAGGATCGGCCTTCTGCCCCGGGTTCTCTGCTTCCTTCTCTGTCTTTGCTATGAAGCCGGGAAGAAGGAAGCTTAATGTAAAGCATGATCCCTTGTCGAGCTCGCTCTCGACCTTGATGTCGCCGTCCATCAGGTCCGCGAACTGCTTTGCGATCGCCATTCCAAGTCCTGTTCCCTTCTTCGCGTCATTGCGGTTCTCCTGGGCGAAGGACTCAAACATATGCTCCATGAAATCCTCCGACATTCCTATTCCATTGTCGCGAACTACAAAAACAAGTGAAAGGTTTCTCTCGTCTGTTTCAACGACAGACACCGTGATCCAGACAGTACCCTCTTCCTTTGAATAGCGGACGGCATTCGTGGAGAAGTTGATAAGAACCTTTTGAAGCGCTGTGCGATCTGCCGATATGATGTAATCGTGCTCTGGGAAATATTTTTCCACCCTGATCCCGCTCTGCTCCGCCATCGCTTCCACCGGCACCATGCTCTCCTCAAGGAAGGTGCTCAGTCTGAATGACTCGGGATGGAGCACCATCTTTCCGCTCTGCATCTTTGAGATCATCAGGGTATCATTGATGAGATTCAAAAGCACCTGTCCGGAGAGCTTGATCTTGTAGAGATATTCGCTCACCTTCTTCTCGTCCTTTGTCTCCATCGCGATCTCGGAAAAGCCTATTATGGCATTCAAAGGAGTCCTCATATCGTGGCTTATCCCGGAGAAGAATTCATTTCTTTTTTCATTGGACTGACGACCTGCCTCCACGGAGATCTTTGCCTTCTGATTTCTTACGAGAAGGATGACTGCAAGCATCAAGGCCACTATAAGTCCGAAGATCACTATGGCTATCGCAATGATCAGTCCCGAAGGGACATTTTCAAGGAGAGTTCCTATGTTTGAAGAATTCATGACGGAGCCCTGAGCCGAGATGCTTACAAAATCAGGTCCGGTAGCTCTGATAGCCTTGTTGAGCGCTGTATAAAGGTCTCTGCTTTCCGGCGCTACCACTCCGCCTATCGGAAGATAGGTCTTCGGGAACACAGTAAGCTTCACTCCCTTTAATGAATGCTGATTCAAGGCCCAGGTCACAGCGGTAACAGATCCGATATAAGCGTCTGCGGTACCTCTTGTCACAGCGCGGAAGCCGTCAGACGCAGAATCGACCGTTACAAGTTCGATCTCATCACCGAGCTGTTCCTTTATACAACGCATAGTCCTTACGGTAACGGTAGCCTTTTTGATATCACCTTTGAGATCACTTTTCGTGATCGCCCCGCACTCCATCGTGATATAAGGTTCGGTAACAAGAACATGATCTTCAGTCGCTATTATGGTATCCCCGTAATAATGAGCATATATGTCGAGCTTTCCGTTTCTTAAGTCTTCAAGCGCATCTTCGGTAGAGGAATAAAGGACATAATTGAACTTCACATTAAGCTTCTTTGAAAGCAATTCATAATACTCAGGCAGAATGCCTTCAGGTTCATCTCCCTCCCCCTTCTTGGAATAAGGCTCCGCGTCTTCCATAATACCAACGGAAAAACTCCTCTTGCTGTTTAAGAAGATCTCCTCATTTGTGGAAAGCGGAGCCATCCCGTCAAGCTTTGTGGTGACATATTTCTGATAGAGGTCAGTAAGGAAGGAGGGCTTGTCCATGATTATTCCCTCTAGAGCACTGTCAAAGGCATCCCGGAGTGCCGTATCACTCTTTCGGAACATGAAATAAGCACTCTCCTGTGAGAATGCTATCAGTCTCTTGAAGCCGGCCGGAACCATGCCCCCTATGAGAACGCCGTCGACTTCGCCGCTGACAAGACCGTCCCTTGCCGCTGCGTCACTCTGATAGGTCTTGATATCCGGCTTTATTCCTTTCTCAGCGCACAGCTTTTCAAACGGCTCAATAAAGCCGGAATCGGAAGCGGCCCCTATCCTCATCCCTTTGACAGCTGTAAGATCATCCTTTTCATAGCGAACCTCGTCCGCCCTCACAAAGATGCTCGAAGCCTCTGTCACCACAGGGTTTTCGGAAAAAATGAACTTTTCCTCTCTCTCGGGAGTCTTCAGAAAATCCACGAGCACATCAAGCTTTCCCCCGGAAAGCATATTCTCTGCCTCTGAAACTGAGTCTATGACATTGATCTCTATATCCATGTTTCCATAGGCACCAATCTCCTCGAGAAGCTCCACATCATAGCCTCTGAAGGAGCCGTTTGAGTCCTTGTAGGCATAGCCCTCGGATTCAAAAAAGCCCGCGCGGACAATCTTCCTTTGAGAAGATGCTGCAACGGAATTTAAAGGAAATAATGAAGAAAAGGAAAAAGACAATAATAAGACAGCGGAAAAGATGATCGCTATTAATCTCTTCATAACTGTTTTAATCCCCCCTCTGATCATCAGAATACAAACAGCGGCTACAGTATATCAGATTCGATGGCAGAAGTGAATTCTTCGTGCTATCATAGTAAAGTCACTTTTCGGAGGTTTGTATGAAGTCGTCGGTTCAAAAATATAAGGTCAGCGGCATGTCCTGTGCAGCCTGCCAGAACGCTGTAGAGCGGGCAGTATCAAAGGTTGACGGGGTTTCGTCCTGCTCTGTCTCTCTCCTCATGAACGAAATGTCCGTGGAGGGTACAGCTTCACAAAAAGAGATTGAAAAGGCAGTTGAAAAGGCCGGCTACAAAGCATACATCCCCGGAGATACCTCTTCAAAGGAAAATCTTTCAGCCAATTCAGACAGTACAACAAAGAGACTTCTTAAGCGCCTGATATCAAGCATCATAGTGCTTCTGGTCCTTATGTATTTTTCCATGGGGCATCATATGTTCGGTTTTCCCGTGCCCCCCTTGTTTTCAACCCATGTGAACCTCGGCATCACTGAGATGCTCCTTACCATCATCATCCTTGTGATAAACAAAGATTTTTTCATATCCGGCGGGAGAAGCCTCCTTCACCTTTCGCCGAATATGGACAGCCTTGTCGCGACGGGTTCCTCGGCCGCCTTCATTTATTCACTGGCAGCGCTTTATCTGGGCCTTACGGATTATTATTTTGAAACCTCAGCCATGATCGTGACCTTCGTCACTATAGGAAAGACACTTGAAGCCTATTCAAAAGGCAGGACTACTGACGCGCTCAAAGGGCTTATCGACCTTTCTCCGAAAACTGCAGTGATAGAAGAAGACGGTGTTGAAAAGGAGATTCCCGTATCGGAGCTGAAAGCAGGCGCCCTTGCTATAGTCCGCCCCGGGTCATCGATCCCCTGCGACGGTGTCATAGAATCCGGCTCTACAGCGGTAAATGAATCGGCCCTTACCGGCGAATCAGTCCCCGTGGACAAGAACGTGGGCGACACAGTACATGCCGCGACCATGAACGAAAACGGCTTCATCAAGGTGCGTGCCACTGGAGTCGGTGACGATACCCTTCTTTCAAAGATAATAAATCTTGTTTCCGATGCCTCTGCTACAAAGGCTCCCATTGCCCGTATCGCAGACAAAGTGGCGGGAGTCTTCGTTCCCGTCGTAATGCTTATAGCCCTTGCCACACTGATCGGCTGGCTTATCGCGGGAGCTGACTTTTCAATCGCTCTTTCACGGGCGATCTCGGTTCTTGTAATATCCTGCCCCTGCGCCCTCGGGCTTGCGACTCCCGTTGCGGTAATGGTTGGAAACGGCGTAGGAGCAAAAAATGCGATCCTCTTCAAGACTGCATCCGCTCTTGAAGAGGCCGGAAAGACCTGTGTTGCAGCGATTGACAAGACAGGGACGATCACAAAGGGAGAGCCAAAGGTGACTTCTGTGATCCCGGCCGAAGGAGTCTCGAGAGACGCGCTTCTCACAAGCGCCTTTGTGCTTGAGAAAAAGAGTTCTCATCCTCTTGCAAAGGCGATAACGGCCTTCTACGAGACTATCATCGAAAGTGAGGAAAAAAGTCTTTATGCAAGAAACCGTCTCTCTGAAAGCGTGAGCGCCTTTACTGAGCATCCCGGAAACGGTATTACGGGTGTTCTCAACAATGAAAAGATCGTTGTGGGAAACAGGAGATTTGTGGAAAAATATATTTCGCTTCCGGATGATGCCCTTTCATTTTCCTCGGACGCCGGAGATCGGGGGAGTATTTCGATCTTTGTCCTTCGAAACGACGAATATCTCGGACAGCTGATCCTTTCTGACGAGATAAAGGAGGATAGCGCTGAAGCTGTTGCCGATCTCAAAAACCTCGGAGTCAAAACCATTATGCTCACGGGCGACGGCGCCGGCGCCGCAAGGTATATAGGAAAGACTGCGGGAGTTGATCTCGTCATCGCAAAAGTCCTTCCCTCCGACAAGGAAAAGGTGATAAGGGATCTTAAGGAGAGTAATGTAAACAGTAATGTCCATGTGGCGATGGCAGGCGACGGCATCAATGACGCACCGGCTCTCGCGCGGGCTGACTCAAGCTTTGCGATCGGCTCCGGCACCGATATCGCCATAGATTCCGCAGAGATAGTTCTTATGAAAAACTCACTCTCGCTCCTTCCTGCAGCGATACGTCTTTCAAGAGCGGTGCTGATGAATATCAAGGAAAACCTCTTCTGGGCTTTCTTTTACAATGCCCTCTTCATACCTCTTGCGGCCGGTGTCTATCAGGCCTTGTTCGGCTTCTCACTTGAGATGAGCCCCGCGGCAGGTGCGCTCGCGATGAGCCTTTCCTCTGTTACGGTATGCCTTAACGCTCTTCGGCTTAATCTCGTAAAGCCCTTTGACAAAAAGCATGACAGGCCAAAAAGAGGATATGGCTTTAATATTGATAATTTTTCAAACAATGAATGGCTCATAGAAATGAAAGAAAAGGAGATCAAAATGGAAAAGACAATGACCATCGAAGGCATGATGTGCGCTCACTGCGAAAAGAACGTAAAAAATGCGCTTGAAGCCATAGACGGCGTTTCAAGCGCGGATGTGAGTCATGAAAAGGGAGAGGCTCTCGTTCACCTTTCCTCAGAGGTTTCCGACGAGGTCCTCAAAAAAGCGGTGGAGGAAAAGGACTACAAGGTGATGTCGATTGCCTGAGAATTATCCTTGAGTCTACATGGTGCTGACTATCGAGAGACTTCTCTCGTGCGAAAGGTCAACCACTCTCCCGTCGTCATACTTCACCATCGGGCGTGAGAGCGAGGATTGATTGATATAGATAATGTCAACCCTTGCTCCGTCCGAAAGTATGACCTTTGAATTCTGATAATAATTTGCTATATGCTCGAGGAAGGTGAGGACATATTTCGGATTGTATTTCTGAAGTCCGTCCTTCTCAAAGTCCGATATCACTTCAAAGGCGCACTTCGGTGAACGATATGCCCTTATCGCGGTCATGGCATCATAGACATCGGCTATGGCTATGATCTCTGCAAAGTCATCGGTCTCATCCCCTGTGAGTCCTCTTGGATAGCCGCTTCCGTCGCAGCGTTCATGATGCTGCAGAGCGGCTTTTACAATACGCGGATCCATCCCGGGTATCTGCTTCAATATCTTGAAGCCATGCATAGGATGCTCTTTGATCTTTGCAAATTCCTCAGGTGTAAGCTTCTCTGTCTTTGAAAGAATATCCATCGGAACAAGCATCTTGCCGATGTCGTGAAGCAGCCCGGCAAGAGTCAGGATATCGAGATCCTGGCGGGAAAAACGAAGCCACTTTCCGAGAGCCCTCGCGACCATTGCCACGTTCAGGCAGTGAGCATAGATCACGTCATCATTGCTGCGAAGTCCCCGGAGAAGATCAAAAAGCTGTATGGTAGATCTGGACTGGAAAAGATCCTTTGACTGTGAAAGAAGTTCCTCCATGGACATATCCGATACATCTCCGTCCAGGAGGGCATTGAAATTGTCCCGAAGAGAGGCAAGCGTATGCGCGTATACGATCTGAAGCTGCTGATAATCATGATCCATGGACAGCGCGTTGGTAACTCCGAGATTGTCGGGTATAGTCCCGTGGATGCCCCTTCTCGGCGGAGCAGGCTGCACATCAGGTTCCGGTCCCGAGTCCTGGAAGAGTGAAGGTTTCGCGGGCTGAGCCGGAGTGAAGGCCTTGGGCGCAGGAGCAGGCTGCGGCTGCGGTGCCGGCTGCGGCTGCGGTGCCGGTTGAGGCTGCGGTGCAGGCTGCGGCTGCGGTGCCGGTTGAGGCTGCGGTGCAGGCTGCGGCTGCGGTGCCGGTTGGGGCGCAGGCTGCGGCTGAGGCGGCACATTCGTGCTTTCCACCTTTGCCGCTTCATCCTCAACGGTAACAGTCTCTATCCTGTAAAAAGAAAGCCGCGCGATGAGTTGACCTGTCATCTCGCTCCCCTTTTCAGCGATGACCTGTCCTCTCTTTGTGATGATATCCTGCGCAGCTATCATTCCCGGTCTAAGCTTTGAAACCTCAACCTGTCTCATTGTCCGGCATCCCCCTGAACTGAAAACTGATCTCAGACAATTCCCTTGTTTATCTTGTCGATGATAACGGGAAGTTCTGTATCTATCTTGTCATTGTCTATCTGGCAGGTACCGGCGTTTGTATGGCCGCCGCCTCCGTATGAAAGGCAAAGCTCCCCGATGTCATATTTTGAAGCGCGGTTGATGATGGACTTTCCTATCATGACCGCAGTATTCTGTTTTTTGAAGCCCCAGGCCACATGTACCGAGATCTCGATCTCGGGATGCATCGCATAGACCATGAAACGGTTTCCGGTATAGATGGTCTCCTCGTTCCGAAGATCTATAACAGCCACCTTGTCATATATCTTCACAAGCCTTTCAAGCTGCTCCTTGAAAAGATCCTGCTGCTTGAAATACATATCGACGCGTTCTTTCACGTCCGGAAGTTCGAGTACTTCGTCGATATTGTGATCCACGCAGTAATCAATGAGCTCCATCATAAGGTCATAGTTTGAGATACGGAAATCATGAAATCTCCCAAGCCCTGTCCGCGCATCCATAATGAAATCCATCAGCACCCAGCCTGTGGGATTCAGTATCTCTTCCTCGGTAAAGTCGGCGGAATCGCCCTTGTCAACCGCCTCCATGATCTCAGGATTCACGACCTTGAAGCGCTCTGCCCCGCCGTAATAATCATAAACGACTCTGGCTGCAGATTTCGCACCGCCTACTATCACGAATTTTCCCTGATATTCATCGGCCTTGTTCCTTGTAAGCTCGCTCTCGTGGTGATCAAAGGCAAGCCCTACTCTCGGATCAAAGGGAAGGTTCGTCGTGATATCATTCTCCGTGATATCTATCTTCCCGTCCTGAACATCCTTCGGATGCACGAACTTGATCTCGTCTATCATATCGAGTTCCTTGAAGAGCATCGCGCACACGAGTCCGTCAAAGTCACTCCTTGTGATAAGCCTTTTCTTCCCCATCTTTTTGCCTCTTTCTTTGGTAAGTATTATAATTTATGACCTTTTATATAATACACTAAATCTGTTATAATGACCACAAGTGTTTTTTGATGTTTTTTCCAGAGGAAGAAAATAATGAAAAACGGAAAATATCAGATCGGAGTCCTTTGCGGAAACACGCAGACAGACCATCCCTACAGGCTTCTTAAGCGTATCCACGAGGGGCTCGACAAAAACGAATGTGATGTTTATTTCTACCTCGGAACGGAGAGCGAAAGCTTCCTCCGGGGGCATTCCTACGGGGACAAGTCCTATGACTATCAGTATCTGTATATCTACGATTACAGGGAGTTTTTGACTCTCGACGCGATGATAGTGTCTTACGGCACGATCTGTATATACAAGCCCCGTGCCGCCCATATCTCAAAGAAGCTCTTTTCACTGGATATCCCCATTATACTCCTTGAAGAGGTTGCGCCGGAGGGAACGGATCTTATCTATCTCATAGCAGACAACTATGAGGGCCAGGCCGCGGTGGTAAGGCACCTCATAGAAAAGCACGGTCTAAAGAACATCCTTTATCTCAGAGGCCCTGTGGGGAACAGGGACGCAGACGAGCGCTTCAGGGCTTATCTTGATGTGATGGAGTCCCACGGACTGACAGTAAGTGACGAGATGGTAGGCACCGGAGACTTCAATGAAAATGTTGATGTGATAGTCGAGAAGATGCTCCTTGACAACCCCGGTGCAGAGGCCATAGTTTCCGCAAATGACGAGATGTGCCACGGGGTCTACCGTGCCTGCCAGAAGGCAGGACTCGTCATCGGACGTGACATAGCGGTCGCCGGCTTTGACAATATCGAAAACGCGCAGTATATGAAGCCTCCGCTGACTACAGTCCGCCAGGAATCCGATCTCATGGGTATCGAGGCCGCGAAGAAATGCCTTGCGGTCCTTAAAGGAAAGGAGGCTACCTCCGAAAGGCTTCCCGTGCGCTTTATCGAGCGTGCCTCCTGTGGCTGTGATTACGACCCGGACTCTGAAACGGCTCTTCGGGGAGACTCGGATGAGACCGAACTCATGCAGTCCCTTTCCGACCGAATCGAGGCTTATCACAACTTCCAGACGAATATCTGGCTCGGCTCAGTTCTCGTAAGAAGCCTGATGGAGGAGGACTCGGATGAAGCCTCCTTCTTCACCGCGGTCGCGGACAGGATGAAGATCCTCGGCGCAAAGAGATCCTTCCTCTTCCTCGGAGACCCCGTGACATACAACAGCGTCACTGACTGGAAGAAGCCCGAGAACTTCAGGCTCGTGATGAAGCAGGACGGGGATCTCGCCGAGGGCTACGGACCTGACGATGCCATTGAGATCAATGACGAATGCACCATGCAGGACATAGTATCCGTCAAGGGTCCCGGAAGGCAGCTCATGAATTTCCTGATCTATGACAGGGAAACACAATACGGCGTCTTGATGGTGGAGATCGATCCGGAGGATGTGCGTTATTTTTATATCATATCCCTTCAGATCGGAACAGCGCTGCATTTCTTTGAGCTTACCAACCAGCACAGGGCCTTCCAGAGCGAGCTTGAATCAAAGAACAGGGTCCTTGAATGGTCATCGACCCACGACCCTCTCACCCAGCTCTACAACAGGGACGGGTTTGTGAAGAAGATAGACGAGCTTCTGAGAAAAGGCTTTAAAGGCCGTCTCACGGTTCTCATGGCAGACCTTGACCATCTGAAGCAGATCAATGACAAGCTCGGCCATGCCGCCGGGGATGATGCCATTATCAATGCGGCAAATATACTGAAAGAGGCGATCTCCGACGACGGGATAGTCTGCCGTTCCGGTGGGGACGAATTCTATATTATCTATGTCCGCAAGGACAATGAAGACATTGAAGAAAAGCGTCTCACCATCAAAAAGATGTGCGACGAATTCAACAGACATTCGACAAGAAAATTCATACTCTCGATCTCAGTCGGTATCGCCGATGCGGACGGACTCACGGTCGAGACCTATTCCGATTATTTCACTGAGGCGGACAACTCGCTCTACGACGCGAAGCTTCTCCGTCCCAGAAGCGTGATCAGAAGAAAGATCACAAGCGCCAAAGAAACAAATGAGTGAAAATGAAAAAAGGCGAAAAAAAAGCAAAAAACAAAACAATCGTTGATCACGGCGATGTCATGAATTCTCTTTCCGGGGAAAAGAGCCGCGAGGAGGATATCCTTCTCCACAATGAACTGACCATGGGATATATGAAGCAGTTCATCTGGGAGATGGATCTCTCCACGGGTGATGCTGTGCTTTTTGAAACCGACTACACCAAAAAAAGATGCGCCGAGCACGGCCTTCCCACGGACAGGACAAAGGTCTTTTCCTACATAGCGGAGCGGCTCGACGAGGAATCAAAGAAGATAATAAAGTCCTCCATCGAGCTCCTTCGAAAGGGGCGCGAGGTCAATGACGTGATCCGCTATACTCCGGAGGTGAAGATCCCCGACCGTATACTCCGGCTTCATATGACCCCCATCATATCAAAGGACGGCACCATAGAGAAGGCGATCGGAACTACGAGGGACATCACGGAAGAAAACTTCAGATCCAGCGAATTCCGGCGGGAGCTCTCTTTCTTCAGGTCCATCCGGGATCCAAAGCTCTATCTTGCTTCGAGGATCAATCTCTCAAAAAACTTTCTCGTAGAGAGCCGCCCCGATATGCCTTCCTACAGGGAGACCCTGACCTATGACGAGATCACCCGAACGGGTCCGGGCTTCCTCGGAGAGTTAGAGGACGGGAGAAGGGTATCTGCCGTGCTTGACAGGAAGACCCTGATCAATGATTTTACCGAAGGAAGCAGGAAAAACACATTTATAGTCAAGCAGCATATCAGAGGGAACACAGTCTGGGTAAGGGTTGTCACGGTCATGCTTGAAAACCCCGATACAGGCGACATTGAAATGTTCTTCTATTCAACGGACGTGACGGAAACAGAGCTTGAGCGTAGGATAGTCTCCCGTCTGAGTCAGGATGTTTATGAATCTGTCGTCGTGATAAATCCCAACAATTTCTCCATGCGCTTTGTCGGAAGGATCCCTCCCGAGCTCACCCACGGTAACGGGGATATGTTTGACTATACCGCAAAGCTTTTGCAGGCGGTCGAAAAAAATGTCTGCGAAGCGGACCGGGAACGTGTGATCTCGCTGTTCCAGCTTCCCAAAGTCAGATATTATCTTAAAGAAAATGATTCCTACGCCATCACTGCCGATTGGACCGACAATGATGGAAACAAGGTCTGGAAGATGGTGCAGTTCTCCTTTCTTCTCGATTCAAAGGAGATGATCCTGGCCTGCGTCTCTGATGTGACTAAATCACACATGAAGGAACAGTCCATGATCGACGGTCTTCGAATGGCGCTTGAGAAGGCGAAAAGCGCGGACGCCGCGAAGAGCCAGTTCCTCTCAAGGATCAGCCATGATATCAGAACGCCTATCGGCGCTATACTGAACCTCACTGATTTTGCGAACCAGGATATCGACTCAAAGGAAAAGCTCCTTGATGACCTTTCAAAGATCAAGACCTCGGGCACCTTCCTGCTCTCGCTCATCAATGATGTCCTTGATGTATCAAAGATCGACTCAGGCGTGATAGAGCTCCATGAGGATGTTTATCCTCTCAAAAATTATCTTACAAACATAGAAAATATCATCAATCCGATGTCAAACGACAGGTCGCTTTTCACCAATATCAAGACGGATTTTGGCGATGTCACGGCTATAGTCACTGATTCCGTGCGGCTGAATCAGATCACCTTAAACCTCCTTTCAAATGCCATGAAATATACCCCTTCGGGAGGGCGG
The DNA here is from genome assembly GCA_902772635.1 of uncultured Lachnospiraceae bacterium. GTDB lineage: Bacteria > Bacillota > Clostridia > Lachnospirales > Lachnospiraceae > RUG306. Next base: position 14,327 of record CACYBK010000149.1, on the reverse strand, counting down.
GTATTCTTCTTCGCAAAGACCTCGCCGCTTACGGATGTTTCTGAGGAGATGAAAAAGAAAGGGCTCGATACCCTCCTGTCATTCGATGTTGACGACACCGGGATCGGCATGTCGGAGGAATTCCAGCAGCACATGTTCGACGAATTCTCCCAGGAGGCATCAAATCCCCTGAGGAGGAACAGGATAGGCGGAACCGGCCTCGGCCTTGCGATAGTAAAGAAGCTCATAGACCTGATGGGCGGGACCATTACCGTCAGGTCCGCCCTTGAAAAGGGAACCTCGATCCATGTGGAGCTTCCGGTAAGGGCGGGAACTGATGACCTTACAGCAGAGGAAGATATTGATGAATCATCACAGGGTTCCATCTCCGGTCACATCCTCCTTGCCGAGGACAATGAGATCAATGCCATGATCGCGGAGCGGATCTTCAAGGACATCGGCGTCTCAATGGACCGCGCGGCAAACGGCACAAAGGCTCTTGAACTCTTCACCGGACATTCGGAGGGTTATTACGATGCCATCTTCATGGATATCCAGATGCCCGAGATGGACGGCTATCAGACCACGAGGGCAATACGTTCGTCGGATAAAAATGACAGCGCCGCCGTCCCCATCATCGCTATGACCGCGGACGCCTTCACGGATGCCATGAAGAAGGCCCTCGACAGCGGAATGAACGACTACACCACCAAGCCTCTTGATATCAAAAAGATCAGGGCGCTTCTCAAAAAATATATCAAAAATAATGAAGGGAGATAATCAAAAGAAATGAAAGAACTGATGCTCGGAAACAAAGCCGCGGCAAGAGGACTCTACGAGGCCGGCTGCGCATTCGTTTCAAGCTATCCGGGTACTCCGAGCACGGAGATCACAGAAGAAGCTGTAAAGTATGATGAGATCTACTGCGAATGGGCGCCGAACGAAAAGGTAGCCCTCGAAGCGGCATTCGGCGCCTGCCTTGCCGGAAAGCGCGCCTTTGCGGGAATGAAGCACGTAGGGCTCAATGTAGCCGCGGATCCTCTCTACACGATGTCCTACACCGGCGTCAACGCAGGCCTCATAATAGGAGTTGCCGACGATCCGGGAATGCATTCATCCCAGAACGAGCAGGACTCAAGGCATCACGCGATAGCCTCAAAGGTGCCCATGCTCTCCCCCTCCGATTCCGCCGAGGCGAAGGAATTTGTAAAAAAGGCCTATGAGATATCGGAGGAATATGACACCCCCGTCCTTCTCAAGATGTGTACAAGGGTCTCCCACAGTCAGTCCGTGGTTGAACCCGGTGAAAGAGAAGAGCATTCAAAAACTTATGAGAAGGCCATCTCAAAATATGTGATGACTCCTGCCAACGCGATCCGCCGTCATCCCTTTGTGGAGGAGAGGACGAAGAAGCTTACGGAACTTGCGGAAACAAGTCCCCTGAACCGTATCGAGGGCGATGGAAAAGAAAAAGGGATAATATGCGACTCGACCTCCTATCAGTATGTGAAGGAGGTAACTGCAAACGATCCATCCGTCTCGATCCTGAAGCTTGGTATCGTAAACCCGCTCCCCGTAAAGAAGATACTCGATTTTGCGAACGGGAAAAAGGAGCTCTTTGTAGTTGAAGAGCTTGATCCGATCATAGAAAACCATTGCAAGACTCTCGGACTTTCCGTCCATGGGAAGGATCTTCTCCCGATCACAATGGAATTCTCCCAGAATATCGTAAGAAAGGCTCTTGGATACCCTGTTCCTTCCCCCGCAGGTGAGGGTTTTGACATTCCCGTCAGGCCTCCCGCAATGTGCGCGGGCTGTCCTCACAGGGGACTTTTCTTTGCACTAAAGAAGAATAAGTGCACAGTCCTTGGTGACATAGGCTGCTACACTCTCGCGGCAGCGCCTCCGCTTGGAACAATGGAAATGACGCTTTGCATGGGTGCCTCGCTTTCTGCCATCCACGGCTTCAACAAGGCGGGCGGAAAAGACAATGAAGGCAGGACTGTTGCCGTCATCGGAGACTCCACCTTCATGCATTCCGGAATGACGGGACTTGCGAATATAGCCTACAACCAGTCAAACTCGACCATTGTGATCCTTGACAATTCAATAACCGGGATGACAGGCCATCAGCAGAATCCCCTGACAGGAAAGAATATCAAGGGCGATCCTGCAGGCCATATAGATCTTGAGGCACTGATCCGTTCCATGGGGATCGAGCATGTGCGCGTCGTCGATCCTTACGATCTTAAAGCATGCGAGGAGGCTGTGAAGGAAGAACTTCAATTTGAAGGTCCTTCCGTCATCATCTCAAGGCGTCCCTGCGTCCTCCTCAAATACGTAAAGCACAATCCGCCGCTTTCCGTGGATCCCGAAAAGTGCCGCTCATGCAAGGCCTGCATGCAGATAGGCTGCCCCGCCCTCTCGATGAAAAAGACGGCGGTTGTGGATGAGACCCTCTGCGTCGGCTGCGGGGTGTGCAAACAGCTTTGTGCGTTCAACGCAATCTCTTAACATTATTTTTTTTCGAAAGGCAGGTACCTTACTTTGGCAGAACATTATTTTCAAAAGGAGATCGAGACAGCACCCGTAGAAGAGATCAAAAAGATCCAGAGCGAGAAGCTGGTAAAGCAGGTAAGGCGCGTATATGACAACGTGCCCTACTACAGGAAAAAGATGGAGGAAAAGGGCGTGACGCCTGACGATATCAAGTCGGTGGACGATCTTCACAAGCTCCCCTTCCTCTCAAAGGCGGATCTTCGGGATGCTTATCCCTACGGCCTTCTTGGCGCCCCCTTGAAGGACTGCGTCAGGATCCACTCCACCTCCGGCACGACGGGAAAAAGAGTTGTCGCCTTCTATACCCAGCATGACATAGACCTTTGGGATGACTGCGCTGCAAGGGCTATATGCGCGGCAGGAGGAACTCCTGATGATGTATGCCAGATAGCCTACGGCTTCGGCCTCTTCACCGGAGGCGCCGGCCTTAACGGCGGCTCCCACAAGGTAGGCTGCCTTACCGTTCCGATAAGCTCCGGCAATACCGAGCGCCAGATAATGTTCATCCGCGATCTCAACGCGACGATACTCTGCTGCACCCCGAGCTATGCAGAATATCTTGCTGAGTCAATGAAGGAGATGGGACTCTCACCCGACGATATCCCGCTGAAGGCCGGCATCTTCGGCGCGGAGGCCTGGAGCGAGGAGATGCGTTCGGATATAGAAAAGACTCTTGGCATCAAGGCTTATGACATATACGGACTCACAGAGCTTTCCGGTCCCGGCGTATCCTTTGAATGCTGCGAACAGAACGGAATGCATGTAAACGAAGACCATTTCATCGCGGAGATCATAGATCCCGATACTGAAGAGGTCCTTCCCGACGGAACCTGGGGCGAGCTGGTCTTCACCGCTGTCGACAAGGAAGCCTTCCCGATGATCCGCTACAGGACCAGGGATGTATGTATGCTTTCAAGGGAGAAATGCTCCTGCGGCCGGACCTTTGTGAAGATGGCAAAGCCTAAGGGAAGGACCGACGACATGCTCATCATCAGGGGCGTCAACGTATTCCCGTCACAGATAGAGACAGTGCTCATAAACGAAGGCTATCCCGCGAATTATCTTCTCGTGGTGGACCGCGTGAACAATACCGACACTCTCGATGTACAGGTAGAGATGACTCCCGAGATGTTCACCGACAATATCGGTGAGATTGAAAGCCGCCAGAAGAAGCTCGAGAACGGTCTCAAGAATATGCTCGGCATCAAGGCCCATGTTTCGCTTGTAGCTCCGAAGACCATCGAAAGGTCAGAGGGCAAGGCGAAGCGGGTCATTGACAATAGAAAGATCTGAAAGGGGGAACAAAAATGAGTGTCAAACAGATATCCGTATTCCTCGAAAACCGTCCGGGAACACTTCAGAAAATGACTGATGTTCTCTCGAAGAACAAGATCAATATGCGCGCCATCTCCCTTGCGGAAACAAAGGATTTCGGCATCGCGAGGGTCATCGTGGATGATGATTATGAAGCGACGCAGGTGCTGAAAGAAGAAAACTTCATCAACTCCCTCACGCCGGTCCTCGCGGTGGAGATCAAGAACGAGGTCGGCGCCCTCTCAAAGACGCTTCAGGTTTTCTCCGAGGGCGAGATCAATATCGAGTATATGTACTCCTTCCTTTCGGTGAAGCGTCCCGAACACGCCTGCATGATATTCAGGGTCACTGACACCGCAAAGGCTGAAGCCTATCTCGGAACCCACGGGATAAGGCTTCTGAACCAGGACGAACTTTCGGAGATGTGAGTTTTCAAAAAAGAGCACTGCCGCAGTCGGACAGGCAAAACGGAAGAAGTCTGAAAGGAAGATATCCCTTCAGGCTTCTTTCTTATTCACCTTCGTCATAGTCAAAGAGTTTGCTTTCGTTGACTTGTTTTTTTAAAGATGGTAGACTATCTTTCGTTAATGACGACAGTTTTTTGGAAGCAGAGGGATCGAGTTGGCTGGAAGAAGGAAGAATCCGGTACAGACAGAGGCTACAAGGATGACATTTCTTGAGACGGCCTTTGAGCTGTTTTCTTCAAAGAGCATAGAGACTGTATCAATGGTTGAGATCGCGAAAGAAAGCGGATATGGCACGATAACCCTTTACCGCTATTTCAGCACCAAACCGGCGCTTGTGGTAGCCGTAGCTGCATGGAAATGGGGAGGATTCCTTAATGAAAACCAGAAGCGTAATCCGTCCATCGCTAAAGACGCTACGACAGCGGCTGAAGACTTCGAGTTTTATCTCTATTCCTTTCTGAACCTGTACGAAAAGCACAGAGCTATGCTCCGCTTCAATCAGTATTTTAATATTTATGTTCAATCGGAGCATATTTCTTCCGAGGTAATGGCGCCCTATCAAAAGATCATAGAAAACATCAAAGAGCGGTTTCATATCATATATGAAAAGGCAAAGAAGGATAAAACCTTGAGAACTGATATACCGGAAGAAGAGATATTTTCCACTACCCTCCATATGATGCTTGCGACAGTGACACGTTATGCTGTCGGACTTGTTTATATCCCGGAGGATGATAATTTTGACCAAAAAGAACTTCTGGCACTAAAGGAGATGTTGACGGACAGATACAGGGGAATAGTCTATGGCAAATGAGAGTATCCAAAAAAAAGAAAAGGATAAAAGCGTCATATTTATCTTTACTGTAGTTTCTGTCAGTTTTCTGCTGGCGATCATCGTATCCATCGTGTCTCTTGTCATGCTGGCAAGGGAAAACACAAAGGAAATAGACACCATGCTTTCTTATCGGATATATGATCAGATTTCCAGCAACCTGAATGAACCCATCGTTGTCGCAAGGACCATGGCCTGTGATGCTTTTTTGGATAACTTTATAAAAGAAGAATCCACAATGAGTGAGGAAGAGGCCATAAAGATCATGCAGCAATACCTCAGCAGATTAAAGGGCGGGCTGTCCTATGATTCTGCATTTCTTGTTTCGGAACAAAGCAGACGGTATTACACCTATGAAGGGCTTAATAAGATCGTCGATCCGGAAAATGACAGCCACGATATCTGGTATTCCCTTTTTGTCGAAAAAGGGGCTGCCTACGATCTTGATGTGGATAGTGATGAGATGAACGGAAACCTGTGGACAGTATTTGTCAACGCGCGCATTGAGGACGGAAACGGTGAGCTTCTGGGTGTATGCGGCGTCGGAGTGCAGATGACAAATCTGCAGGAGCTTTTCCTGAAATGTGAAAAGGAGTACGGGGTCAAGATCAATCTTGTGGACAGCGAAGGCATGGTTCAGGTGGACACGCAGGATATCAATATAGAAAATGCCTGGATCACAACAGATGCCCTCGGACGTGAGGAAGCGGAGGCATATCACACGCAAACCCTGGCAAACGGCGAGTTTGCAGTCACAAAGTACATAGAGCCGCTCGGATGGTATCTTGTCGTACAAAGCAATCCTACATCGATCAGTAAGGAGTATGTACATGTGATCATTCTGAATATAGCATTGTTCCTTTTGGTAATGGGCGTGCTGTTCTTCATGATAACGGCCATTTTGAAGCGCTCGAAGAAGGAGAGGGAGGACAGGGAAAAACTGCTTCTTATGTCTGAACGAGCTCTGGCGGCGAGTGAGGCAAAGTCTTCGTTTTTATCAAGTATGTCGCATGAGATCAGAACACCGATCAATACGGTTTTGGGTATGAACGAAATGATATTGCGGGAAGCTTGTGACAAAAATATTCTCGAATATTCCTCAAACATCGATAATGCCGGAAGGACTCTTCTCTCTTTGATCAACAGCATTCTCGATTTTTCAAAAATAGAAGAAGGGAAAATGGAGATAATCCCGGTTGAGTATGATACGGTCTCCGTCATCAATAATCTTGTGGCAGCTGTTTCTGAACGCGCGAAGGAAAAGGGGCTTGAGTTTTACGCGGATATAGACAAAGACCTGCCGGCCCGGATGGTTGGCGATGATGTAAGGCTTTCTCAGGTGATCATGAATATTCTGACAAATGCCGTAAAGTACACAAGGGAGGGCTTCATAAGGCTGACCATAAAGCCGGAAAACAAAAGCGGGAAATCGATAGAGCTTTATGTTGCTGTAGAAGATTCCGGAATAGGCATCAAGAAAGAGGAGCTTCCCAAGCTGTTTGAATCCTTTGAGCGGCTTGATGAGGTCAAAAACCGAAGCATAGAAGGAACCGGGCTTGGCATGGCGATCGTTTCCAATCTGCTGAAGATGATGGACAGTAAGATAGAGGTTCAAAGTGAATACGGCAGAGGATCATTATTCTTCTTCAGCATCCGCCAGGAGATAGCAGACGCCACTCCTGTAGGTGATTACAAAAAAAGACCCAATATCAGCATAAAGCAAAATGAGGCAGAGTCTTTTACCGCCCCGGAAGCGCAAGTGCTTGTGGTTGATGATAATGAAATGAACCTGAAGGTTGCAAAAAACCTTTTGGGCTTATTCAAAATATCTCCCGAGGTGTCGGGCTCGGGATATGATGCGATTGAAAAGGTAAAAAAGGATTTCTACCATATCGTTCTTCTGGACCATATGATGCCGCAGATGGATGGTAAGGAAACCTTGAAAAAAATGAAGGAAGGGAATTACCTTGCGAAAGAAACAAAGGTAATAGCACTGACTGCAAATGCCATCGCAGGGGCAAGAGAGGATTATCTGAATGCGGGCTTTGATGATTATCTGTCAAAGCCCATAGAACTCGAAAAGCTTGAAGGTATATTAAGAAAGTGGCTTCCGGAGCACATCATCAGGGAGGCTTTGGCAAAGGAAAAAGACACCGGTGGCGACGAAGAATTGTTTGAGTTTTACCCCTTTGAGGATCATGCAGAGAAAGGCAGTAAAACGACAGATGACGGATCTTCGGAGGAGGGAACTGATTTCTTCGGAGAACTGGAAGCCCTGGGCATTGATACAAAGGCAGCCCTCATGTTTTGCGGAGAAGATCCGGCATTCTACAAAGAGCTGCTTGATAGCTTTGTTGCATCCTGTGGGGAAAAGAAGAAAGAGCTTGATGATCATTTTTCAAAAGAAGCCTGGAAAGATTTTGAAATAAAGATCCACGCCTTAAAAAGCATGTCCAAAACCATAGGGGCTATGGAGCTTTCAGATATGGCTTTTGAGCTTGAAAAAGCTGCAGAAGAGGAAAATAAAGAAAAGATCATAAAGGGATATCCGGTGTTTGAGTCAAAATACCTGAAATTGGCAGAGAACATCAAAGCGATCCTGTAAAAAATCAGCGGAGGAAGTAAAATGGCAGATTGGATAATTATAGTGGATGATGATGAGACAAATCTCAAGATGGCCGGCCATATTTTGAGCAAAGCCGGGATGCGAGTTACGGCAATGAAATCAGGGGAATCCCTGCTCAAATATGTTGAAGAAAAGGAAATTCCGGATCTTATCCTTCTTGATATCAAAATGCCCGGTCTTGACGGCTTTGAGACCCTGTCAAGGATGAGAAAGACCGAGAGGGCAAAGAATGTCCCCGTTATTTTCCTGACTGCGGATGAAAAGGATCAGACTGAAGCAAAGGGGCTTTTGGCCGGAGCCATGGATTTTATCAAAAAGCCGTTTGTTCCGGAAATACTTACGATACGCGTCCGCCATATGATCGATCTCGACCATCTTCAGAGAAATCTCGCCAATGAGGTGAAAAAAAAGACCAAAGAAAATGAGAGGCTCTTCCTTCACGTGGTGTCCTCACTGGCTTCTGCCATTGATGCCAAGGATACCTATACCAACGGTCATTCATCAAGAGTAGCGGAGTATTCAAGAGAGATCGCAAAGCGGTACGGCTATGAGGAGAAACAGCTTGATGAAATATATATGATGGGGCTTTTGCATGATGTCGGGAAGATAGGGATACCGGATGCCGTTATCAACAAGCCGGCAAAGCTGACAGAAGATGAATATGAGATCATAAAGACTCATCCTGTCCTGGGTGCAAGGATACTAGGAAAGATCAAAGAGATGCCGTCCCTTCAGATGGGAGCAAGATGGCACCATGAAAGATATGACGGAAAAGGTTATCCTGATCAGTTGTCGGGAAAGGATATCCCTGAAGGGGCAAGGATCATTGCAGTGGCGGACTCCTATGATGCCATGACAAGCCACAGGAGCTACAGAAAGCCCCTCCCTCAGGGAGTTGTAAGGGAAGAGATCGAAAATGGCATGGGTACCCAGTTTGATCCGGAATTTGCCCGGATCATGATAGGGATGATAGACGAGGATACGGAATACTTGATGAAGGAAGAGTAAGAATAATATGTGGATCGTAAACTGCATTTTGATCGTTATAGGATCGGTAGCCGGAGTTATAGGCATCGGCTTTTTCCGGCGAAACAAAGAGTCGAAGGGGAGGATGCGCACATTTATCTGCGCTCTTGGGGTCTTTTCCGCGATCTGGTGTATCACCTATGGGGTAATAGGTATTACTGAAGATCTTTCGATCTGTGACCCGGTCCGGAGTGTTGGAGTTGTATCCATTACCGCTTTTCTGGCATCGGAATTATTCCTTGTGACAGAGATATCCGGTGCGAGAAAATGGACGGTGCGGATCGCAAGATTATTCGCCTTGGTCATATCGCTCCTTGATATAGTGATATATGCCCGGTTTGGAATGGATATCTATATGAGGTCTGAGGGAAGAACGACCTGGGTTGCAAATCCTGAATTTGAGATCAACAGGCGCTTTCATTATCTTTATATCATTCTGATGTTTCTTGAACTGTTTATATTTGGGCTCATTTGGTTAAAAAGAAACAGGGTAAAGAGACTGCGGCATTTTCTGACAATGGTTTTTGCCGCTAATTTCGCCATGCTGTTTTTCACCCTGCCGGACACCATCCTTCCAAGATTCGGCTACCCGGGTGTGGCCACTTCCGGCATCGGCGCCGCAGTCTGCGCCATCGTGATGTGGTATGGCGCAACACAGCTTTCTTCCTTTGACATACGTATGGGAGGGATCAGGGATAAGGTCTTTGAATTTATCAACGCCGGTGTGGCGGTGCTTGATCTTTCGGGCAGGACAGCCCTTTTGAACCGCTACGCAGCCGAAAGAATGCCAAACAGAGGCAAGGACGGATGTACCCTCGATGATCTTTTTTTGCTGAAGGACGCCACATCAAAGGAAATACTGAAAAGCTCCGAGGAAAGTATCTATTCCGCCAGATTCTGGGATAAGGAAAATGCGCACGCCTACTCCGTCCGCATCAACGGCGTGAAGGACAATTGCGGTGAGATCTTCTGTTATATGTGCGTCTTTGTTGATGTTACGGAGGAAGTGGAGGCTATACAGAAATATGAGATCGCCTCTGAGGCAAAGAGCCGCTTCCTTGCGCAGATGTCTCATGAAATACGTACACCCATAAACGCGGTGCTCGGGATGAACGAGATGATCCTTCGGGAGGAAAAGGACAATGATATTCTGGACTATGCAAGGAATATCGATTCCGCCGGAAAGACACTGCTCACCCTTATAAACAGCATACTGGATTTTTCAAAGATCGAGGACGGGAAGATGGAGATCATACCCGTGAAATATGATACCGCATCCTTTATCAACGACCTTGTAAATTCAGTGCTTCAGAGGGCAGATGCAAAAGGCCTTGCCTTTGAGGCAAATATTGACGGGAACATTCCCTGCACACTTATCGGGGATAATGTCCGCTTTTCGCAGGTGATAATGAACCTGCTCACAAATGCCGTGAAATATACAGAGCAGGGGACGGTCACCTTTACCATGAAACTTGATAAGAAGGAAGGGAACACCGCAACGCTCAATGTATCTGTGAAGGATACGGGGATCGGGATAAAGGATGAGGACAGGGACGCTCTGTTTGAATCCTTTGAACGCCTTGATGAGATAAGGAATCACAATATTGAGGGAACGGGACTCGGGCTTTCCATTGTTACAAACCTGCTCTCGCTCATGGGAAGCAGGCTTTCGGTGGAAAGCGTCTACGGAAAGGGTTCCTGCTTCAGCTTCATTCTCCGGCAGGAAATTGCGGATGATACACCTATCGGGGATTACAAAAAGAGGCTTAAGGAAAGCTATGAAAAAGGAAAAGAAGAGGAACTCATAAACGCACCCGGGGCAAAGATCCTTGTAGTCGATGACAATGAAATGAACCTGAAGGTCTGTGTAAACCTTCTCAAGCTAATGAAGATAAATCCGGACACTGTATCTTCAGGCATGGAAGCCATCGAGAGCATGCGCAAAAACGTCTATGATATCGTTCTCCTTGACCATATGATGCCGAAGATGGACGGGATAGAGACCCTGAAAAAGCTACAGGAAGAAGGGCTTGTTCCGCCGGAAACAGTCGTCATCGCGCTTACTGCAAATGCGGTGGTTGGGGCAAGGGAAATGTATCTTGAAGCCGGCTTTGATGATTATCTTTCAAAGCCGATAGCACTGAAGACGCTTGAGGAAAAGCTGTTAAAATATCTTCCGAAGGAGAATCCGGGCGTATCGGATTCACTATCAAATGCCGAACCGGATGAGGCTCCCGTTGATGATGAAGAATTTCTAGAATTTGCCCCCAACGAGGATGATTCGGGCGATGAGCCTGAAAAAGAAATCGACGCTTCGCTTTCAGAATTGAGGGAAAAGGGCCTTCAGGTGGATGATGGGATTGCTTATGCGGCGGGGGATGTAGATTTTTATATTGAACTGCTTAATGATTTTTGCAATAAGCATTCAGAGAGGTCAGCGGATCTTCAGCGATTCTATGAGGCGGAAGGGATAAAAGATTACGAGATACTCATTCATGCTATCAAAAGCAATGCCAGGATGATCGGAGCAAATGAACTTGGTGAATTGGCAGCAAAGCTTGAGAGTGCGGCTTCAGAAAGCAGGAGCGACTTGATAAATAAAGAACATGCAGCATTTATGGACAAATACAGATCTACCGTGGAATTGATCAGAGATTCTCTAAAACCTTAAAATGAACCATGGGGACGGAGTCAGGGGACGGACAAGGGGACGTTTCCCTTGTCCGTGGACAAAGTGCGGACAAGGGAAACGTCCCCTTGTCCGTCCCCCTTTCCGGTCACAATATATCCGGCAGGCTCGTCATTACCGTATCGAAGCAAAGCGTAAGCGTTTCAATTATTTCTGTTTCCATTCTTTCTCCGGTGATCCCGGGGATAAGAGGCACCGCAGCCTTAAACATCAGGGTTTTGAGCGGGAGCTTTCCTTCCGTGGTGGATACCCCATACCCGCCGACCGGGATAACGCTGTTCTCCGAAGCAAGTTTTACCAAAAGCTCACCGATCTTTTCTTTTTCCATATCGGAAAGATCATTGAGTTCGATAAGGACGCTAAACAGTGAGGCTCCCTCCATCCTTTCGTCATCAGGGAAAAAGAACACATCCGCAAACACGTCTTTGCCTTCGATCTTTTCCGGAAGCATCACGGTCAGTACATCCGTTGAATCTTCGGATGTGCTGAGCTTTGCCGCCACATGATTATCTTTCAGTTTTTCTTCTACACCTTCTAATATTTTTCTCGAATCTTCTTTATTCATATCTGCCCCTCACCTTATCCCATCAGCTTTTGCGCGATCATTTGTATTGTCGGATGCGCATCATCTCCCTTTTGTTCCGGGAAACGGACTTTGAGCCCCAGCATCCTGACCATCTTAAGAAAAGCCCTTGACGTTTCTGAAAGCCTGTCCTTTTCTTCATCCTGTTTGAGATAGGGCTGCTCTTTATCGCCGTCCTTATAAAACAGTTTATCATAGATAAACATTGAATAATTGCTGATCACGTGCCTTGTCATAGACTCGATATTATTAAATCCAAGTTCTGCCGCCATCTCATTTCGCATAAGCTCCCTGAGCCTGTCATTTTCCTTCTGGGAAAGCTCCTCTCTGTTCGGAACCATTTCCTTCATCAGATCATCCAGTCCAAAGAACTCGTCGACAAGCTTTCTGTGATCCTCTTTTTTCTTGTAATGCTCGATCACCTTCACAGCCACCGTATTTAAAACGGAAGCGCCTGCATAGGCAAAGGCGCCAAAAGGCCCTGCAAAGAGTGCTACAGCAATGCCTGCCCCATTCATGCAGAAGGAGTCAACCGTCTTTAACGCGGCAGTGGTCTTGTTCCTTCTGTCTATGGACAGGATATTGTCTGCGTAATCCGCCTCCCTTCCGGTAAGGGTTCCCTGTTTTTTCAGGTTCTTCACCCTGTACCATGCGATCCCGTGATTGATCCAGTCCTTTGCCTGTACGACCCCATCCACCACATCCACGGCCATCTTCGCCCCGGACACGACTGCGGTAGCTGTGGCAAGAGCGCTTCCCGCTGTCTCCAGCGTCGTTGCAAGACTCTGTGCAGCCGCATCTCCGGCCGCCGCCATTGCAGCAGCCTTGGCGCCCATTACGGATAAGCCGATCTGAAAGCCTCCGGCTCCTATGGCCCAGGCAGAGCCGTATACGCCCCTCGCGTTTTGAAGCGTAGCGTTTGTCACAGTGGATAAACTGAGATCATCTCCGTTTTTGATCACCGTGGACATCAGCTTCACTGTACCGATCAAAGCGCCCATGAGGCCGACTACACCGGTAAGAGAAGTAAAGGCTCCTGAGGAAATACCAAAATTTGCAGGCGCTTTTTCCGCTCCTGTATGAAAGCAGTAGACCTTGTCCACCTTGGAAGCCAGAAGCGTTGCCTGGGACACAGCAACAGAGGCACCAGCCGCTCCTTTCATGATCTTCTGCCCCGTGGTCGCCCTGACGGCCTTCAGCTTGCTGTTGTCAAGCTGCCTGGTGTCAAGATGATCCGCCTCATCCCTCTGCTTGTCTCCTATTACTGCTGACTTTTCCAGCCATTCAAAATCCTCATCTCCGGCAGCGATCCCGATCCTCAAATGTATATCGAGCTTTAAACTGGCAAGTTCTCTGTCTGCCTCCAGCATTTCATCAAACAGATCCTTCGCCTTCTTGCTTTTCTCATCCGCTATGGCCGATTTTGATTCCTTTTTGAATACCGCATTATCTGCTTCCTCCATGGCGCTGCGGCATTCCTCCAATGCCTTGATCGCGTCCATGAGCTTTTTGTTCCTGTCGGCTTCTTTCGCGGTAAGCGCTGTGGACATTGCAGTAAGATTTTGATCTTCAAGCGGCTGCTCCTGAGCTTCCTGCTGATTTTGCTGCTCATGCTGTTCATGCTGCTCATGCTGTTCCTGCTGCTCCTGAAGTTCCTGCTGATTTTGCTGCGCCTGCTTCCTCTGCTTCTCCTTCTGCTCCTGAAGCGCCTCAGCACTGTTCAGAATATCGAAGGTGTCCTCGTTTTCCATCCGGATATGGGAGAAGGCCTCCATCGTAGAGACGACATCCTTGATATCAAGGAGCGCCATTGCTTCCTCAAGCCTCTCCGCGTGAAAGCTGTTCAGCTTCTTTGCAAGCTTCTTTCTCTTTGACCCTGCCCACATGAAGCCCGGAAGCCTGCTCATCTTGTTCGCAAAGGCCGTCTTGTTCGGAATATAAGAGATCTGGGTCAGAGCCACATGCGCGGGGGTAAGCGTACCATTCAGCCTTCCCATTTCTATGGCTCCGTATACCAGAAGTCTGCTGCGAAGAGGCAGGGAGAGAAGCTTGTCTATAAAAGCGGTATTGCTTTTCCCCTTGTTCAGCTCTGATACCACATACTGATCTATCTTGTATATTCCTTCAATCTGCTCCGCAGAAAGGGTCTTGTCCGCGTCGCTGCTTTTCTCAATAGCCTCTGAATTGTCCACCTCTCTGGCATGGGTTATAAGCTCCTTCTTTAGGTCTCTTTCACTCCCCTTCAGCTTCAT
>CACYBK010000148.1 GCA_902772635.1 uncultured Lachnospiraceae bacterium | reverse complement strand
GGCAATGGCGGTCTTTCTAACCTTCGAAAGGGAGGCGCCGACAAGCACTGTGATAAGGGCTGCCACTATCGCTTCCATCACGCCGTTGAATGTGATGATGCCAAGGATCACCGATATCAGGGCATCGGGATCCACATTAAGGGCTACAGCGTAAGGCTCCCTGTAGAATAAGTAGATCAGGGGCATTACGAGAAGCGTATTTGTCATCGCGCCCGTAAGTCCTGCGTAGAGATAGGGCAGGCTCTTGAGCTGTGATTTTCTTGATACAAGAGTGATCACGATAAAGGCTGCTGCGCCAACTGCCGCGCCGATCACATAGGATACGGCTGTTTCTGCCCCTGCCCTCCTCGCATAAGAAGAGATCCCGAAGAAGAGTATCACGCCCATTATCCCTGAAAATAAGGTGTCAAGGCCGACTCTGTGATCTCCCTTCGACATCGCAAGGAAGCCCTTGTAAACAAAGTAAGGAACGACGCCCACAAGGATCCTCGGAACGAAGCAGATGATGGTCGAAAACAATATCCCGATCGGTCCGATCTGCTGTGCTGCAAGGACAGGTGAAAATACAAAGGCCGAGAGCGTCGCGGGCATGAAGGTGTTCTTTAAGAACGAGGTGAGTCCGAAAATGAATCCGAGGAAGGCACCGCTCTTCGGGCCAAGGTAGATCGCGCCAAGGATCACGGGGATGTGGATGATCGTTGCGTTGATGACCCCGAGCGGGATATAGCCTATCGGGGTAAATGACATGAGTACGATGATCGCTGCAAAAAATGCAGTCAGCGCCAGTGCGGCAGTATTGCTCCTACTGCCATTTTGATTGTTTTTCATTTTGAGTCTCCTTCCAAATACTAAGATAGAAGCTGTTTGTTTCGGACAAGGGAAACGTCCCCTTGTCCGGATCCATATTACATATCGGTCAATGATCTCTGTTGCAGTAGGTCTTGACCAAAAAATATTATACTCCTAATCCTCCTCCTGCACAATCTCCCGTCCGCAGTACTCCGTACCGTTGTCCTCGTCTGCGACTACGAAGACGCCGTCGCAGTCAAGGCCCTGCACGTGGCGGGCATAGAGCCCGGGGATGAGATGAGGATAACGTCCGCGGAAGGACGGCTGCTCGTCAAAAAGCCCGCCCTCCTGGGTTCCCTGCTTTTCAAAATGTATCTCGATATTTCGCATGACAACATCCTCGATCGGGCTTTCTATCTCGCCCGCGAGGAAGACACAGCTTTCGCAGTCGATCCTGATATTTGTAAATGTAAGCCGTCTGATAGTGCCTGTGGGGCGATCCGTCTCGACCGGGATCTCCTTTTTCTTTTCAGGTTCTGCGTCCTTCAATATCCATTTGCTGTCGCTTCCGGTCCGAAACTGTCTGGGAGTCGCACTTACGAATATAGGCTCGCCCTTCCCCCACCAGCCGGGCTGGCCGGGCAGGTCGTAGCAGTCAGCATACCGGCGGACAGAGCCGGCGATATCATGGATAATTATCTTTTCTATGAGGCCGCCATCCCTCATCCATATCCCGACAGCGCGGGAAGCGTCACGGACTATGCAGTTTCCAAATGTGATATTTCTGATGGGACCGAAGGTCTCCGTGCCGATCTTCAATGCCGAGCACCTCGTATGAAGGATGCAGTCGCTTACCGTGATATTCTCACACGCCCCGTATTTCTTTGCCATTGGAGCCGTGGACTTGATAACGATGGCGTCATCCGCAGTCCAGATGTTGCAGCCCCTGATCACCACATTCTTGCAGCAGTCGGGGTCGATGCCGTCATTGTTTACGCCGCGGTCGTCATTTTTGATAGAGATATCTCTGATATTGACATCGACGCAGCCTGCCATGTGAAAGGTCCAGAACGCGGAGTCCTTGAGTGTGATGTCTGAAACACAAAGCCCTTCCACGTCTTCGAATAAAAGAAGCCTCGGACGAAAGCCCGAAGCCTGCTTCGGGCATTCATGAAAGCCCTTGTCACAGTCAGTATCAAAGAAGACCCGATCGCCCTGCCCGTCTATCGTACCGCTGCCTTCTATCCTGATATTCTTTGCGTGATAAGCCCCAATGAAAAAGCCGCCCTCTGCACCGTCCACCTCGGAAAGATCGGTATCGTCATCCTTAGGGAAGGAAGAGATATCGTCTTCATCAAGGGACGACATGAGGACAGCACCGTGGCGTAAGTGAAGTCGGACATTGTCTTTTAGAAAGAGGGTTCCCGAAAGAAACGTCCCGGCAGGAACCCGTACTGTACCGCCGCCGTTTTTTGAGACTTCATCTATAGCCTCCTGTATCGCTTTTTGATTTTCTTTTGCGGTATTTTCAGGTGATGCGCCCTTATCAAGAATATCTATCTTCATGATCTCAAGCCCTTTCCTTTGCAAGAAGCGCGATCGCATGCGGCAGCAATATATGCTCCGCCTCCTTCATGACGCGCTGCTGGAGCACTTCAGGGGTGTCGCCTTCTTTTACCTCAACAGCCTTCTGGAGGATAATAGGGCCTGTATCCGTCCCCTCATCCACAAAGTGTACTGTCGCGCCCGTGACCTTTACTCCACGTGCAAGCGCTGCCTCGTGGACCTTGAGCCCGTAATAACCCTTGCCGCAGAAGGAGGGTATGAGGGAGGGGTGGATATTTATTATCTTTTTCGGATAAGAGCGGACTATCGCTTCAGGGATCACGACAAGGAAGCCCGCAAGGACTATGAGATCCGGGGCGCTCTCGTCTATCGCGCTTTTGAGTGCAACTTCAAAAGCCGCCCTGTCGGGATAGTCCTTCGGAGATATGACGCTTGTCTCTATTCCATTGTTTTTCGCTCTTTCAAGAGCGAAGGCTTCTTTGTTGTTTGATATTACTTTTTTTATGTAAACTCCGGCGTCCTTCAATTCTCCGTTTGCTATCGAATCAATGATAGCCTGGAGATTCGTGCCGCCGCCGGAGACAAGTACAGTGATAGAAAACATTATCATTCCTCAATCTTCAAATAAGAACTGCTTCGGGTGTCTCGCTTTCGCCTTCCCTGATCTCGCCTATGATAAAGGCCTCATCTCCTGTAAGCGATGCCACGGAGACAACCCGATCCGCCTCGTAGGGAGAGACACAGAGGACCATTCCAAGCCCCATATTGAAGGTGTTGTACATCATATGCTCTTCTATCTTGCCCTTCTTTTGAATGAGGGAGAAGATGGGCGGGATCTCGAATGACCCCTTTCTGATATATGCACTCTTTCCCTTCGGGAGCATCCTCGGGATATTTTCATAGAAGCCGCCGCCTGTGATATGGGAAGCGCCCTTTATCCTGACGCCGTTCCCGGATAAGTTCTTCAAAAGGGGTACATATATCCTGGTAGGCGTAAGAAGGGTTTCGCCAAGGCTGTCGCCGTCAAGCTCCTTCCTTGCTTTTGAAAGGCCCTTTAAATTGAGGTCATCGGCAAAGACCTTCCGGACAAGTGAGAAGCCGTTTGAATGAACGCCTGAAGAAGCAATGCCGACAAGCACATCACCGTCTCTTATATCCGATCCTGTCAGCATTTCATCGCGCTCAACGACTCCGACAGTAAAGCCAGCGATATCATATTCGTCATCACTCATCATGCCGGGATGCTCCGCGGTCTCGCCGCCGATAAGGGCACAGCCTGAGATCTCGCAGCCCTTCGCAACACCGGCGACTATATCCTTGATCTTCATCGGGCGGTTCTTTCCGCAGGCGATGTAATCAAGGAAAAAGAGGGGCTCTCCGCCCGCGCACGCGATATCATTTACGCACATCGCGACGCAGTCAATTCCAATGGTATTGTGCTTGTCCATGATGAAGGCAAGCTTCAGCTTGGTCCCGACACCGTCGGTCCCGGAAAGAAGAACGGGATCTCTCATGCCCTTCAGGGCCTTTGCAAGAAAGGCTCCCGAAAAGCCTCCCAGACCTCCGAGAACCTCAGGTCTCATGGTCTTTTCAACATCTTCCTTTATCAGGTTGACCGATTCGTAGCCCGCTTCGATATCAACTCCTGCCGCTTTGTAATCCATCTTTGTCTCCCTTCATTATTGATCCAAGAAAGCGCTGTAGCCCTCGTCCTGAAGCTTCTGGTCCTTCATGCTGACGGAGCGCACCATCTTTTCATTGTATTCCGTGAGATTCACCTCAATATTATCGTCTGAGACAGCGAGGATACGGGCTGCAAGGAGAGCAGCGTTCTTCGCGCCGTTTATAGCGACGGTGGAAACCGGAACGCCCGTCGGCATCTGAACTATCGAGTATAATGAATCAAGGCCTCCAAGGTCTGATGTCTTCATCGGAACCCCTATCACAGGAAGGGGGAAGACAGAGGCGCAGATCCCGGGAAGCGCAGCAGCCTTGCCGGCTCCGGCTATTATCACTTTGATGCCTCTCTCCTTTGCCTTTTCAAGATAATCAATAAGCTCCTTTGTCTGCCTGTGGGCGGAAAGGATCCTCATCTCATATTCTATCTGAAGCTCTTCAAGGACGCCTGCTGCCTGGCTCATCACAGGCATGTCAGAGTCTGAGCCCATTATTATCGAAACAGAAACCATCAAAACCTCCTTAATAAACTCTATCTGAAAATTCCAACAAGATAAACAATGATATACGTCCCGAGTGAAACAGCGGGAGCGATTATCGCCAATACCCGAAAGAGCGTCTTGTACTGGCCGTCCGGAAAGTCCCTGATCCCGATTATGAGAAGGATCAGATTCAATATCATCACGATCCAGAGAGCTCCCGCGATCCAGCGGACAAGTGACCCCGTTGAAAGGTCAAGCGGTCCCGCAACAAAAAATATGAGCATGAAGAAGGTCAGAAGAGAAAGGGCGATTATCACTATATTTCTCTTTCTGACCGGCACCTTTACCTTGCGACGCTTCATTTTCCTTTGTTGTGATAGCACCTGATCTTTTCCTTTCGAACAAAAATTATATAAAAGATAATATACCCAAGCGCCCCGCCCATGGTATTAAGTATGATATCGTCGACATCGCAGCTTCCCTTCCTTGTGACAAGCTGAATGAGCTCGACCACAGTGGAAAGCAGTGCTGAGAGGGCTATCGTAAGAAGCCAGGGCACGCCTTTCCTGTATGAAAGGAGCGAGGCAAAAAGGAAGCCAAAGGGTATGAATGCGATTATATTTCCGACAATATTTACAAAGAGAAAGCCCCTCGGAAGTGAAGAATAATAAACAAAGCAGCGGCTTATCTCCTTAAAGGGCACGAGATTGACTGCAAATATGTGATCCTGCCCCGTCCTTCCAAAGCTCTCCGAGAAAAAAAGAAAATATGAAAGGATGATCAGATAAATGAGAAGGATAACGACTCTCGCAGGATAAGGAAGCGGGAAGACGTTTCTCTTTCTTATCTTCATGACGCTCCGTATATCTTGTAATAAGCTGCTATCTTTTCCCTCATATCATCATCTATGATGACTTCTCCCTTGTAGGGCTTTTGATAAAGGCATTCTATGACTTCATCCATCGTGACGATAGCGGAGGTCTTCATCGAAAACTCTTCCGAAAGCTCAAGGAGAGCCGGCTTTTCGCCCTGCCCCTTCTCCTGGCGGTCTACGGAAACTATGAGACCGAGGACATCGCAGTCCGCAGCCGCTTTCAAGATAGGATAGGTCTCACGGATCGATGTCCCTGCGGTTGTCACATCCTCTATTATCACTACCCTGTCTTTTTCTTGAATAGGAGCACCAAGGAGAGAACCTCCCTCGCCGTGATCCTTTACCTCTTTTCTGTTTGAGCAATAGCCTATCTCTTTGCCGCTCATCTCATATATAGCCTCAGTTGCAGCAACGGAAAGCGGTATGCCCTTGTATGCAGGTCCGAAGAGGATCTCAAAATCAAAGCCAAAGCTTTCCTCTATAGCCTTTGCGTAAAATTCACCGAGCTTCTTTAACTGCCCGCCTGTCCGATAGAAGCCGGTATTGATAAAGAAGGGAGTATTTCGCCCGCTCTTTGTGACAAAATCGCCGAACTTGAGTACCTTTGAGTCCACCATGAAGTGGATGAATTCTTCTTTATAGCTTTTCATAATTATTTCCTCACTGCTCCCGTAAGCTTTCTTACGTCATCTATATTGTGTGAAAAGAGATAATCCTCTATTCCGTTTATTACCAATACCGCGGCGTCAGGCCTTCTGAAGGATGCCGTACCGACTGCGACCAGAGAGGCGCCGGCCAGCATCATCTCTATCGCGTCATTTGAATCCATGATCCCGCCGATACCTATGATGGGAAGCTTGACTGCATTGTAGACTTCATATACCATCCTAACCGCAACAGGGTGAATGGCAGGTCCCGAAAGCCCGCCTGTCTTGTTTGAAAGCGAAAAGCGCCTGGTCTCAACATCAATCTTCATACCTGTGATCGTATTGATAAGGGAAAGCGCGTCCGCACCTGCATCCTCGCAGGCCTTTGCCATTTCGGTGATATCCGTGACATTGGGGGAAAGCTTCATTATGACAGGCTTTTTTGAAACCTTCTTTACAGCCTTTGTGACCTCTGCCGCCTTCTTTGGATCCGTTCCGAAGGCTATCCCGCCCTCTTTCACATTCGGGCAGGAGATATTGATCTCAAGCATATCAACATCTGCTTCGGAAAGACGCTCTGAAACTTCAACATATTCCTCAACGGAATGCCCGCAGACATTGACTATTATCTTTGTATCATATTTTTTCAGAAAGGGAAGATCGCTCGAAAGAAATGTGTCTATCCCGGGATTTTGAAGACCTATCGCATTCAGCATTCCCGAAGGCGTCTCTGCGATCCTCGGAGTGGGATTCCCTTCCCAGGGCTCGAGTGAAACACCCTTCGTGACAACCGCCCCAAGCTTTGACAGTTCAATGAATTCAGAATATTCATTTCCCGAACCAAAGGTTCCGGAGGCTGTCACCACGGGATTTTTGAAATGTACGCCTGCTATATCGACCGAAAGATTCGGTGCTGTCTTTTTTTTGCCTGTCATCTGAGATCCACCTCCGACGCGTCAAATACCGGTCCGTCAACGCAGATCCTCTTCTTTTTGACATTGAAATGAGGATCCACGTCCTTTGTTCCAACGACACAGCCGAGACACGCTCCTATGCCGCAGGCCATGTGTTCCTCAAGTGAAACGAAGCAGCGGATCTTCCTGACTCTCGCGAGCATCTTCACCGCGGAGAGCATGGCCTTCGGTCCGCAGGCATAGATCACGTCCGCGCCGAGATTGTTCTCCATTATCGCTCCGACGACATTGCCCCTCGTCCCCTGGTTTCCGCTCTCCGTAGCGATATAGACATCAGAGTCCGTGTCAGAAAAATCTTCAACAAGGAAAGGCTCGTCCGTAAAGCCGAGGACTACCTTTGAGCGCCCGGGAAATTCGCGCGCAAGCTCGAGCATAGGCGGAACGCCTATCCCGCCGCCGATAAGAATCGCATTCCGCTCGGGAATGTTCAGCGGAAAGCCGTTTCCCAAAGGTCCCATCATATCAACGGTGTCGCCGCTCTTCATTTGAGAGAGCGCGATAGTGCCCTCGCCCTTTACTCGGAATACGAAGCGTAGAGCCCTCTTTCTCCTGTCTATCTCGCAGATCGAGATCGGCCTTGGAAGAAGATGCGCTGAATCATTTGGATAAAAATTGAAAAACTGACCCGGGGCGGAGGAAAGCGCGCCGTCGGTCCGAAGCCACATTGAATATATACCGGGAAGGACGGTTGTGACAGACATTACCTCGCCCTTCGAAAAAAACTTTTTTGACATTATTTTGTTACCGTCCGATAGCTTTGTTTATATCTTCGATCATATCAAGGACAGCCTTTCTGGCTGCCTCGTCAAACTGTTCCTCTGAAAAAGAGCTCTTGTAGGGCTCCTTCTTCCAAGCGCCAATGATGCCGCGGGAGGAGTTTACTATGGCACCCCTTCCCTCCTTATCAAAGAAGACCTTCAGATCCTCTGCCGTACCGCCCTGCGCCCCGTAGCCCGGGACAAGTACGAAGACATGGGGCAGCCTTTCACGCATCTTTTTCCCAACCTCAGGATAGGTGCAGCCTATCACCGCGCCGACTGAAGAATAACCATCCTCGATAAGCTCTTCTCCCCACTTTTCCACCATATCGCCAACTGTCTCATAGAGTGTGGCTTCGCTTCCTGAAAGCTTCTTGTCCTGAAATTCCCCGCTTGAAGGATTTGAGGTCTTTACAAGGACGAAGATGCCCTTGTCGCAGCGCTTTGCAACATCAACAAAGGGCTTCACGCCGTCCGTTCCAAGATAGGGATTCACTGTGCAGAAATCCTCACCGAAAGGAACGAATTCATTCGCGCCTACCTTCACAGAACCAAGATGCGCATCCGCATATGCTTCAGATGTAGAGCCTATGTCGCCGCGCTTCACATCGCCTATCACGATGAGTCCCTTTTCATGGGCATAGTCTATGGTTTCCTTGTAGGCCAGGAGCCCCGGGAGCCCGAAACGCTCATACATCGCGATCTGTGGCTTCACTGCGGGAGCGATGTCATAGATCTTGTCTATTATCCTCTTGTTGAATTGAATAATTGCTTCCGCCGCGCCTTCCAGTGTCTCACCGCATTTTTTGAAGGCCGCATCCTTGATGCAGTCCGGGATCAGCTCAAGCGTCGGATCAAGCCCCGCAACGACGGGAGCGTTTTTTTCGTCGATAGCCTTTAAAAGTTTTCCTATCATGGTCACACCTCATTCATATGTATTGCCCCCTCACTTCGTTCGGCGGCCTGTCGTCGGAGCCATTTAAAGATCATGCTTCGCATGATGGCTCCTCCTCACATTTCATAAACTATCTTGCCGGAGCATATTGTCATCTTTATCCTCCCTGTCACGGGACGCCCGTTGTAGGGGCAGTTCTTTGCCTTTCCTTTGAAGGTTGAGATATCGATATTATAGTCCTCAGAAAGATCCGCTATCGTGATATCCGCAGTCTTTCCCTCGGAGATGTCGCCGCGGTCGATCTTGAGTATCTTTGAGGGATTTACGGACATCTTCATGATGAGCTCTTTGAATGAAATAATTCCCTTTTTCACAAGCTCCGTATAGGAAAGCGCAAATGATGTCTCAAGTCCCACAATGCCAAAGGGCGCGCGCAAAAAACCCTTCGCCTTGTCCTCCGCGGTATGGGGTGCGTGATCTGTCGCGATGCAGTCAAATGTCCCGTCCCGAAGGCCTTTTATCAATGCATCTCTATCCGCTTTTGAACGAAGCGGCGGGTTCATCTTGTAATTCGTATCATTTGCGTCAGGGATGTCATCCTCAGTCAATGTGAAATGATGGGGGCAGACCTCAGCGGTGACGTTGATACCCTTTGATTTTGCGACAGATACGATCTCATAGGACTCTTTTGTAGAGCAGTGGCAAAGATGAAGGGCTGCCCCTGTCTCCCTGCAAAGCTCAATGTCCCTGAACTCTATGATATTTTCAACCGCATTCGTAATGCCGGGAAGTCCCAGTTCCTTTGATCTCTTGCCTGCGTTCATGACGCCGCGCGCGAGATTTGCGTCCTCGCAATGGGATAATATCGGAATGCCGCTCTCCGAGGTCTCTCTCATGGCATCCCGCATCAGAGAAGTATCCATGACAGACTTTCCGTCCTCGGAAAAGGCCCTGCAGCCTGCATCCATCATACGGAACATATCGGAAAGCTCAGCTCCCTGCATGCCCTTCGTGATCGAGCCTGCCTGGAGGATGTTCACCATACCTATTTCTTCTGCTCTTTCCGTTACTTTTTCAAATTTTTCAAGGGAATCTATGGGCGGATAAGTATTCGGCATCGCGACCATAGTTGTGATACCGCCTGCTGCCGCAGCATGTGAACCGGTGAGAAGATCCTCTTTTTCAGTCTGCCCGGGATCCCTCAGATGAACATGAAGATCGACTATCCCCGGAAATGCGGTGAGGCCTGTCCCGTCTATCGTTTTCGCAAACGGTCCCGCGGGCTCCTCCTTGATCTCTCCCGCCGGCACGAGACTTTTCACCTTCCCCTCAGATATCAGAAGGTCTGAAACTGCGTCATAGTCAGTCTTCGGGTTCACTACCCTTATATTTTTTATGAGAATCTCCATAGACTTTCCCCCTTGATATGGATGTAAGCACACTTGTTGCTACTATAGCATATATGGGAAAAGAAATGAACCCCGGGGACGGAGTCGAGGGACCAAAAAATGGTCCCTCGACTCCGTCCCCGGGGTTCATTTTCTTTTTTCAGACTACAGTGGTATGCAGCGATTCGACGTAGCTTTTGATATTCGAAGCATTCACGTACTTCTTTACGTCGGAGCCGTCGACCACTACAAGGCTCGGAGCCTGCATTATCCCGTATTTTTCAGTAAGCTCCGGCTGCTCCATGGCGTCAACCGTGACATAATCAAGCCCCTCCAGCATTTCCTTCGCGGTCTTGCAGTTCGGGCAGGTCTGTGTCGTGAAGAGATACATCTTCTTTCCGTTTTCGGAAATGTCTTTTGAAGCCACGCCCTCGGGAAGACTTATCCTCATTGAAAGTACTGCATCGGAAAGGTTCGGCGCGACATTATCCTCATGTATCTCTCTCATGCCGTCCGTCTTTCTCTTCTTAAGACCGGTCACGTCATAGAGCTTTCTGTTCTTGTATTCCTGAAGCTTTCCTTCGTTCCAGTTGCTGATCGGACGGTAATAGCCCGTGATCCTCGAATATACCTCCGTCGGCTTGCCGCAGTGAGGGCAGGTTTTCTGCTCGCCTGCGATATAGCCATGATCCTTGCAGACGGAATATGTGGGTGAAAGAGTATAATAAGGCAGCTTGTAATTTTCCGCGATCGTCCTGACAAGCTTTGCCGCTGACTTCCAAGTGGGCATCTTCTCACCGAGGAAGGTATGGAATACAGTACCGCTGGTGTAGAGAGTCTGAAGCTCATCCTGGACATCAAGGGCGTCAAACACATCCGAAGTATAGCCGACCGGAAGGTGTGAGCTGTTCGTGTAATAAGGTGTATCGCCCTCGTTTCCGGCAGTGATGATGTCGGGATAACGCTCCCTGTCATGCTTTGCGAGACGGAAGGAGGTGGATTCAGCAGGTGTTGCCTCGAGATTGTAAAGGTCACCGTACTGCTCCTGATAATCCTTCAGGCGCTCACGCATATGATTCAAAACATCCTTCGCAAACTCCACTGCCTCGGGATGGGTAAGGTCCTTTTGAAGCCACTTCGCGTTCAGCGCGGCTTCGTTCATCCCGACAAGACCTATGGTCGAGAAGTGGTTGTTGAAGGTTCCGAGATACCTCTTCGTATAGGGATAAAGTCCCTCCTCAAGGAGCTTTGAGATCACTGTCCTCTTGATCTTCAAGGATCTTGCGGACACATCCATGAGGCGGTCGAGCCTCTTGTAGAAATCCTTCTCGTCCGCTGCAAGATAAGCGATCCTCGGGATATTGATCGTCACGACACCGACAGAGCCTGTTGACTCGCCGCTTCCAAAGAAACCGCCGGACTTCTTTCGAAGCTCACGAAGATCCAGACGAAGCCTGCAGCACATCGAGCGCACGTCTGAGGGCTCCATATCGGAATTGATATAATTCGAAAAATAAGGAGTTCCGTACTTCGCCGTCATCTCAAAGAGAAGGCGATTGTTCTCGGTATCCGACCAGTCAAAGTCCTTGGTAATGGAATACGTCGGTATAGGATACTGGAAGCCCCTGCCGTTGGCATCGCCCTCTATCATTACCTCAAGGAAGGCACGGTTTACCATATCCATTTCCTTCTTGCAGTCCCTGTAGCAGAAATCCATTTCCTTTCCGCCGACTATCGCGGGAAGGTTTGCAAGATCGTTCGGAACCGTCCAGTCAAGTGTCACATTTGTGAAGGGTGACTGGGAGCCCCAGCGGGAAGGCGTATTCACGCCGTAGATGAAGGACTCTATGCACTTCTTGACATCGGAATAAGTGAGATTGTCCGCCTTTACGAAGGGCGCAAGATAAGTATCAAAGGATGAGAAGGCTTGAGCACCTGCCCACTCATTCTGCATGATGCCGAGGAAGTTCACCATCTGGTTGCAGAGCACGGACAAATGCTTTGCCGGAGCAGAGGTGATCTTTCCGGGTATGCCGCCGAGCCCTTCCTTGATGAGCTGCTTTAAGGACCAACCGGCGCAATAGCCTGTGAGCATTGAAAGATCATGTATATGGATATCGCAGTTCCTGTGAGCCTGCCCTATCTCTTCATCATATATCTCTGAAAGCCAGTAATTCGCGGTAATGGCTCCTGAATTTGAAAGGATGAGTCCGCCCACTGAATATGTGACTGTCGAGTTTTCCTTAACTCTCCAGTCCTCGACATTGATATAGGAATTTACCACATCCCTGTAGTCGAGGATGGTGGATTTCATATTGCGCATCTTCTCGCGCTGTTTTCTGTAGAGGATGTATGCCTTTGCCACTTCCGTGTAGCCTGTCTGCTCAAGGACCGTCTCCGCGCTATCCTGTATCTCTTCAACGGTGACCTTTCCATCCCTGACCTTGGACTGAAAATCACTCGTGACCCTCAGTGCTATGGTCTGAAGGATATCATCGGTATAGGCATTGTTTGTAGCGTCAAACGCCTTCCTTACCGCGTCCTCGATCTTTGAAAGATCAAATTCCCTGATCTCACCATCGCGCTTTACTACCTCAAGCATGGCTTCTTCATTCCCTCCTCGATATACAAAAATAATGTAAAAGACTGTTCCCGTCTTTTTCCGCCGAACAAAGAGCATATTATCAGAATGAGGGGGTGATTTCAAGAAAAAATACAAGATATTGTGGGGAGCCTTAAGAGGATAGCATATATATGGGGGCAATTATGACATAAAAAAAACCTTGGGAAAAAGGTTGTAAGTGGCGGTCTTTGGTAAGACTATGAGGAAATATTATCCGTCGAGTGGCAAAAATTTTCGGTAAAAAGGGAGAAAAAATGAGCCCTGGGGACGGAGTCGAGGGCTCATTATAAAAAAAGAGAAGCATCTGCTTCCCTCTTACTGCCGGCGACCGGGGTCGAACCGGTACGATGTTGCCACCACGGGATTTTAAGTCCCGCGCGTCTGCCAATTCCGCCACGCCGGCATC
>CACYBK010000147.1 GCA_902772635.1 uncultured Lachnospiraceae bacterium | reverse complement strand
TATATCGAGCAGCGGAATAAGAACTTATTCCTGTTGCTAATAACCACCCTGCTAAAAAAGCAGAAATCGCAGGGTTTATTAAGGTTATCTTTTTTCCAGCAAATGATGCAGAAAATATATCAAAACATTATTATTTTTCACTTGACATCACACCGCTGGACTATATTGAACTGATTAGTATCATGAAATCGAGGCTTCGTCAAGGTGTTTGAGAACACTTTGCGGCTTACCTTGAAGTTCCGATGATTGCCTTGTCTTATGATATCGAAAGAATTGAGCATTCCATAGACAGTTTCTTCTTAAAAGCGACCTCCCTCACTCAATAAATCTCGCATCCCTGATGTCGGAAAACGCCACCTCGCAAGTCTCTCCTTCGCCCTTTGAGATCTGCCCCTTCGAAAGGACCTCATCAGGGATCAGCACTATCCTTTTCCCGTCTGCCGTAAAGGACACCACCTCACCTTTTACGGCAAGATAATCTCCCGACCTGTCATCATAATAAGACAGGTATATCCTGTGCCCCTCGTGGAGGTTTGAAAAGAACCTGTTCAGATATTCCAGCACATCCTCGGAAAGCTCCGCCCGCTCAACCCTCGTTTCCTCAACCTGCCGTAGCCTCCCGTACATCCCTCTCAGCGCGTCATAAGGCGCGAATATCTTTGCCCTCTCTGCTTTCATAATTCACACACCTTTCAATCGGCAATATCGATCACACACCATTAAGACCCTGATCCCACACGCCTTTCAGATATCGTTCCCCCACACACTTAAACCCCACAAACGGGCTGCGCCGCTGCTTTTGAAGACATGCTGTCAGGTGAGCAGGCAAGCATTGGGTCCAGGCATTTAAGAAGCCCTATACTACGCCCTGTGTCCTCCTATCAGCCCGTTCCTCAGCTGCGTGGTCCCACAGTCGAGAAGGTCCATCCCGAGAAGCACCGAGTTTTTCCCGAATCTCTTTTTCAGCGACAGTATCCCCTCCTGGATCGCCCTGTCCTTTTCCTCCGTTTTTGTATCAAGGAAAAGGGAGATCTGCGCGCTGTCGCGCGGACGCACATTTTCAAAAGCTATCCCGATCCTCCTTATCGCGATGTCCCTTTCCGCCTTTTCAAGATAAAGCCTTTCAAGGGCTTCCGTAATGATCCGCCGCGAGTCCGTCGCCGCGGGAAGATGCACGCTGCCGGCGCTGTAGTCCTTTGGCAGAGATATGTCCGACCTATCCCCGAAAGCGTCAGAACCACCGCTTCCGATACTGCCCCCGAAAGCGTCAGAACCACCGCTTCCGATACTGCCCCCGGAAGTACCGGATCCATTGCTTCCGATATTGCCACCGGAAGCACCGTACTTGCTTCCTCCGCCGCTGTCCCCGGTGAAATGCCCCACATACGCCGCATATCCTTCCGAATATCCCACGAAGAGCCCGAGATCCTCAGTCACAAGCCCCTCGTCGGTAAGATCAAGAGTCAGAGCATCCACCATCTCCTTCAATACTATGATCCCCTCCTCAAAGCTGTAATCCCGAAACAGCACCTGATTTGAAGAGAGAGAATGCGCAGGGCTTTTGTAGGTCTTGATCTCCTCCATCGTAACCGTCTCTATCCCGCATGCGTGGTCTATGAGATAAGAAGCGTTCCTTCCGATGAGCTTCAAAAGAAGCTCCCGGTCCGCCCTTCTGATATCATTCATCGTAAATATCCCGACCGAGTTGAGCCTCCTTTCGGTCCCGCGCCCTACCATCCAAAAATCCCGAAGCGGCCTGTGCTCCCCCAGCTGCCTGATATATTCATCTTCATCAAGCTGCGCCCGAAAGCCCGGGGAGTGCTTTGCCATGATATCCATCGCTACCTTCGCGAGATAGAGATTCGTCCCCATCCCGCAGGTTGAAGTAATGCCGGTCGTCGCCTTGATATCCGCCTGTATCATCTCAGTAAGCGCCGGAATATCCATGTCGTACATCTTCCTGTAGGGCTCGCCGTCAAAAAAAGCCTCGTCAACAGAATATACATGTATATCTTCAGGCGCGAGATATTTGAGGTAGATCGCATATATCCTCGCAGAATAATCAATATAAAGCTGCATCCTCGGCATTGCCTTGATATATTCAAGATTCTTCGGTATCTCAAAGACCCTGCAGCGGTTCTTCACGCCAAGAGCCTTCATATGCGGTGATACCGCAAGGCATATGGTCCCGTTGCCCCGTGTCTCATCGCACACCACGAGATCCGCCGTCAGCGGATCGAGCCCTCTCTCCACGCACTCAACGGAAGCGTAGAAGGATTTCAGATCTATACAAAAAAACCTAAGCTTTTCCCTGTCCATTGTCCTGGCCCGATAGAATAGAACGGATGTTTTGGTAAGGATAATATACCACCCTTCCTCCAGAAAAGCAAACACTTGTTCGATAAATTTCTGTTGTAATTATTACCGAAAAGTGGAAATATAATCTGTGCGATTGAGCAGTGGAAAATTCCCCTGCCTGATCGTCCGTTGACCGTCAAATGCCTCCCCGGGCAAACCGGGATGCCTTGACGGCTTATCGTTCAAAAAAACGGAAGGAACGGGAAATCCCATGTCTATGGAAGTCACAACGCTCTGTTACATAGAGCGGGGCGATGAAGTCCTGATGCTTCACCGCACAAAAAAGAAGAGCGACCTGAATGAAGGAAAATGGATCGGGGTCGGCGGACATGTAAAGGACGGTGAGTCGCCCTGCGACTGCGTGAGGCGCGAGGTCCTTGAAGAGACCGGGCTGACGCTTGAAAGCATGCTCTTTCGCGCTATCATTACTTTTGTATATGGAGACATCACCGAGTACATGATGCTCTTCACCTCAGATTCCTTTTCCGGCGACCTCATCGACTGCGACGAAGGCGTTCTCGAATGGAAGAAGAAGGAAGAGATATATGACCTTCCACTCTGGGACGGCGACATGAAATTTCTCCCTCTCCTCTTTTCAAACGAGCCGTTTTTTTCGATGAAGCTGATCTATGATAATGAAGGCCGGCTTCTCGATGCGATAAAAGAATCTTAAGCTACCGCGAGGCCTTGAGGTGAGCGCGGTTCACGATTTGAACAAACAGGATGTGCATTTCAATTCACTACAGATCCGTAGAAAAGGAGACGACGAAATGACCAAAGATCTTGAAAAAGAAGTAATAGAAAAGATAATCCCCGTCATCAGGGAATGCGGACAGATGATGCTCAAGGCAAAGGAAGAAGACATCGGTTCAAAGACCGAAGAAAAGGGCTCGCGCCACAACCTTGTCACAAAATACGACAAGCTGATCCAGGAAAAGCTGAAAAAAAGCCTTTCTGAAATAATGCCGGATGCCAGTTTCCTCGGCGAAGAAA
This sequence comes from uncultured Lachnospiraceae bacterium, assembly GCA_902772635.1. Taxonomy (GTDB): domain Bacteria; phylum Bacillota; class Clostridia; order Lachnospirales; family Lachnospiraceae; genus RUG306. The sequence continues at coordinate 34,388 of CACYBK010000147.1, read as the reverse complement.
ACGGCGAGCAGCCTGATATCGAAAAGGGCTACGCCTTTGTTGTGGATCCGATCGACGGCACGAGCAATTTCATAAAGGGGCTTGACACCTCCTGCATCTCGGTCGGGATGACATATGACGCGAAGCCTGTAGCCGGCCTTATCTACAATCCCTACAAGGACGAGCTTTTCACGGCGGCGGAAGGAAAGGGCGCTTATCTCAACGGAAAAAAGATCCATGTGAACAATGACGCTATTGAAGACGGGCTTGTCGCCTTCGGCACAGCACCCTACAATCCCGAGCTTTCAGAAAAGATGTTTTCGATGGTAAAGTCATATTTCGGAAAATGTCTCGACCTCCGGCGCTTTGGCTCGGCAGCGCTTGATATGTGCGATCTTGCCGCAGGCCGCACCTGCCTTTACATTGAGCCTCTGGTCTGCCCCTGGGATGTCTGCGCGGGCACGATAATAGTCAGGGAGGCCGGCGGGATCGTCACAGATCTTGACGGCAACGAGATCGATATTGTCACGAAGACCTCGATCAAAGCATCGAACGGCGTGGCAAAATGAGAAAAAAGTAATATAATTATCCTGCGGCAGGCAGAAGACCTGCCACAGGAAAAATTTTTTACAGGAGGGAAAAATCAATGAAAAAGTATGTTGCGGAATGTATTGGTACTTTCACGCTGGTCTTCATCGGCTGCGGTACCGCAATGCTGGTGGGCTGCGATCCTGACCACGGCAGCGGCTATCTCCTGACAGCCATGGCCTTCGGACTTGCGATCATAGCTCTCGCGTACAGCATAGGAAACATCTCCGGCGGCCATGTGAATCCTGCTGTATCGCTCGGCGTCTTCATGACCGGCGGTATGAGCGGAAAGGACTTCATCGGATATGTCATATTCCAGATCATAGGCGCGACTATGGGCTCTGCTGTCCTTGCGGGAATATTCGGCCTTGGCTCTGTTGAAGACAAGACCGGAGGCCTCGGTGCAAACGGCCTTGCCGGAGTCAATGAAAGCCTTGGAGCCGGCTTCATCGTAGAGGTGATACTGACCTTCCTTTTCGTTCTCCTTATCCTCGGAGTCACATCCAAAAAGCATAATCACGGTTCCTTCGGCGGCCTCGTGATCGGACTCACGCTCATCGGCATCCACATCATAGGAATAGGCCTGACCGGTACCTCCGTAAATCCCGCAAGAAGCCTTGGTCCCGCGATCATCGCAGCGCTTTCCGGAAATACCGCTCCACTCTCTGTGGTATGGGTCTTCCTGGTTGCTCCCCTTATCGGCGGCGCTCTCGCCGCATGCGTTCACAAGACGCTTGAGAAATAAAAAAGCTCCTTGGAAAACGCTGATACGAACAAAGGATGTGAGGGCGTGGCTTCGGTCACGCCTTTTCACTTGTTTAAATCTTTTTATGAATCCAAAGATTTCAAGAACTCGACCCGGCCAGCAGCTTCACTTTCGCCTGTTTCCGGAAGAATGCTATACCGTAACAGCATATCTTCTCATAACCATAGAGCCCCTCTGCATACTTTTGATCTATATTTATGATGATACACAGATTATTTTTTCTTTTCAATGTACATTTGGTTAGTCCCATCAGAATAAAAAGATTCAAAAGCCGCCTCCCCGGGGCTGTTTTTATCCGTTTATGCAAAAAAGTTCCTATGTGCCTTTCCTTGCGGTAACGGTTCTCCGGTGTTATTATGAAAACAGTATAGTAACGGCAGGAGGAAATATTGAAGCTAAAAAAGCTCTTTAGAGATCTGCTGCATCTTCTTATACACAACAGCTTTCCCGCTACTGTTCTTGTAATGGGTGTGGTTCATTTTGCCCTTCTTCTTATAACGCTGGCTGCGGGCGCTGTTCCTCTTACGATCATAAATTCAATAAGCGTGATCACTTATATAGTATGCTTCCTTTTCTGCAGGGTTGACTACATCCTTCCGGTATACTGGCTCATTCTTATTGAAGTGACTGTCTATGCCGTCCTTTCAACCTACTACATAGGATACGGCGGCGGCTCACATTTTTTCCTTTTTTCGATAGTCCCGATAATAATATATTTCGGTCTCTTCCTGTTCAAAGAAAAAAAACTGTGGATCGTAGGCTTCTCTCTTTTCGCGGATTTTCTGGTATTTGCTCTTTCTTTTATTTTCTTTTACAGAAGAACCCCGGTCATAAGAATCTCAGACAAAGCCTCCATGATCCTGACGATCTTCTCCGCCTTCGCCATGTTCTTTTCAATGGTCTTTTACAACGTCATCTATATATACAGGAGCAGAAGAGAGGTACTTGACCTTGAGAAGGAAAACGAGCAGCTTTCGGCAGACGCGAACAACGATACCCTGACAGAACTTCTGAACAGAAGGGGCTTTCTGCCCTTGCTCGAGGAACTCATGAAGGAGGGCGAGGAGCATCACTTCTGCATCGCCTTCCTTGATATAGACAATTTCAAAAAAGTAAATGACACCTTCGGCCATGACTGCGGGGACGAAGTGCTGCGGCATATCTCGCGCCTCATCAGAAAGGAACTTCACGGCTTCGATGTATGCCGCTGGGGCGGTGAAGAGATCATCATCCTTTTGAATGACACGAACTTACGCATCGCAAGGCAGAAGATGGAAGCAGTGCGAAGCAGCGTTGCTTCAACGCCGACGGTCTTTTTCAATATGCGCGTTCCTGTCACCATTACGATCGGACTTGTTGAAAACACCGCCACATTCAAAAAGCCAAATGACATCATCCAGGCGGCAGACGAGAGGATGTATTACGGAAAGCAGCATGGGAAGAACATCCTGATATCCCGCGATATAAAGTGAACTTGATTTTTCAATAATGATGTGATACCTTGCAACGAGTGCCTTACAAAAAAACAGAATTAAGCATTCCAAAAACAGAAAAGGGGTTTGTCATGAAAAGTTCAATTAAGCTTGCTTCACTTTGCCTTGCGGCCTCACTTGTGGCTCTCCCGCTTACGGCGTGCGGCGGAAACAACGCAAACAATCAAGCCAACACAAATACGCCGGCTGCATCTTCACAGGCTGCTCCTTCCACAACTGCTACCGGAAAGGACGCGCTCGTCGGCTCCTGGGAATATCAGGGCGGCGGCTACACCTACACCTTCAACGCTGACGGCACCGGAACCTATGATATCTCCGGCAATGTGATGAAGTTCACCTACGAGGCCACTGACAGCAAGCTTTCGATCACTTATGAGGGAAATACCGCTCCAATGACACTTGATTACAGCATCAGCGGAAAGGTCCTGAATGTAAAGGATTCGAACGGAGCTGACACTCTCTACAACAGGAAATAAATTCTTAAAAAATTAATCTGTGCGGTTGCCGTGTATGATCACATCTGCTTTGCTGCAAGCAGCAGTCAGATGTGATCATACACGGCAACCGCACAGAAGAAAATCTTCGGGGCGGGGTGAAATTCCCCACTGGCGGTAAAGTCCGCGACCTGCTTTTTTAAGCAGCCGAACCGGTGAAACTCCGGTACCAACAGTAAAGTCTGGATGAAAGAAGATTGAAAGCGCATTATCTTTGATCTGCGTTTTTTCTGTCCCGTGCAATTGCTTCGGGACTTTTTTTGTCCCGGGAAAGGAGTTTCATTATGACAACTGACATCAGGACAAAGGACGGCACAGTGCAGGAAACCAGAAGCGGCTTTGCTATAAGGTTCATCGCAGTCACGGGAATTCTCTCCGCGGCGGCCTTCGTGCTCCAGCTCATCGAATTTCCTCTTCCGTTTCTGATCCCGTCATTCATCAAGCTTGATTTCTCGGATCTTCCGGCACTGATCGGCTCATTTTCAATGGGACCTGTCTGCGGTATCGCGATAGAGCTTGTGAAGAACCTCTTCCATTCGCTTGTGTCACAAAGCTTTGGAGTCGGGGAACTTTCAAACTTCCTCCTTGGCGCGGTATTCACCGGAGTCGCCGGGCTTATCTACAGATTCGTGCACAGCAAGAAAGGCGCTGTGATAGGCTCTCTTCTTGGCGCGATATCAATGGCGATAATCTCACTGCCCTTCAACTATTTCATAGTCTATCCCGTTTATTACAATTTCATGCCGCAGGAGACGATCGTTGCAGCGTATCAGGCGATCATTCCCTCGGTCGATTCGATCGAAAAGTGTCTGCTTGTTTTTAATGTACCCTTCACCTTTGTAAAGGGCCTGATAGACTGCCTCATTACCTTCCTGATATACAAAAAGCTCTCGCCGATACTGAAAGGCCAAGGACTTCGAAGGAAAAAGAGATGAAGGTAAGATGCCACTTCAGATTTACAGGGCGTGTCCAGGGCGTCGGCTTTCGGTACCGCGCAAGAAACCTCTCCTCTTCTCTCGGCCTCACGGGCTGGGTGAAAAATGAGTGGGACGGCTCTGTCACGATGGAGCTTCAGGGCGAGGAAGCCCTTATCGACAGGGTACTCCACGGCCTCTCCTTTGACTCCTACATTATGATAGATGATATCGAAAAAAAATCCCTCCCCATTGATGAGGAGGAACGAAGCTTTGTTGTCCGGCATTGAGGTTTTGTGCTATTATTCTCAAAGATAATGATCAACTGATCTCAGGGGGTATTGTCCAATGTGCGGAATAGTAGGTTTTACCGGGCACCATCAGGCGGCGCCCATACTTCTTGAAGCTCTGTCAAAGCTTGAATACAGAGGCTATGACTCGGCTGGAGTCGCGGTTCGTGACGGCGAAAAACCGACAGAGGTAGTGAAGGCTACGGGAAAGCTCATCAATCTTTCACAAAAGATCGACGGCGGAAGAACACTTCACGGCTGCTGCGGGATCGGCCATACAAGATGGGCCACTCATGGTGAACCTTCGGAAGTAAATGCCCATCCTCATGTCAGCGGGAACTGCTCGGGCACAGGCTCAGGGCAGGTGGAATCCGAGGTTGTCGCTGTACACAACGGCATTATTGAAAATTATCAGGAGCTTTCCGAAAAGCTCCAAAAGAACGGCTACCGCTTTTACAGCCGGACCGACAGCGAAGTGGTGGTCAAGCTCATAGATTATTATTACCGAAAATACAAAATGGGGCCCATAGACGCGATAAACAGGACTCTTGTCAGAGTGCGGGGGACATATGCTCTTTGCGTGATGTTCAAAGACTATCCCGATGAGATCTATGTTGCGAGAAAGGATGCTCCCATCATTGTAGGAACGGCTGAGGGCGAAAGCTACGTCGCTTCTGATGTTCCGGCCATCCTTTCCTATACAAGAAAAGTTTACTATATAGACAATCTCGAGCTTGCGAGGATCGCTCCGGGAGAAGTCCATTTCTACGACCTGAACGGAGACGAGGTCGAGAAGGAGCCGGTTGACGTCCCCTTCTCTGAAGAAGCTGCCCGGAAGGACGGCTTCGAGCACTTCATGATGAAGGAGATCCACGAACAGCCGAAGGTTGTCCGGGATACGCTTCATTCTGTTGTGAAGGATGGAAAAATAGCGCTTGAGATACCGGATGATGTGCTTGAAAACATTGAACAGCTTTACATTGTGGCCTGTGGCTCAGCTTACCACGCAGGGATGGTCGGACAGTATGTGATAGAAGACCTCGCCGGCGTTCCCGTGAGGGTTGAGCTTGCGTCGGAATTTCGCTACAGGAAGATGAAGCTCAATAAAAAAGCGCTTGTAGTCGTGATAAGCCAGTCAGGTGAGACTGCGGATACCCTTGCCGCCCTTCGTCTTGCAAAAGAAAAGGGACTTCCCGTTGCTGCAATAGTAAATGTTGTCGGAAGTTCGATCGCGAGAGAGGCAGATTATGTCTTTTATACCGTCGCGGGACCGGAGATCGCAGTCGCTACCACAAAGGCCTATTCAGCCCAGCTCATTTCGATGTACATTCTGGCAATAAAGCTTGCATTATTAAATCACAGCATAGATGACGCCGCGCCCCTTCTTTCAGAGCTTGAGACACTCCCTTCAAAGATCGAGGAGATACTCAAAGAGAAGGAGCGTATCCAGTGGTTCGCCGCAAAATTCGCCCATATCAGAGACGCGTTCTTTCTTGGGAGAGGGATCGACTATGCCGCTTCGATGGAAGGCTCCCTCAAAATGAAAGAGATCAGTTACATCCATTCCGAGTCCTATGCTGCCGGTGAGATGAAGCACGGGACCATAAGCCTCATTGAGGACCAGACTCTCGTAATAGGCATCAATACGCAAAAGGAGCTTTTTGAAAAAACCCTGAGCAATTTGGTGGAGACGCGTTCCAGAGGCGCTTATATTGCCGCGATCACTCAGAGCGGTTGCTACTCGATTGAAGATAATGTGAATTTCACCGTCTATATCCCAAGGATCAACGAGCTCTTTTCTGCAAGCCTGACTGTGATCCCGATGCAGCTCCTCGGCTACTACATGGCGGTCGCAAGAGGGCTTGATGTGGACAAACCCCGGAACCTCGCAAAGAGCGTTACTGTAGAATAGGAAAAGAACCCCGGCTTTGCCGGGGTTCTTTTTTGGTGACAGAGGAAATAAATGATCCCTTGACTCCGTCCCCTGGGACCATTCCTTTACCAGGCCATTCCCTCATCCTTCCAGCCCAGAGCCACAAGCCCTTTTGCCTCAGCCTCATTCTCCGTAAAGAAGTGCCTTCCGGAATTCGGGTTGTAAAGCCTGAAGGCTGTGGATGTCGCAGCGTCATCATACCAGGCTATGCCTTCATCCTTCCAACCGGCTTTGATGCAGTTTTCTGCCTCTGCCTTATCAGCTGTGAAGAAGTGATCACCGACATTCGGATTATAGACTCTGTATATTGGCGTTCCTGCCTCCGCGAAGCCGAAGCATTCGCCTTCCGCGTTCCAGCCCGCGCGCTTTAAGCTTTCTCCCTCGCTCCTGTCCCTCGTATAGAAATGCTCGCCGCTGTTTGGATTGTAGAATCTCTCGATCCTGCCTGAAGAAGGCCGCTCGGGATCATCAGGGTTCTCGGGATCCACTGGGGTTTCGGGGTCTTCGGGATTCTCAGGATCCGCCGTTACCTCAAGCCCCGGCGCTGAAAATATCACATATGATGCATCATTCGCAGACACTACCCCTAGCAGACTCTTATCCCCATCCATCACATCTACCATGTTGCCGGCACTGATAGAGATCTGATCGCCGGAAGCGTAGGTTGTTTCATTTACTCTGAGTGTAAGGTTTGTAACCGTACCTGCTGCTGAACCGGAATTTCCTCCAGGAAAACCGCCGTTTCCACCATCGGGAGGAGTAGGTCTTCCACCATTTCCGCCGTCAGAAGGTGTAAAGCTCCCGCCGTTTCCGCCGTCAGGAGGCGTAAAGCCACCGCCGTTTCCGCCGTCAGGAGGTGTAAAGCCCCCGCCGTTTCCGCCGTCAGGAGGTGTAAAGCTCCCGCCGTTTCCGCCGTCAGGAGGCGTAAAGCCACCGCCGTTTCCGCCGGGGCCAAAACCGCTGCCCGTACCTGTCCATATTGCATAACCCTGTGAACCGCTTACAGGAGTGACCGCCATCTGGGATGATCCAAGACCGAGTACTGTCCCGCCGGTTATCGCGAAAGTGCTGTCTATCGAATTGTTCCCGTCAGTTCCGGTATCAAAGGCATTGCCCATGGGACCGCCGAAAGCCACGATTATTCCGTCACTTATGATAATGCTGCCGTTCGAGTCAAAGGCATCCCCGTCGCCGTTTGCAACTGCGTAGATCACCCCTCCCGTTACCATTATCCTGAACTGATAATCTGAAAGATCCGAATTTGCGGCATTGATGGCATCCTCATCCGCATATATCTCTATTTCCCCGCCCAGTATATTCACAAGGGCGCCCTCAAGACCCTCTGTGCATTTTGTTATACTAACAGCCGGATATTCATCGCCACCTGTCGCTCCGATATTCAGAAAATAATCAGAGTGGACAGCATCATCCCCTGCAGCTATATTGTAGATCCCGCTGTTGAGCCACACATTGCACTCTCCATTTATGCCATCGCCGTGGGTATCTCCGTCATTGGGATCATAGACCCCCGTCGCATCGATATTCAGCGTGATATCATTAATAAAAAGATAAGCATCATGATAATCCGCATTTCCGGGAGCCACGGACTCTCCATTATCATCAAGAGCCGAACCTGACTTGATCCCGTTCTTTGCATATGCGTTGACATTGAGGGTCCCTGAACCTGATATCGCAACCCTCGAAGCGTCCTTCAGCTTGATAACGGCGTCCTCTGCTCCGGATGCATCGATCGCCTCCTCTGTCATCCCAAGTTTTTCTTCAAGATAATCTTCTGAATTGTTGATGCTGTCGGAAAGTGTAACCTCTCCATCAATGATGATTTCCGCATATGCGTACTTGCCCACAACAAGCGGCGCAGTATTCTGGCTCGAAAGAGTGAGGTCTGAAAGCGTAAGCGTAACATCCTCCAAATTCTTCTTTACGGTAATGGAGCCGTCAGAGCACTCTCCTTTGACAACATAATCTCCATCTCCAGTTATCGTCAGGTCTGTCCCGTCAATCTTGTAATCCAGGTAATTACCGGCTTCCACAGTGATACCGGTTTCAGAAAAAGTGAAGGTCGTAGCCCCGTCATCTGCCGCGAAACCTATGCGGGCAGGCATCATCGCCAGCACAAATGCCGCCGACACAAGGACTGCCGCAGCCTTCTTCATCTGCTTTCTCATAGTCCCCTCCTTTCAGTGGACAAAAAACAATCAGTTACAATGATATGATTATGTTCAGCATACCTTAAATCAACTTAAAAAAAGAGATATAATCAGACTTATGGAACTTTTGGAATTTGACAATTATATTTTCGACCTTTACGGGACTTTGATAGATATTCACACGGATGAGCACTGCGCCGAGACCTGGGAGAAATGGATCCGCTTCCTTGATGATAAGGGGATAAAGCATCCGTCTCTTTCTCTATTCCGCGACGATTTCTTTAACAAAGATAAAGAATACAGGCTCCGGGCAACTGAGTATGAATATCCCGAAATAGATATCCTCGAGGTCTATGATGAACTGTTTTCCCTCTACGGAAACCGGCGGCTTTCAGATGAGGAATTGTTTGAGATCTCCTACCGGTTCAGAGTTTCTTCAAGGGATCATTTTGAATTGTTTGAGGGCGTTTCCGATTTCCTGAAAGGATTGAGAAAGCTCGGTAAAAAAATCTATATCCTCTCAAATGCCCAGCGCTCCTATACTCTGTACGAGATCCGAAATTTTCACCTGGATGAAATGGTGGATGATTTTCTCATTTCCTCGGACTATGGCTGTATGAAGCCTGACAAGGCTTTCTACAATGCCATCATAAAAAAGCACGGTCTTGACAAAAAACAAACAGTAATGCTCGGCGACAGCTTGCAAAACGACTACCGCGGCGCCATTAAAGCAGGTCTTAACGCGATATGGCTTGGGGAAGAGAATGCTGCGGATGTGTTCTATAAAAAAAATAAGATCTGACTTAGAATGCCTTACACCTGCGTCTCATCAAGCACTATCGTGAAAGGCCCGTCGTTTGTGAGGGAGACCTTCATGTCGGCACCGAACTCGCCTGTCTCAACCTTTTGAACCGACTTTCTCGCTTCACATACAAAATAGTCATAGAGCCTCTCTGCCTCCTCGGGTCCTGCTGCCTTCGTGAAACCGGGACGGTTCTGTCCTTTCAAATCTGCGTAGAGAGTAAACTGCGACACTATGAGAAGCTCCCCCGAAACATCAAATAGCGAAAGATTGGTCTTTCCATTCTCATCCTCAAAGATCCGCATCTTGAGGAGCTTTGAAAGAAACCTGTCGCAGGTCTTTTCATTATCCTCATGTCCTATCCCCAGAAGGACGAGATAACCTTTTCCTATCTTCCCGACTGTCTTTCCCTCGATCTCAACCGAGGCACTTGATACTCTTTGTATTACTATCTTCATTTCTGTTTCCTTTTCATTATCAAAAATGATCCCTGGGGACGCATGATTTCTCTTACTGAACGACATGATTTCTCTTACTGAACGAAGTGAAGTTAGAGAAATCGGTACAGGGACACTTAACGAGCGAAGCGAGTTTAGTGTCATCGTAAGTGAAGTTAGAGAAATCGGTACAGGGCCACTTAACGAGCACGTAAGTGCGAGTTTAGTGGCGTCGGAGCGTCAGCGAGTTTAGTAGCGTCGTAGCAAAGCGAGTTTAGTGTCATCGTAGAGTCAAGGGACCATTTTGCTACAGAGCCAGCAATCGCAGATCCTCCGGAGTCGTGATCTTCATATTCCCGTACTCCCCCTTTGAAAGATATACCTTCAGATCCGTATACCTTTCCACGACCATTGCATCATCTGTGATGTGGAGTGTATTATCTTTCTTTCTCTCTTCAAAAAAAAGGTCATAGGCTGTTTTCAGAATGTCTGTCCGAAAACCCTGCGGCGTCTGCACCGCGTAGAGAAGACGCCGGTCCGGTGTGTCAGCGCAAAAGCCGTTATTATCAATTATCTTTATCGTATCCTTCACGGGAACCGCAGCGATCGCCGCAAGATATTTCCTTGTGTCATTTATCACATTTGAAATGATCTCATGCGACACAAAGGGGCGCGCCGCGTCATGGATCATCACAAAGGGGTTGTCGATATGCAAAAGCCCCTGATATACGGAATCATATCTTTCGGCTCCGCCCTCTGTAACTGCAACAAGAAGTTCTTTTGAGATCAGATTTTCATCACCCTTTACAAAAAGCTCTTCATACATTTCCTTCTCACCCTTCGGGCAGACTATCACAGCATGCCTGATCCCGCATTCAAAAAAGGCGCGAAGTGAATGATAGATGAGCGGATGTCCCTTCCACATTATGAGCTGCTTTTTTGTATCAGTCTTCATGCGGCTTCCGCTTCCGCCGGCAGCTATGACGAGAGAAAGATCATTATTCTCCATTCGAGGCTCCTATGGGAAGATCAGAGATCGCATTCAAAGATAATGGACTCCTTCGTCCCTTCATAAGCTCGTAATATCCCGCGCAGCCTATCATTGCGGCGTTGTCAGTGCAAAGGATCTTTGAAGGACAGAAAAATTCGATCCCCCTCTTCTTTGCTTCCTCCCTCATCGCGTTTTGGAGACTGAAATTTGCTGCAACGCCGCCTGCGAGCGCTATCCTTTTTTCGCCTTCATTTTCAGCTGCAAGAAAAGCACGGGTTGTCAGAGCATCAACAACCGCCTTCTGGAATGAGGCTGAAAGATCGCTTCTTTTTATCGTTCCAAAGAGCTTTCCGTCAACGAGCGGAATATCGCCGACACCGCTTTTTGAATGGGCGCTGTCTGAAAGCAAGGTCTCACGGCGCTTTGCAGCATCAACCTTCATAGCCTCTGAATTCAGGAAATTCAAAACTGCAGACTTGAGACCTGAGAATGAAAAATCATATTCCGAACCTCTCACATGAGCAAGAGGAAAATGATATGCGCTCGGATCTCCGGCGCGCGCGTCCTCCTCTATCTTCGGGCCGCCGGGATATCCAAGACCTATTACCCTTGCGATCTTGTCAAAGGCCTCGCCTGCCGCATCATCAACAGTCCGGCCAAGTATCTCGTATTTTCCAAAGTCAAGAACACGAACAAGATGGGTATGTCCGCCGCTCACAACAAGGCAGAGGAAAGGCGGGTTAAGATCCTTATTCTCAATGAAATTTGCAGCTATATGCCCTTCGATATGATTGACTCCGATGAGCGGCTTATCGGCAGCCCAGGCAATTGCTTTTGCGGCATTAAGTCCCACGAGGAGCGCGCCGACAAGACCGGGGCCATATGTCACAGCGACAGCGTCTATCGAGTCAACGGTTTCTCCCGCATCGGAAAGCGCCTTCCTTATGACCTGGTTTACTCTTTCAATATGCTTCCTGCTCGCGATCTCCGGAACCACGCCGCCATAGAGCGTATGGATGGGGATCTGGGTGGATATTATATTGCTTCTTACAACTCTCCCGTCAACTACAACAGCGGCCGCAGTCTCGTCGCAGGAGGATTCTATCGCAAGTATCTTCATTGCATCGCCCCTTGAAGAAGGTCTATCGCATTCCCTTCACTTACCGGATTTCCGACACTGTCGCAAAGCTGGAACGCAAGTATCTTCCACCTTCCCGCTGAATCCTGCCTCATGCAGTAATTCTGATATATCCTCGTATAGCCGCTTCCTTCGGTAATGAAATAGGTTGCGATCACATAAGAAAGATTTCTTCCATCCTTCTTTGAATATCTGACATCATCCGTATCCGCAACGTCGGAGGACTGGATCTTTCTGCCGTGTGCACGAAAGTCCGCAATGCTGCCGTTTAAGGTATTGAGATATACCTCCCTCGGATTCAGCTGAAGAAGGTCGGCATCCCAGAGCAGCATATCCTGGTCGCAGAGCCTTGTGATGTCAGCGTTCTCGACCTTACCATTGTAATAAAGCTGGAGTATCCTATTGTGCCACTTGATCACTGCCCTCGGTGTTCCCGGATAATCTTTTGAAATGTCCTTCGAAAGCACGGTCTCAAGCTCTGTGCGCGCTACGTCCTGCCCCTTCTCCTCATTTGAAGAAGTGCGGTTCGAAAGATAAAAATAAAAGGCAACGATGAGCGCGGCAATTATCAATCCGAATATTATTGTCCGAACAACTGTCTTCATATCATTCCTCTTCGTCCTCGAATTTGAGTTCCTTTGTAAGCCCGTCCTTCCCGAGATGAGTATTCTTGAATATCTTCCTGATGCCGCCCATGTATTTGTCGGCACCCATGAGAGAAGGTGAAAAATGTGTAAGCCAAAGTTCCTTCACTGAAGCGTCTCTCGCCAGAGCCGCAGCCTCAGAAAACATCATGTGCTTATTCTTTTTCGCATTATCTTTCTTTTCCTTTTCCGCGTACATCCCCTCGCAGATGAAAAGATCGGACTCCGCCGCATTATCGATAATGCTCTGGCAGGGCCTCGTATCCGTAGTATAAGTGACCTTCAGCCCCTTCCTCGGCGGGCCCATTACCATTGAAGGAGTATAAACGGTTCCGTCGTCATCGGTGCAGTCCTGCCCGTGCTGAAGGGCATTCCAGAATTTGAGGGGTATGTTTTTTTTCTTTGCGGCTTCAAGATCAAACTTTGGAAGACGCTTCACCGAAAGGGAATAGCCGTAGCAGGTCACATTATGATTTACGCGGAACGCCTTTATATCAAAGCCCTTTGAGGAAAATTCAAGAGTTGGGGTATTTATCTCGTGAAGGACAATTTCAAACGGAAGGTCGGGCGCGATCACAAGTAGCGAATTTACTATCCTTGAAAGACCTTTGGGACCGTATATAGAAAGCGGACTCGTCTTTTCCCCGTTTGCCATTGAAAGGAGAAGGCCCGGAAGTCCGCTGACATGGTCTGCATGATAATGTGTCAAAAGCAGCGTGTCGATGGAATGGGGGCTCCAGCCCTTTTTGGCTATCGCGACCTGGGTCCCTTCACCGCAGTCTATCAAAAGATCGGAGCCGTTGTAGCGTGCCATCAGTGAGGTCAGGAACCTGTAGGGGAGGGGCATCATCCCGGCTGTACCAAGAAGTGAAACGTCAAGCATTATTCATACTCCATACTAAAGTTTAAGAACCTTTACCATCACGAGAGCGTCCTCCTTAGGAGAATCATAGAAATTTCTCCGAACATCAGACATCAGGAAACGGTGCCTCTCATAGAATTTGATGGCACCTTCGTTTGAACGCCGGACTTCAAGGAAGAGCTTCTTCGCGCCGCCCTCCTTCAATATGCCGGCCGCCTTTTTCAAAAGAAATGTGCCAAGTCCTTTTCTCCTTTGATCCGCTGCTATGGCAAGGCTGTTGATCTCCGCCTGATCCGCGGAATGATAAAACACTCCATAGCCCTTTATACTCATATCTTCGCGTGAAAAAATCCCGAGCACCAGAGCGTTTCCGCCCTTTACGGCTTCAAAAAAATCCCGCCTGCTGTAGCCCTGATCACCAAAAACTGCTGCTGAAAGCTCCGCTGCGGCATCGAGTTCTTCATCAAAAATAAGCCTTACCTTGTATTCATCTTCTATCATGGCACATCCCCCGATCAATGATCCTTGTTTTCCCTTTCAAGCCGCTCCCTTTCTGCCTGGGAAAGCCGAAGATAATCCGGCCTGAAATCATCCGCCGAAACTGCTTTACCATCATTATACAGAAGGAGCGCGACTTCTGCGAGGGCCCCGGCTCTCTGTCTTGAAAGAAAGACCGGTGCAAAGGAACGATCTGTTTTCACAAGATCTTCTATCTTTTCTTTGAAGACCGGCACAGCGTCTCCCAAAAACAATACGCCATGTCCGTTCTCGTTTATGAATTCGATGAGCTCCTCAAGAGGGATCGCGCACTGCTCAAGCACGATCTTTGGCAGGGCAATGCCGCCACATTCATAGCGGTATATACCTGTGTATACCTGGCCCCTTCTTGCATCCATCATCGGAACAATATCCATATTCGACAGGCAGGCGTTGTAGGAAAGCGAAAGAAGGGTGGGCACCGGAATAATCGGTTTGTCGAGCGCAAGGGCTATCCCCTTTGCTGTCGCGGCTCCTATCCGAAGGCCGGTAAATGAGCCGGGTCCGGATGCGCAGGCTATCAGATCGATCTCCTTTTTCATTATCCCTGTGGTCTCAAAAAGGCTGTCTATCATGGGAAGCAGCGTCTCTGAGTGCGTCTTTTTGAAATCCACTGTATATGAGGCCCGGAGGATATTATCCTCCATAACTGCTGCCGTGCAGCAGAGCCCGCTTGTATCTATCGAAAGTATCTTCATTGCATCTCTTTCAAAGTGATCAGACGAAAATCCTCTCCTCTTGAGAGGTCCTTTTCTATTGAAATATAAAAATAAGGCCGCGGCAAAAGCTCCTCTATTCTTTCCGCCCATTCGATGAGAACTACCCCGCCGTTTTCAAGATAATCCTCAAAGCCTGTATCGTAAAGCTCTTCAGCCTCTCCCAACCGGTAAACGTCGAAATGGTAAAGAGGAAGCCTGCCTTTCCTGTACTCATTCACCAGAGTAAAGGTCGGGCTTGTGACAGGAGACATTATCCCGAGTCCTCTTGCAAAGCCCCTTGCAAAGACGGTCTTTCCCACGCCAAGATCCCCGGAGAGAGTATAAATGCTGCCCGCCTTTGCTTCTTTTGCTAATTCTATCGCTATAGACTCCGTCTCATCGGGCGAAGCTGATTCCAGTTTCTTTTCCATGATCATTATCTTTTCAAAAACGAAACATCACCGTGATGCATCATATCCCGGATCAGTTTTTTGATCTTTCGAAGCAGGCCTTCTGTCGCGTCCTTCGGAAGCACAAAGGCGTTTTCCTTGTCTCTGAATATGAAAAGCTCGCTCCTTGTCTCCCGCACCATCAGTATCTCATCCCAAGGCATCTCGATCACATTATCCTCGATGACTGCGCCCGATACGGCCTTGATGCCTTCCTCGGAAAATTCGTAGCGGATAGGATTTGAAAGCACCAGGTTCCTTTTGATCTGCGCCCTTGCCTGGAAAAAAAGGAGTATCGGCTGGTAAACGAGAAAGACCGCGGCGCAGATATAATAAATGACCGTAAAGTGAAACGGTATCTTCCCGGAGGAAAAAGCAGCCACAAGAACTACGAGGATCGCCAGGATAATAGGTGTGATGCCCTGCGAGCTTCTGTAATTCTTGTACATAAGGAACCTGTAAATATCCCTGTATCTAAGCTTTACAATGAATTCTATCATGATATTATTTTCAAAGGAAAACCCGGGAGCACCAGTGCACCCGGGCCTTTTTTCGTCTTTCTCCTGTAAATCAGACTCTGTAATTTACATTCGCTCCGTTGAAGAGCGCGTTTATCGCCTTCGCCTGCTGCCTGTAGGGATTCTTGTCATTCCCGGCGCCGTCAACGGGTGAGGCGATCGCGGTCTTTGTTTCTCCGCCGCTGACATAGACCCTGCCACACTCGGGGCAGACCGCTGTATGGATCGAAACGCTGGCCTGAAGCACCTTTCCGCCTTCCTTGCCGGCCTTCTGATAGGCGTTCTGGACATGCATGTTCTCATGCGCCCTGACAGCGGCTCCTGCGGAATTGGGTGAAATGTGCGTGGGGCTTTTAAAGGATACATCGCCTTCATCGGAACCATCCACATACTTTCTTTCCTTGCAGGTCTGGCACTCCGCCGGCGAAGACCTTTTTCCGGGCTTTACGGTAGTATCGGGAGAGTGGCCGTCCTCTTTGGGATTTACTGCGGCACTCTGCGCATTTTCATTTACAGCGCCGACAGCTCCCGCTGTCCTTTCAAGGCTTCCGGCGGCGGGCGCTGCAGGCGCACCATTTGAAGCCCTTCCGGATCCCGAAAAAGCGCCATAGTCAACGTTGAAAATATTGTAGTCACCCAAGCCTTTTATCATACTTTGTATTATACGACGGAGAATGGCAATTGACAAGGCGCTCTGAATGTGCCGGTCATATGCGTGCTTTTGAATCCGGTCGTATTTCTGATCATAGGACTGACACTGCGGAAGATCGATCCTGTCAGGTTTCAGGATCTCCCCGGTATAATAATGCCAAGTCTTGGCCTTGCCATGTTCGGGCTGATCGGGATGATCAATCTGATATAAGGAGATCAGCCCTAATATACGGTCACAGCCTTTTGGGATAAATGCCTGCGCTGGGATTTGCTCAGCAGAGCCGTGCCCTCGCTCCCGTGAATTTCAGAATGATAAGGATCAGACTTTGACGGGAGATATTTGACTACCGCACCGATCTCAGAGCAATTCTTTACCCGGACATATATTATCCTTCCCTGAAATCTGCTCTGCATGAAAGAAACCGCATCTTTTGTCTCCCGCTCCCCTTCCCTGTCTACGGAAAGTCCTTTCGGATCTGCAAAAGCTGCGGACGAAATACTGCCGTCAAGCCGCTAGAACATAGGAGCAGTCTCCGGTGGATAAACAGCCCGGAAAAGCTTTTCATTGCTTTTGAATTCATTATCCATAGAAAGCCCTCACCCTGTTATCAATAGCCTCTGCGCTTACAGGTATATTTTCAAACGACTCTATTCCGTCATACCGGGCAATAAAAACTTCTGCCTCGTCATCCATGCCTATCTCTATCTCCATGTGATCCCTCCGCGCGTTGTCAAACTCGAACTGTATAGTCTGGAGAGCTGTTGGAAATATTTCCGGTTGGATGCAAAGGGCATCAAGCAGTGCACCAACCCGCTTGATCAGTTTCTTTGGCAAAGGCAAGGCGCCGTTTCCATTCCATCCTTTTTTCAGCTCACTTATCTTCTCAAGTTTGTTCAGGTTGAAGGCGCGGACATCTTCAGTCATGTTTTTGTCCACGCTTCGACCGGGAGGATTTCCTTTTTCAAAAATCATCCCGCCGATGTGATCAGCATAAGATGTCATCCGGCTATTTGCCATTAATTCATTATAGATTGACTCGGAGATAATGATCACGTTTTTGTTTTCTTTTCTCGGTACAATAACAGGCTCCCCATCGAATGCAATGTCAAAATATTTTTTTATATTAGCCCGGACATCCATCTGTTTTGCAACAACCATGGTCCCCTCCCAAAAATGCAAAAAAAGTACGCAATTGCGTACTTATTTTAGCACCATATAATCCTTTGGTCAACGCTTCCCGAAAATGGTCCCTGGGGACGGAGTCAAGGGACCATTTTGGCCGACCCTCTCAGGCTATCACCTCCAGAAATCTGTCCTTTGGTACAGGCTTTGAAAAATAAAAGCCCTGAAGATAGTCCACATTGAGCCTGGTCAGAAGATCGATCTGCTCTTCTGTTTCAACGCCTTCAACCAGAACACTGCAGCCAAGATCGTGTATCATGCGCACACTGTTCTCGAGTATGATCCGGCCTCTTGACATTTTCTCGGCATTCCACAGAATGCTTTTGTCAATTTTTACAACATCAAAATCCAGCGAGAAGATACCTTCCATGTTTGAGTAGCCGGTTCCGTAATCATCCATAGAGAGCAGGAAGCCCTCTTTTTTCAGATCGTGTGCTACCTTTGAAAGCGCCTCATAGTCCTCCGCACCTACGGATTCCGTGATCTCAAAATTGATCTTTGAATGCGCAACAGCATAACTGTTTACGATCTTCAAAATGTGCTCAACAAAGCCCGGGCGCAGACACTGTATCACCGAAAGATTCACATTGATGCATTCCATCCCCCTTTCCTCAGGGACTTTGCTCTCCAGAAAAGCGAGTACCTGCTTCAGCACAAAGTCATCTATTTTTTCCACCAGTCCTATCTTCTCCGCTATAGGTATGAACTCATCGGGAGGAACAAATCCAAGCGTTTCATCGTTCATCCTGACCAGTGCTTCGGCGCCATGCAGTTTTCTCTCTGCCAGACAATATGTCGGCTGATAATAAACCTCGAATTTGTGATCATGAACCGCCCGTCGTATCGCCCGTTCTATTTCCGCGCGGCGCATGACCCATTCTATCTTAATGCCGTCCTTGTCAACGCCCGACGGCACGATGCTGTCAGCCACAAAAAACACATCATCAACACTCTGAATATCCTTTGGGACATCAGCGTTTATGACTACCGCATCCAGTAAAAAGGTGGATTCGAAGATGCGCCAGCTTTTTAAAAAACGATCTTTGATCATTTCCGAAATCTTAAGCACATCGTCTTCACGGTATCCGTCGCATATCAAAACAAAATTCTCCGGATTTGGACGATATATCTTGTACCTTGGCACCAGCGCTTTGAAATAATCCGCGCAGGCCAGCGCCAGTATATCGCTGTTTGCGGAGCGGGTCACACGCTCCACCATATCCGCATTCACAACTTTTACGAAAATAAGCTTCACGGCCTCGTGTTTTACAATAAAGCCGTTTATGTCAGTCTGAAGAGCCCTGCGGTTGTAAGTACCGGTGTCCGCATCCAGGATATCATCCTCGCTCTCGATTGCAAGCATCGCTCCCAGCATTGCCAGTGACTCGGCAAACAGCTCGGATTTGATATCTATCTGCACGAGCTGCAATATCACTCCCCCCATCGCAAGCGCAAAGAAATATGTCATTGCGATCCTGCGCCTCACTGTTATCGCGTACCATGATGTGAAAAGCTCAACCACCGAAAGGATGAAATAAAGCGCCGCCGCCCCGTAAATAAAATATTCTGCCCAGTTCCGGCGAAATACGTAATTATCATAATAAAACACCCAATTGGTGAGAGGATTTACCAGTGCAAAAAACTCTGTCACAAAAAACGGCACGGCAACTATGATTTTCCTGAGATTGCTCCATCTTCGGATGGAACCCGTGACATTCAGCACATAGCAATACAATACCGGACACAGTATTGTATGAAAGATAAAATAAGTATTATGAAAGATTTTCAGGAGAGTAAAATAAAACGGACTTTCCTCTGCATAGCCCACCATGACGGAAGAGCCGATATTGGATATCGCATTGACAGATACTATGATAAGCATTGTCAAAAACCACTTGTTCTGCGGCCTGTCGGTCCTGCGCTGCAGCAGCGTGAACAGGATCAGCGTGATTGTTGTGGCCAGAGTTGCTGCGTAAAAAGCAACATGAAATCTATTCTGAAGTGGCAAAACCTCACCTCCGTGAATTGTAGTTTATTGCTAAATGGTCCCGAGAAACCATTCCCTGATACAAAGCTCGCATAGCTACTTCAGCGTCTCGATCAGCCCCAGTATCGAGAAGACCACTTCCTTCACGACCTCGCGCTGGAAGGGCTTTGTTACGAAATCGGAGGCGCCGCAATCAAGGGCCTTATGAAAGGTCTCTATCGTCCTGTCGCCGGAAGCGAATACCACCGGCACCTGGGTAAATTCGCGAAGCCTTGCGGTTGCAGCAAAGCCGTCCATGTCCGGAAGGACCAATCCAATCAAAACAAGATCGATACGTTCCTTCTGAACGATCGAGATAGCCTCCTCACCCGTCTGCGCCGTGAAGAATTCCATATCCGGCCGGTCTGAGAAGAATGACCTGATGATCTCGCAGTTGATCTTTTCAGAATCCACCACAAGTATCCTCTTCGCCTCTTCGCTCCTCTGGCGAAGCTCATAATCCTTGTCCTCGTCGATGATAGATAGCATAATGTCGGCACACTCGGGGTCAAACTGCGTGCCGCGCCCCTTCTCGATCTCGGCGCGGACCCGATCCTGCGGCATGGCATCACGGTAGCTCCTGTTTGAGGTCATCGCGTCATAAGCATCGGCAACGCCGATGATTCGGGCGATCTCGGGAATGTTCTCCCCTGTCCTTCCGTCAGGATAGCCCTTTCCGTCATATCTTTCATGATGGAACTTTGCGCCGACCGTGATATTTCTGTCCCAGTGGATATTGCTTATGATACGAAAGCCCGACACGGGGTGAAGCTTCATCAGGGCATATTCCTCATCCGAAAGCCTTCCGGGCTTTGTGATGACGGACTCCGGAACCCTGATCTTTCCTACGTCATGAAGGAGTCCGGCCCTGTATATGAGTTCCTGCTCCTCCTTTGATTTTCCCATCCTCCTCGCGATCTCTCTTGAATATAATGCCACGCGCCTTGAGTGCCCTGCGGTATATTTGTCCTTTGCATCCACGGCATTCGTAAGAGCCTCGACTGTCCCGGTAAGGATGGCCTCTGTCTCCTGCTGGTGCTCCCTTATTATCTTTGTCTGCTCGTCAACCTTTGACTCAAGACGTGCCTGCTGCCTCTCAAGATTTTCCTTCCGTCTTGATTCATTGACGATCCAAAAGACCGCCCATGCGCCAAATACTATGAAGGTCGTAACGAGAACAAAAAGATAAAAACCAAACCACCCGTACTCCCAGATATGCGGTTCCTTCAAAAGTACATATTCCTTTGAATCAAGAATATGCAGGTTTGAACTGTCAAGTATTTCAAGGAGCACCCTATGCTCACCCTTTTCTATATTTGTGAGCTGCAAAGGATCCGCCTTGTCGAAGGAAACGGAGGGCGTGGAAATCTCAAGGTCGGGCACGCTCATCCTGATATGAACATCTGAAAGAGCGTAGTTCCTCGCCGAATATTTGATCTTTACGAGAGAAGCCTCGGGCGGCACTTTGATGACATTGTCGGAAACCTTGATCTCATTTCCGTCTCCGGTCACCTCATCGATCATGAACTTCACGTCCCCTGCCTCTTCAAAAGAAGGGTCATACTTAAAAGCGCTTGTATTCGTGCAGAAAAGAAGCGAACCGTCTGAAAGTATGATGGATCTTGAGTTGGCGGTAATACCCGTAGAAAGCCCGTCATTATTGCTTTTCAGGACGCACTTCATTCCGGGATCATTGTTTCTGAGGTCTTCGACATCGACTATATAAATACCGGCCGAGGACAGCACGTAGGCATTTTCCCCTGCATTGTCAAGCACTATATCGTAATTGTTGAAATAAGGGAAATTGCTGAGTGTCTCCGCCTTCCCGTCCTTCAAAAAGGCGATGGAATTTGAAGTAACGACAAAGAAGCCATCCTCATATTTCACCATACGAAGGATTATCTCTGAGCGAAGGCCCTTGTCCTTTCCAATATGACCGCTGAGCTTATTGTCCTTCACTACGTAGATCCCGGCACCGTCTGTACCGAGGAGGACGCTCCCGTCACTGTCCTCGGCGACAGTCAGTATCTGCCCGTTCAAAAGGCCGTTGTCGGTCGAATAGGATTCGATTATCTTCCCATCCTTTATGAAAAATGCGCCGTCAGCTGTTCCGGCAACGATCGTCCCATTGGAAAGCTTGAGTGTATTCCTGAAGCGGTAGCTCGTAAGTCCGGGGGTGCCGTTTCCGAATTCAGAAATGATATTCTCCCCGTCGCTTATCACAAGACCGCGATTCCCGTAGGTTGATATATAGAGCCTGTCGCCATCCTCCATCAGCCACCTTACACGGTCGCCTGAAAGTGCCTCTGTGAGCGGGTTTTCAACCTTCCTGTGGGCGCTGTCCATTATTGTGAGCCCCTGATCTCCGCCGATATATATCCTGTCGCGAAATTCAGCGACAGCATTTGCTATGAGCTCCCCTGTGTCTCCGGAATAATCCGTAAATGCAGACCTTGACATCCGAAGCACTCCGTAATTGTTGGAGGCGGCCCAAAGATTTCCCTGATAATCTATATGAAGCGCGACCACATCAGAGTCGAATTTGCCCTCGGCTGTCTTCTCAAAGGAGCCGTCCGAAAGGACCCGCCCGAAGCCGTTCCTCCCCGCGACCCAGAGAGTGCCACTGTTTCCGATCACCATATCATTGATATCATCAATAGAGGTCTTCGCTATGCTTTTCAGGCTGACCTTCCCAAGTGGTTCCCTTTCTACCAGGAAGATCTCGCCCCTTGAAGTCCCCGCGTAGACTTCGCCATTCATCTCCTTGACAGAATAATAATAATTGGAGTCATTTTCCTCGACACTGTTGTAGACTACCCTTCCGTTTTTCAGTATGAAGAGCCTGCCCTCTTTGTCGGTGCCGTAAATGAGGCCGTCCCTGAAAGCAAGGGAATAGATGTAGGAAAGGTCGACGCTTATGGTCACTATCCTGTCTTCCTTGTCGATAGAGACTATTTTGCTGGAGGTTCCCGCGTAGATCCTTCCGTCATCGCCCTCAACGAAGCATCTTATGGAATCGCTGGAAAGCCCGTTTTCGGTATTGAAGAATGTGAAGCCCTCCTGTGAAAGCCTCGCGATGCCGTTGTCATTGGTCCCGACCCAGAGCCTGCCCTGAGAATCAGTAAGGATGGTATTTACATTCGCGATACCGCCGTCCCGGACAAGTGTGAAATCAGTACCGTCGAAACGGATGAGCCCGGCGTAGCTCCCGATCCAGATCGTTCCGTCCTCTGTCTCCCCGATCGCATTCGCGTCGGAGGAGATGAGTCCGTTTTCCTTGTTGTAGATCCCGTATGCGTTCGCGTTCTCCGCCCGGACCGGAATTGAAAGAAATGAAGAAAACATGAGGGAAAACAACAATAACGCGGTCACGGCCGCCGCGGCATTATTCTTTTTCCTCTGCTGTCTCTTTGTAAAACGTATGACAAGAAGGGCCAGAAAGGCCATCAATATCTTGTCGAAAAGATTCGCAGCGATCTCACCGACTATGCATGCGCCGGGCTTGGGAACGCCGTTCCAGCGAAACATCTCAGTCACTATATCGCCCCAGTAATTGCCCGTGAAGTAGTCCCCGAAGAGCATATCAAGGGGAGAGATGAGCGCTGCCGAGATAAGAGCGAGCCAGAAGCCGCTCATTCCGGCGCGGCTCACGCTTGAAAAAAGCTTTTTTCTGTTGAAGAGAAAAACTATCAGGGAAAAGAGCCCCTGGCTGATGATATAGGACGGGTGAATCCAGCCGGCTATCGAAAGTATTGCGGCGGATGCGACCGAGGATGCGACACACGGAAAAAATCCTCCGAGCACCACGGCAACAAAGGTTCCCGTGGTGTCAAGGAGGAAAGGTAGTTTAAGGTAACTTGACAAAAGTGCTCCACCGACGTTCAACAGCGTCGCGAAAATAATGATGATTATCTTTTTCAGGAGCCCTTCTTTCAATTATCAAAAATCCTTGAGTTCTGCGGGGCGGCGCTCGATAAATGCGTTCATGCCCTCTTTCTTGTCAGCGGTATCATTTACAACGCCGAAAAGATTTGCTTCCATCTCGACAGCGTTTTTGATATCCATATCGTAGCCGTTGTTGATGGCTGCCTTCGCGATCGATACAGCATAAGACCCCTTTGATGCGATCTTCTTTGCCATCTCCTTTGCGCAGTTCATCAGCTCGTCCTGTGCGACTACATGGTTTACAAGGCCTATCCTGTAAGCCTCTTCGGCATTGATATTGTCGCAGGTAAAGATCATTTCCTTCGCACGTCCCATACCGACAAGCCTTGCCAGTCTCTGTGTTCCGCCGAAGCCGGGGATGATACCGAGCCCGCACTCAGGCTGTCCAAATACAGCATTGTCGGAAGCTATCCTGATATCGCAGGACATCGCGATCTCACAGCCACCGCCAAGTGCAAAGCCGTTTACTGCAGCGATCGTAACCTGTCTCATATTCTGGAGTTTAAAGAAAGGAACGGAGGCCTTTATTCCAAACGCTCTTGCCTCGGGCGCGGTGAAATTCACCATTTCCTTGATGTCGGCGCCGGCTACGAAGGATTTGAATGCATTACCCTTCTTGTCAGGACCGCCGGTAAGGATAAGAACCTTCACGGAATCATCTGCCTCGATCTCTGTAAGAGCCTTGTCGAGCTCCTCTATGGTCTCGGAATTCAGTGCGTTCAAAGCCTCAGGTCTTGATATCGTGAGTACCGCGATATCGGCTTCTTTTTCAATCTTGAGATTAGCGTAATCCGACATAATGAAAAACCTCCTTGAATGTGTTATATTAATTTCGCATGGTCATTTCAGAAAAGGGCCATACTGTATTAGATTACTTTAAAACCCTTGATTTGTCAACATTTCAGGGATTTCAGGAGAATTAGAACATGGATGAAAAAATACTTACTGTCGTGATCCCCTGCTACAATTCCCAGGACTATATGAAGCACTGCATCAAGAGTCTTTTGTGCGAGCGGGAGGGTCTTGAGATCATTATCGTAGATGATGGTTCAACTGACGATACTGCGAAGATCGCGGATGCATACGAAAAGAAATATCCCGAAACCATCAGGGCGATCCACCAGGAAAACGGCGGCCACGGCGAGGCTCTTAATACAGGTATCAAAAATGCCCGCGGGACATACATCAAGATAGTAGATTCCGATGACTGGGTCTCGAAGAACGCCTTCCATGAGATCATGACGAAGCTTCGGTTCTTTACATCCGAGGAAAGCCGCGTGCTTCCCGACCTTGTGATATCAAACTTCGTATACGAGAAGGAAGGAAAAAAGATCAAGAAGGTAATGCGTTACCACCACCTTCCGAAGGACGAGCTCTTCACCTGGAACCGTTTCGCCTTGAAGGGCGCGAGCAGCTTCCTTCTGATGCACTCCCTGATCTATCGGGTGGGGCTTCTTCGTGAATGCCGCCTTACCCTTCCAAAGCATACCTTCTACGTGGACAACCTCTATGCCTATATCCCGCTGCCCTACGTGAAGACCATGTATTATATTGACGTGAACTTCTACCGCTACTATGTTGGGCGGCCGGATCAGTCGGTGAATGAGGAGGTAATGATCTCCCGCCTTGACCAGCAGATCCGCGTCAACAAGTTGATGATAGACGCCTACAGGCTCTTTGACGATCCGAGGACGGAAAACCCTTCGCTTCGCACTTATATGCTGAAGGACATAAATATGATCACCACCATATCCTCGATCCTGCTGATCAGGACGCATACAAAAACAGGACTCGAGAAAAGGGACGAGCTTTGGGATTATCTCAAAAAGAAGGATATCAAGATGTGGCGTAGAATGAAAAAAACCTTCCTCGGCCGCGGTGTAACCGTGGAAGGAAAGTTCAAGCGAAAGATCGCGGAGTTTTTGTATCTTGAAGCAAAGTCCATCATAGGTTTTAGTTGATGATGCACCGTCTCCCTGTCACCCCCGTCACTCCGTCATCCATCTGTTGAGTGAATCCCTTGAGTGGCGGAGGGCTTCATCGACAACCGGATCCATCAAAAGCTCAAGCGTCTTTGAGTCCGGCGAAACTTTGATCCTCGTCATAGCCTCTTCATAAGTGATGTCGTGATCAGCGCTTAACAATTCAAAAAAGCGCCTTTCATATTGGCTCAAGGTATAGGTTCCCTTCAGCCTGTCCTCTGTTTTCAGGGATAGCTGGCAGTCCCGGTATATCCTTGATTTTTCATCAATATTTCTCCTGCCTTCAAAAGGCTCTGTACATAGCAGTCTTTCAAATTCGAAAAGCCTTTTTTTGTACTCCTCTGCCACAGGAATAATGACCGCCCGCTCCTCCAAGGGCACTCTTCCCACATCCATCCCCGAGACGCCAAAGATGTTCACCATGTAACCATCGGAGTCAAATTCCTTCAGACGGCGCGTCACGAGACACTCTTTTTCCTCCGCTGACATATTCTGTAAGTCATCGCCCATTATCTTTTCTATATGAGCCTTTGCCGCCTTGTATCGGGGGCTGTCATGATCGGCCTTGATGTCATATTCAATTCCGAGGGAATCAAGGGTTCCTTTCCAGGCATCAAATGAACTGATATCAAAGGGAAGCTCATTTATATCTATTTTTTCATCAAGGGCTCTGTATTCGTCATAGGTAAGATCAAGGCTCCAGGAATTATCGCTGTCCTTTGTGTCTATATATTGCATTCCCCTCATATGGTAGAAAAAGAAGCCGTCTGTAAAACGCTTCGCCCTGCCCTTCGCTTCATAATCTGCGTATATAAAGCTAACCGAGAGATCGGAAAGCACCTCCTTGTATGCTTTCATATACGCTTCCGCAAGCTCCCGGTACTTTTGTATGTCTTCATCATTTCTGAGGATAATATTTGAAAACTCAGGATCCGTACCTTTTTTCAAAATGCGAAAAAGCCCTGTGGCCTTGTCCTGCGTCATTTCATAATCCGTCCAAAGCTCCGAATACTCTGCCTCTTCTCCCATCAAAAGATGAAGCGCCTTTTCCTTTTCGTCATCCAACTCAACCGGGATCAAGGCAGACGTATCAAGATAATTTTTCATCAGAGTCCTCTTCCCGTCCTCATCTTCGAGTATGAGCAAAGAATAGGAAATATGGCCTTCATCCGCTCTCGACCGAAGGAACAGAAACAGGAAAACAATCCCTGCGATGATTGGGAGAATTCTCAAGAATAGTCTTTTTTTCATAAACGTTTCTTTCATTTTATTTGGAGGAGAACCGAGAGGACAGCGCTGCCATCCCTTTTTTTAAGGGTCACGTCACCATTATATTTTTCTGCGATCCTCTGTATGTTTATGAGACCGATTCCGTGACCCGTCCCCTTCTTCGTGCTTTTCGGAAAGCCGCTCTCGGGGTCGATATCAAAACTCCCTTCAAAGGGATTTTCGATTTCGATCAAAAAGGCATTTTTCTTCATATAGGAGTCAAGCCTTATCCCTCCACCTTCCTTTGTCGCTTCCAGCGCATTGGTAAGCCCGTTCCCGAGTATCACAGAAAGGTCAAAGGCGTCGACCGGTACGCCTTTCGGAAATGTGAAATCGGCTTTCAGCAATGCTCCCTTCGCATCCGCCCTTTCCTTCATTTCAGAAATAATAAGATCTGTGACCGGGTGTCCGGTCGAAGCCTTCACGCTTATTGTTTTGAGACTTTCCTCCATGCGCGCGATATAGTCTTTTGCCTCATTGATATTATTCTCTTCAAGCAGGGCGGAAATGATCTGAATATGGTGGCTCATGTCATGACGCATCCCGCTTATCTCTCTGTAGAAGTTTTCCGACTGGGCTATCCTTTGGGAAAGCTGCTCCTGCTGCTCCTTTAGGACAAGCTCCTCCTTTTCCCTTCTTGAAAGCCTCTTCATATCCGAAAACAAAAAGAGAAAGATCAGCCAGAAAAGCAAAAAGAGTGCGTTTTCAACCAGACGGTACCAGGATGACCAGTTGAAATAAGGATTCCCTGCGGCTTGTCCCGTTTCAACGAGAAGCCTCGCATATTCTGTATACATGGTGTAATAATCCACATACAAAAAGCCCTGTATCAGCTGAACTATAGACGGTATCGAAAGGATGAGAAGGCTTTTTTTCGTGAGCTCCTCCGAGGGAAACCGGGCTGCTTTGTTGAAGAAGAAAACCGTTATTGAAAGTAATGCGGCAAGGAAGGCCACATCCTCGATCTGGATGAAAACAAAGGCCCTGATCGTCGCATCCACGTCACTTATTATTTTGTCTGATGAAAAAAGGGCATCTGAAACGAAGCTGTTCTGCTCCGACGCCATTCGGACAGCGGTATAGGTGATCGTGTAGTAGGAAAGCGAAAGAAAAAAGCTTCTGAGAGGATAATTTCTCTCGATCAGAAAAATAATAAAAAAGCCGCCAAAAACCCGCAGAAGAAAGCTCACACCCCTCGGCGGCTGAACATCTTCAGGCAAAAGATAGAAGGCAGAAAGCAAAAAAATGTATCCGATAGAGAGCCAGAAAAAGCCAAGCCGCTTTCTTCTGATATATGGCCGGCAGAGCGCGTAGAAGAATAGCCCTATCAGAACAATAGTGAGGATCTGCTGGAGGGCTACGACATTATCTATGAGGCTGTGATACCTATCATCATTCATGCCGGCTCTCCTTTGATACTGGCAATATAGGCGCGGATGAAGGATGAATATTTCTTCCGGGACAGGGGCACCTTTATATCATCCAAAAGAAGGACGTCATTCGCGTCATAGCTTTTCACGTAGGACATGTTCACGAGAAAGGACCTGTGGCAGCGGAAGAAGCCCCTCCCAAGCTCGTTTTCAAGCTCAGACAGCTTTCCGTAATAATCCATCTTGCCGCTTTTGGTATGAAGCCTGATTATCCTGTTAAAGACCTCGGCATATATTATCTTTGAAAACGGGATTTCAAGGCGCCTTCCGTGTATCTCGATGGAAAGATACTTTTCGCGGTCTTTCCTTTCAAGAGCTTTTGAAATGGCGGTGAAAATATCACTGTCACTTACCGGCTTTACGAGATAGCGGAACGCCTCCACCTCAAAGGCCTCAAAGACCTTGTCCGTAAAGCCTGTGAGAAAGATAATGGAAACCTCCTTGTCACGGAGCCTTATCCTCCTCGCGGTCTCCATGCCGTCAAGCCCGGGCATCTCGACATCAAGAAAGATAATGTCGCCAAAATCCAAAAGGGAAAGGAGCTCCTGTCCGCTCTTGCACTCCACGACCTCTGCTCCATCAAATCTCTTTTCTATCCTACGGCGGATGTCCCTTGTGGTAAGTGGATCGTCGTCACACAGGATTATCTTCATAGCGCCCTCCGGGAAATAATATGTACCGATTCATATTTCGGAGAAAGCTGCTTTTCTGATAAGACTCGTGTTGTAATTGGCTGAGTTTTTGTTGTGAATGGGCTAAATGAGCCCTGGGGACGGAGTCAGTGGCTCATTGTACGGATTCGTATACAATGAGCCACTGACTCCGTCCCCAGGGTCCATTCCATTCACTACAGAAACGGGGCTGTTCATGCGCAAGCTCTGTTTTTGCCGGGAAAAAGGTGCGATATTAATGTCAAAGAGAGAAGTTTCTCTTTTTATGCATGGATGCGATCTGCTCATACCTATGGCTACGTTTCAATGGAATGAAAGGAGAGAAAAATGGCAAATTCAATTTTTGGTTCCACAGATGGTCTTGCCGGAGTGCTCGGCGATTACAATTCGATCAAGAACGGAACCTATGGAAAGCTCATGAAAAAGTACTACGGCACTACTGTTTCGGGCTCATCTTCCGGTGACGGCACGAAAACCAAAGGCTCTTCAGGGATCCTTGAAAAGATCCTCGAGGAAAAGAGAAATCCCAAGGTGTCGCAGGAGGCGGAAAAGGCGAACTCGACCCTGACCTCATCTGTTGGCTTGCTAAAGAACGCGGTTTCAACACTTCAGAAGGCAGATACCTTTGAGGATCAGAAAGATACCGGCGGAAGCACCTCCTCCACGGGAAAGGAAAAGACCGTAAGCGCCTTAAAAAATTTTGTAGCCAGCTACAATGATGCGCTCACCGCCTCAAAGCGCTCAACGATGACAAATGTATCCTCAAATATCGCAGGGATAATGAAGGCAACAGAAGCAAATGCAGAAGAACTGAAAGAGATAGGGATCACAAAGAATAATGATGGTACTTTGAATTTCAATGAGAAGCTGCTTTCGGATGACGAGCTTGACAAGGTAAAGGAGCTTTTCTCGGGAGATGATGCTATGAGCTACGGCTCAAAAGTTGCAGGAAGGCTGAACCGGGTATCTATCCCCGACAACAATACCTCATCAAAAGCAGCCGAAAGCGCAAAACAAAATGCAGAAACTTCAAGCACCTCTACAAGCCTTGTTTCAAGCCTTGACAGCCTGATGTCAGATAAGCTTGACATTGAAGGCATGCTTTCCGAAACAAAGAACTTCATCAAATTTTATAATGCTACCCTCGACAGCGCAGGAAAGACGGGGGTCTCCGGCGTTACCTCAAACCTTCTTGCCATGAGGGACAAGACTGTAAAGCATGCAGGGGAGCTTTCAAAGATCGGGATCACGCAGGGGGCTAACGGGAAATTGTCAATGAATGAAAACACCTTCAAATCCGCTGGTCTTTCGGATATTCAGGATACCTTCAAAAAGTACGGGGCGGATATCAGGACAAACGCTTCTCTTTTGAATTATTATTCTTCTTCCGGGAGCACGCCCCAAAGCTCATACTCATCAAACGGAGCCTACACATCCGCAAACGATATCGTAAGCAGCCTTTACAACGCGAAAGGCTGAAAGGGAGGAGGATCATCATGACAGTAGGATTCAATCCATATATGCCGCAGACAGAGGCACAGATTAAAAATGGTAGTACACCAAAAGCCAGCACTGATAGCGCTGCTGTTTCAAAAGAAGACAGCAAGGACAAGGCTGCCGCGGAATACGGAGCAGTTTATGAAAGATCTGATGCCGCAAAGGAAGGTGCGGCTTCAGCAAAAGAAGGGCTCTATTCCATCAACAGGAAAAGCGTAAAGGACCGTTCCGCTATTGTAGAACAAATGAAAGCTGATGCCGACCAGAGAGCGCGGCAGATGACAGACCTCGTTGAAAAAATGCTGGGCGGACAGGGAAAGGCATACGCAGCCGCAAACAGCAATGAGAGCCTTTGGCAGAAGCTGTCACAGGGAAATCTGAACGTGGACTCAGCCACGAGAAAGAAAGCTTTGGACGACATCTCCGAAAACGGCTACTACGGCGTAAAGCAGACTTCTCAAAGACTCTTTGACTTTGCAAGTGCGCTCGCCGGAGATGATGTTGAGAAGATGAAGAAGATGGAGAAAGCAATGGAGAAGGGCTTCTCCCAGGCCAGAAAGGCATTTGGAGGAAGCCTGCCCTCGATAAGCCAGGAGACAATGTCAAGAGCCCACAGCCTGTTTGAGGAATATTACAGATCTAAAAATGTGGAGACTTAAGCCAGCAACGCATATTTGCGTACTGCCATAGAAATGGACCATGGGGACGGAGTCAGTGGCTCATTGTATCTGAATCCGTACAATGAGCCACTGACTCCGTCCCCATGGACCATTCCGTCCCCATGGACCATTCCATGGACCATTTTATCCCCTGTCGCGGTGCGGCGCTATGGTCTCCGCCACATTCACCGCAACCGGGGTTATATTATTCTCCCTTATGAAGCCTTCCTCCTTCGGGTTAGGTATCCCGTTCAGCCGAAGGGTAGTATATCGGTTTAATGTACCAAAAATCTGCATCAGGCGGTCAAAATTCCTTTCATGATTCAGGATATGATCGCCATACTCATCATCCTCAAGCCCGGCGGTCGCGATGACCTGCATAGCAAGGTGAAGCTCCCCGGTGATGTCGCTCGCTTCCATAGTGATGTCAGGGCGTTTCTTTTTCTGCTCAAGGAAAAACTCACGTGCGCCGGCATAGTCACCCTTTTCAAAGTATTTTGCCAACTCTTTCTTTATTTCCGTGACCTCTGTTTTTTCCGAAGTCATGCCGACCATCAAACCCTTTGCCTTAAGCCCTCTCGCAACGACATAAACGTATAAAAGAAACTCCGATACAAACCCGTAAATCCGCCTGTGATAACTGTCCGGCTCGTCTATTGTGATCCTTTGGTCAAGCTCAAAAAGAATGTCAAAAAGCCATTTGCTGTAGCCATCAAAAACCGCTCTGTTTGCGATCAGCATATTTCCGAAATATGTATGAGGCTCATCAACAAGGTTCAGAAAAACCTCATGATCCTTTGGATAAAGGTCTTTTATAACATTCCCTGTCTCTTTGAGATACAAAGGCTTATGATTCTGACTGAAAGCATATTCATAAGGGAAGTTGAGAAGAAGCCTCTTCGTCGTGATGATATCGTACTCATCAAGGAGTGATCGTATCTCACCAGCGCTCAGAAGATTTTCCGTCTTCTCGCTGATCAGATACCTCCTGTAATGACATATGCCAAGGATGTCGGAATCATTGTCATTTTTCCATACGAAATAATGTCCGGTAAGCTCGCTGAAATTATCATTTCGTGCAGAGATGTTGTCTCCCCTGTCGTCACCAAAAAAACGCATTACCCCGGCATTGTTTTTTGAACTGCAGCTGGAATGACCGGAAGCTTTTTTTCTTAGCGCCCTCCCGACATGAAGAGGGATATATATGGGGTTTTCCGGAGGGATGAAATCCTTATGTGTCATGACGTAGATGCTTATCATTATTATTTCTCCTATCGCTCAAAAAACAATGAGCCCTGGGGACGGAGTCAAGGGCTCATTTGAGGATCCTGAAAGCCACAATCTCCGCGGCTTTTTCGAGAAGCGCGATCTCTGTTTTTGCAGGTTCTTCCTCCGAAAACCGCCCTGTCGAAGAGCTGTCTATATCAAGGACTGCCCTGACGTTTCCTTTATTGTCTTTTATCGGGATCACGATCTCCGAACAGGCCTCGGCATCGCAGGAAATATAGCCGGGGAATTTCGACACGTCCGGGACTATCAAAGTCCTTCCCTCTGCAAGGGAAGTGCCGCAGACACCCTTTCCACGGCTTATGCTCACGCAGGCAGGTCTGCCCTGAAAGGGTCCAAGATAAAGGTCTCCCTTGTCATCCACAAGATAAAACCCCACCCAGCATACGTCACCAAGCTTTTCATACAAAAATGCCGCCGCATTTGAAAGCAGGGATACCTG
The DNA here is from genome assembly GCA_902772635.1 of uncultured Lachnospiraceae bacterium. Taxonomy (GTDB): domain Bacteria; phylum Bacillota; class Clostridia; order Lachnospirales; family Lachnospiraceae; genus RUG306. The sequence goes on along the minus strand of CACYBK010000147.1, from coordinate 1,645 downwards.
ATGCGGCGAATTTGAAAGCAGCGCCTCAAGGCTCAACAGATCTTTTTCAGTCATTACATCCTCCTTTTTTAATGAGCCCCCGGGACGGAGTCAACGGCTCATTGTACGGTTCCAGATACAATGAGCCCTTGACTCCGTCCCCAGGGCTCATTACAAAAGCAGCAGATTTTTCACTGTGCAGTTTGCAAACAATATCGCTATGAAGATCCACACGAAGGCGAGGTAGAATTTCGGGCGTTTGATCGCGCCCTTTCCAACAACGTACAAAATCCCCCAGACCGCATAGAAAAGCAAAACCCCTGCGGCGTAGATCACCGCGGGGTTGTATAGGAAAGATATAATGGGATGACCGGTAATTAGGGCGAGAAACGCTCTCGTCCCGCCGCAGCCCGGGCAGTAGAAACCGGTCAGCTCATGAAAAAAGCAGGGCATCGCAAAAAGCCTTTATTAAACTCAGTCCTCATCCGGGAGGAACTTGTCATGGACAGCGCGCATTGCGCGATCAGTATCCTCAAGGTCTATAAGGACCGTGATCCTGATCTCGGAAGTGGAGATCATCCTGATGTTCACTCCGACATCATAGAGCGCTTCAAACATCTTCGCAGCAACTCCGGAATTTGACTGCATCCCGGCACCGACTACAGAAAGCTTTGCGACATTGACCTCATCCTCAATCTTTTGGATGGTAAGGCGCTCGCGGTTCTCCTTCAGGACCGCAACCGCGTTCTTCGCTTCCTCCTGATCTACCGTGAAGCTTATATCCTTTGTGTCATCGCGTCCGACGGACTGAAGGATCATATCCACATTGATATTCTTCCTTGAAAGCTCGTCAAATATCTTGAAGGCCACTCCGGGCTCATTCTTCACGCCGATCAAAGCTATCCTCGCTGCGTTCTTGTCGCAGGCCACTCCGCTTACAAGCATCTTTTCCACGTTATTCACCTCCCTGACTAATGTCCCTTCGGATTCATTAAGGCTTGACCTGACGACGAGCGTGACACCATACTTCTTCGCCATCTCGACGGAGCGGTTGTGAAGAACCTGCGCCCCGAGTGTCGCCATCTCAAGCATCTCATCATAACTGATCTCTTTGAGCTTCCTCGCGTTTTTCACGATCCTCGGATCTGCCGTATAGACACCGTCCACATCCGTAAATATCTCGCATTTGTCCGCATGCAGCGTCGCCGCCAGCGCCACCGCCGTCGTATCTGATCCTCCGCGTCCAAGAGTCGTCACATCATCATATTTGTTCACACCCTGGAAGCCTGTCACTATAACTAATTTTCCGGCGTCAAGCTCATGTACGAGCCTATCTGTATCTACCCTCTTAAAGCGGGCGGCCGAATACGCGCTCGTCGTATGCATCCCGACCTGGAAGGCATTGAGCGAAATAGCCGGCACACCGAGACTATTCAGCGCCATCGCCATCAATGCGACCGACTCCTGCTCCCCTATCGAGAGCAGCATATCCATCTCCCTCTTCGGGGCGTTTGGATTGATATCATGAGCCTTTGCTATAAGGTCGTCTGTTGTATCACCCATGGCGGACAGCACGACAACAACTCTGTTTCCGGCGCGGTAATCCTTTTCACAGCGCCTCGCGACATTCATTATGCGCTCCTTGTCGCGCACGGATGAGCCGCCG
>CACYBK010000146.1 GCA_902772635.1 uncultured Lachnospiraceae bacterium | reverse complement strand
GGACCAGACCTTCAGGTTTGATATCGACTGTGACGGAGAGGCGGACGAGATCTCGATGTTCGGGAAGGGCACGGGCTTCCTCGCCCTTGACAAGAATGATAATGGAAAGATCGATGACGGGAACGAGCTTTTCGGTACGCAGTCGGGAGACGGCTTTGCCGACCTCCGTGAATATGACTCCGACGGGAACGGCTGGATAGATGAGAATGATGAGATCTTTGAAAAACTGAGGGTCTGGTGCAAGGATGATGAGGGTAATGATATCCTTATGAACCTCAAGGAAGCGGACATTGGCGCGATCTATCTCGGCGAACAGCAAAGCGAATTTACCCTCGGAGGGGCCGACGGCATCAGGGACGGCGTGGTCCGCTCGACCGGAATCTTCCTTCGTGAGAGCGGTACCGCAGGGACCATCCAGCATGTAGATCTTGCCATGAAGGAGAACGGGCAGGAAGCCGCAGTAAATGGGGCGAGGGTCCTTGCCTTTGATACAACAGGCGAAAATAATGTAGATAGGTCAAGCTTTTCAAAGCGCATGCAGGACAGGCGTCTTAAAAACGAGCGCGCAATGAAGAAAAAGGATGATGAAAAAAATGACATAGCTTCCCGCATCAAAAAGCTGATCGAGCACAAGCAGGAGCTTGAAAAGCTCCGGGAAAAGCATCTTCAGGAAACGAAGGAACAAAGGGATGAGCTGATGGAACAAAGGATCGAAGCATTGCTTTCGGACCAGGAGGAGGGGGAGAGCCTTCCCCTCGAGGAAGAGGTGTCATAAAAGGCAGCGAATGAGGTGTGAAAAAAGATCAAGGTCACAGATCTTCTCTGTGGCCTTGATCTTTATGTAGTACCTTATCCGGTTCCCCGGGGTTCATTTTGGGATAATAGTTGAAGGCTATCCTTTTGGATAGTTGACTTTCAAAAAAAGAAAAAATAAAATTGATGATGTATAGGCATAAATGAGTGGCATTAAATCAACAAAAAAGTCAATTAAAAGAAGGAGAAGAAGTTTCACATATGATTCTGCAAAAGGAGTCATTGGAGTAACTGATCCTAACACAGGCTATACCGCACTATACGCAAGATAATAAGCTCAAGATCTTCTGCCTTTTCGATCGTTTCCTGCGGTGAAGCAGATGTGCTTTTCATCTGGTCGCTCTCATCGGGTCAAAAAAGGCAGTAAAAAACCGCTGCGAACCTGGTATAGCTATACTTATCAGGCTCACGGCGGTTTTTTTATCAAATGAAACGATCTATCAATTATTCAAAAAAAGGAGGTAAAAATGGGGTTATTTGACATGTCAGGCGGCGGGAACATGGGATATGCGAGCGTTAAGAATACCATGAACTTCACCAACGAGGATCTTTTGGAAAAGCTTTCGGGGATAACGGTAAGCTTCGGAAAGCCTGAGATGGGGGACATAAAGGGCACACAGGCCGTCATGTACAGGAATGTCGGGGAAAAGTACGACGTATTTGTCCGGATCAACAAAAAAGACGTTATCATGGGAAAGCTCGCAGCCGGCGGAGCAAGCGGGATGAAATCAGCCATGGGTATGGGGCTTGATATGTTCCTGGGACATAAGGATGAAGAAACCTCAATAGCAGACCGCGCAGTGGACGAGCTTTTGGAGATAGTGAAGAAACTGGAGAGCGGGGAGGCCGTGACAGAGTCACAGCAAGTGTCTGTAGTAAGCAATTCTGGCGGAAACGAGACGGCGCTTTTCATGAAGCAGAAGGCCATTTCAATAAAGCCCAAATTTGATGTCTTTGATGAAAACGAGACCGTGGTATACCATGTTGAAGGCGATGTAACCCGTCTTAATTTTTCTATTCAAAAATCCGGAAACGAAGTGCTCAAGCTCAAGAAAAAGATGATCGCTGTGATGCCTGAATATACGATCCTCCAGGGTGGCAGCGAGATAGGAAAGATCAAGAAGAAACTCAAGCTCACAAGGCCTGAACTGACAGGGACAGTGAACGGGAAGGAACTGAAGATCGTCGGGGATCTGCTTGGCTTTGATTTTGACATCCAGATAGGCGGCACCACCATAGGCCATGTGGATACTGCACGTACAGTCTGGTCTGACTGCTATCGTATCCGTACTCTTGACGCATCGAAGCAGGATCTGGTAGTTGCCCTTGCGATCATATGCGACAACGTCGCTGACCAGCAGAATGATAATAATTGATAAAACGTGCAATAGGATCTCATCGGGTCAAAGGACGATAAAACGGACCCTTTCGTACAACAAAGGAGAGAAAATGCCATGGCATCAGAAGACAACAAAACGGAAGTAACCAATGAAACAGCTGCAGGAGGGAAAAAGCCTTTTATCACTGAGGCGCGGCTTGAAATATGCATAGCCATCCTCCTCGGCATCACAGCCTTTCTCATGGCCTGGGCAAGCTGGATCAGTTCCCTCCACGGCGGGAACCAGGCGACGAATTACACAAAGAGCAACAACCTTGCCGCTGAAGGAAACGCGGACTGGAACGAGGCCTCCCAGGTAATGATGCAGGATATGCTGGTCTGGAACACCATTGTGGATTATTCCTTTGACTCCGAGATCGCGAGGTCAAAGGGACTGAAGGAAGAGGCGGATGCCATCGATCAAAAGATGCAGAAGCTCATGACAGACAATTGCTCGCCGCAGATGCTTGATGCGATAGTCTGGGCAAGCGGGCAGAACACTCTTGAAAACCCCTTCAATAAAGAGGGCTTCAAGGAAAGCTATTTCACCGAGGCACAGGAAAAGCTTGCGGAGTCGCAGGCACTTCTTGAGCAGGGTATGGCGGACAACGCAAACGGCGACAAATACGGGCTTGTGAGCGTGTTCTATTCACTCGTGCTCTTCCTGCTCGGCATAGTCGGGATATTCAAGCGCATCCCGAACCGTATCATACTCGTTGTGATAAGCCTGGTGTTCCTCGTTATCGCGAGCATCTATATGGCGACCATACCCTTGCCTACGGACTTCTCGCTCGCGAATTATTTTAAAGCCTGAAAAACGCTGACGCCACTGAACGGTCTTTGTAAAGGAGGGAGCTTATGAAAAAAATAATAAAAAGATCTTTTGGAGTCTTCCTTTCCGCGGCGCTTTTGTTTTCGCTTTCCGCTGACTTTGCCTTCGCAAAGAGCGCTGATACGGATGGCGCCGCAAAGACTGTTCAGGAAGAGGCTGTCACGGCGGCAGCAGGCGGATATGAAGAAGTAACAGAGATATACAGGCTCTACAACAGATCGACGGGGGAGCATTTCTACACAGGAAGCAAAAATGAGCGAAACGGCCTTCGCCGCCTTGGCTGGGTCTATGAAGGTGTGGGCTGGGTAGCGCCCGTGCGTTCCGAAACGCCTGTGTATCGGCTTTATAATCCAAATTCCGGCGATCACCATTATACGACGGACTCGGCTGAGAGGGATTTTCTTTCATCCGTCGGCTGGAAAGATGAGGGCATCGGCTGGTATTCGGATGACAAAAAAGAAACGCCGATCTACCGGGAATACAATCCAAATGCCCAATCCGGCGCCCACAATTTCACCTCCGACAATAGTGAGCACGAATGGCTTTCTTCGAACGGCTGGGAAAATGAAGACATAGGCTGGTTCTCGGTACACAGCGGATATTCTGATGTGAATTCCGATTACGGTTATTCCGCAAATACGAGGACTCGTGTTTTGCGTTATGGCGGGAATACCTATGTCAACTCCTATTCATTATCCTCATCAGCCTTTTCATATTCTTTCAGCAGCCGCTCCGATACCGCTGAGAGCATTGAAGTGATCTCTGATATGCTGGGGTTCCTTGAGGCGGGAAAGGATTATGAAAGATATGAGGCGGTATGCGTCGCGCCGAGCCGTGCAGAGGCTGAAAAGATCGCGTCGATGTATGACGCTTCGGTAAAGGACTTTAGCTTTGGCGTAGCGACGCTCTCACTTCCGCTTGGCATTGAAAATGTAATGGACGCGGCAGAGAGCGACATCTCCGTAAATACAGCCATAATGCCCCAGTACAGATTCAGGCTCTGCGATACATATCTGAATGACCCTTACATCGGGTACCAGTGGCAGCATGAGGCTGTAGATTCAATGACAGCCTGGGATACAACCCGGGGAGATGGTGCGAAGATCTGTATCATAGATACGGGCTGCGACCTCGACCACCCGGATCTTGCTCCAAACATCAAAGGGCAGGCCACCTTTGTTCGAGGCACAAGCACGGCAGAGGACGACAACGGGCACGGAACCCATGTGGCAGGCATCGCGGCAGGACGCGGGAACAACGGGCTGGGTGGTGCAGGCATCGCGCCCGAGGCTTCCCTTTATATAGCAAAGGCAGGGGATGCCGAGGGGTATTTCCAAATGGCGGATCTCCTCTCCGCTATGAACTGGGCGGTGGCGCAGGATGTGGATGTCGTGAATATGAGCCTCGGAGGCTACATGGATGGAGCGACGGCGTCTTATTTTTACGGCAATGTGCTTTCGCGCTTCAGGACAAGCGGAATTACCCTCGTGGCCGCTGCCGGAAATGACGCGTCATCGGGTGCTTTTTATCCCGCGGCTTTTTCCGACGCGGTCTGTGTTGCTGCCTCTTCTGATGACAGCGGGTCTCTTGCATATTTCTCCAATTACGGACAGACCGTGGATATCGTGGCTCCCGGTGATGAGATCCTTTCAACCTATCTGAACGGGCAGTATGAATATCTTTCGGGCACTTCCATGGCGTCTCCCGTGGTTGCGGGGGCAGCAGCCCTCATATATGCATCCGACCCCGCGAAGTTCGGGACGGATGACGAAAGCGCGATAAAGCTTGTCAGAAGCAGGCTTTTGAATGCGACGGACGGAATTACCTACCGGTCTGGATACGGCGCTGTGACGGGCGGCCTCGACCTTACAAAGATATTTGACCCGTCAAATGATAATGATGATCCCGCGCCGGGACCTTATGAACCGGAAGAGCCTACACCGGGACCGAATGAGCCGGAGGAGCCTACGCCGGGACCGAATGAGCCGGAGGAGCCTTATGAGCCGACAGATCCCGGCAACGGGGGAGACAACGGCGGCAATCAGAACCCGCCTCCCGGCTGGCCCGACGGCTGGCCCTGGGTGTGGGGACCTGACTATCCAACAACGCCCGGACCTGATGAGCCTGGGCAGCCGGTTGACCCCGGCAACGACGGCTATTACTGGAGCTTCGTGAACTCGCCCTCGATCTCCGTCAGCTCAATGTCGGGCTACGGCATAGACATAGTGCTTTCCTCAAACCAGAACCTTGCGATATATGTGGATGTAAACGGCAGCGGCTACAGGCCTTATTCGACTCCCCTGCATTACAGCACTCCGGGAACCTACAGTATATCCGCCTACTGCTCTGACGGACAGAACAAAAGCTCCGTCACCACCTCGACCTGCTCGTTCAGCTGAAAAAAATTACTTGCATTTTCGGAAACATTTTCTTATAAAACTCTTCACGTGAGCCAGTAGGCAAGCGGAGCAGTCGTGCTCCGCTTTTTCATTAGCAAAAAAATCCCCACTTGCAGAGTGTTGGTGAATGACGTACATTTCCCTCATAAAATGGAAATGTCCCCTTGTCCGGAACCTTCAGAAATTCCCGCCGTTCCAGCCCCAGGATGATATCGGTTCATACGCGACATAGACATTTGCAGGCTCGATCGAAAGGACTTCATTCATTATCCTTGTAATCTCTCCTGTGAGATGATCAAAGGCCTCCTTCTGTTCGGAACCGTAGATCTTTACATTAACGAATGCGAGAGGCTTTCCGGCATCACCCTTGAAATACATACGGCACTCGTCTTCAAAGGCGAGCATGAGCCACTGCTCGCTCTTTCCGGGGATGAGCTTTATCGCCTCCCCAAGACGCTCTTTAAGCTCCTTTTCCTTTTCTTCGGGGATCGTGACATTTACTTTTGTGTTGATGAACGGCATGAGACACCTCCTTTTTTGATTGCTAATGATACAAAACTTCATTTCTTTAATCAAGGCTCACCCCCTGACTGGCTCATAACTCAGGCGTTGACAAAAGGGCAGTCACCGTGTCACACTGTCATTTGAGGAGGGAATCGGGATGAAGAAGAGATATAAGATAACAGCTTTGCTTTCGGCGGCGGTCATTTCGTTTTCTTTTGCAGGCTGCGGGAATGTGGGTTTCCGGCTGTCTGATATACTTGAAAGCGTGCCTTCCGGGGAAGAGTGGAACAGCGCATCTTCCAATGAAATGTCCCGCGAGTCTTCCCGCGAGCTGTCCCACGAGTCGTCCCGTGAGACATCGCATGAATCGTCTGGTGAGTCTTCGCGCGCATCTTCCCGAGAGACTTCCGATAACGCTGCCCCGGAGAAAACCTATAAGGATTTCTATTCAATGGTCCCGCCCTACGACGGCAGTCCTTCCGTAGCTATAAATAATGACAAGCCCTTCTTTGACCGGAGCGCCCTCACTCTCGAACCATTTGAAAAATATTCAAGCAGGGATTCCCTCGGGCGCTGCGGTGCAGCTTACGCCGACGTCTGTCGGGAGCTGATGCCTACGGAATCAAGAGGGATAATAGGAACGATAAAGCCCACCGGATGGCACACGGTCAAGTACGCCGGGATAGAGGGGAATTATCTTTACAACAGATGCCATCTAATCGGGTACCAGCTCACGGCGGAAAACGCGAACGAGGATAATCTCATCACCGGGACCCGCTATATGAATGTGGACGGAATGCAGCCCTTTGAAAACAAGGTCGCAGATTATGTCAGCAGCACGGGGCATCACGTCCATTACCGTGTGACGCCGGTATTTCTCGAAAACGACCTTCTTTCAAGGGGAGTCCTGATCGAGGCGCAGTCTGTGGAGGATGATAAAATACAGCTCTGCAGGTTCTGCTACAATGTCCAGCCCGGCATTACGATAAATTATTCTGACGGAAGCAGTGAGGGACCTGAGTTTTTGGGTAGTGATGAGGAAGGTCAGTCCAAAGCCAATGAAACGTCAGAGACGCCGGCAGAAGCACCGCCAACGGAAGAAGCTCCCGCCGCTGAACCTCCGGCACCTGCACCACCTGCACCGCCCGAAAACGCGCCGATCAAAAATACTGACAATGTCGCGCAGGACTATGTTTTGAACCACAATACGAAAAAATTCCATTACCCCTATTGTGCCAGTGCAAAGTCCATAAAAGCCAAAAACAGAGAAGATGTTCATAGTACGCGGGAGGAAATAATTTCGAGGGGTTATGTTCCCTGCAAAAACTGTAATCCGTAGCTTATCTGCGGCAAAAAAACCTTGCCTGAGAAAACCAAGTTTTGTATCATTACGCGTTGTAGCAAAAATAGAATACGGAGGATAATAAATGGACATTCAATACCTGCTTGTTTTACAGGAAATGAGAAACGCGACGGGGCAGGCGTTCAACGAATTCTTCAATGCTATTTCGAAGGTCGCCGTCGAGATCATGCCCTTCCTTCCCTTCGTCGTTTTCTGGTGTGCTGACAAGAAATGGGGCTACCGCTTCATATTAAGCTGGGGAACGGCAGAAGTAGTGAACGGCGTTATCAAGCTGACGGCCTGCGCCTACAGGCCGTGGATCAGGTCAGACCTTATAGAGCCTGCCGGCGACTCAAAGGTGGCGGCGACGGGTTATTCCTTCCCCAGCGGGCACACGGTGGTCGCGACGATCACTTACGGAACGACAGCCGTCTGGCAGTGGGTAAAGAGGAGATGGCTTTCTGTCATCTGCATAATAATGGTTCTGCTCACGGGCTTTTCCAGGAACTTCCTTGGAGTCCACACTCCCCAGGACGTTTTCGTCGGCATCTGCGAATCCGTTGCCATCATTATCATATTCGGCTTCGCTCAAAAGAAGCTGGAGGGCAAGGAGAAAGCGAAGGACATCCTGACGATAATAGGCATCATCGCTGTGATCGCCGTGCTCATCTATATCACCCAAAAGCCTTATCCGATGGATTATGTTGGAGACAAGCTCATCGTTGATCCAAAGGTTATGATGAATGACTCCTTCAAGGCCAGCGGCCTGCTCCTCGGCATTCTGATCGGAAGCCTTATAGAGAGGCACCGCATCCATTACGAGATCCCGTCAGACACAAAGAGCCTTGCGATGGTCACATGCATCGGTGCCGCCATCATGTTCTCATGGATAAGATATTTCGGCCCTGCGACAGTTGTTCAGGCATTCGGATCTCATTGGGGAAATCTGATCTCTTATGCGATAATGGTGCTTTTCGCCCTCTGCATCTGGCCTCTTGTTATCAGGAAGGTCTGCAAAAACAAGTGATCATAAAAACGCCCGTGGTCTTCGGTGATAAGCCGGGACCACGGGCTTTTTTCGTCAAAAAAGTCTTCACATCCAATGAGAATATGTTAAAATATCCTCGCCTGTCGAAAGACAGGGTTTCATGGGGCATTGGCGCAGTTGGGAGCGCGCTTCAATGGCATTGAAGAGGTCGTGAGTTCGAATCTCATATGCTCCACTTTCTTTTTTCTTTTCATTATTTCTTTTTTTATTTCCATTGCAGCAAAATCCATTTTTTTCAATACTATCCTTATGGAGGGCAAAATAATGGATATCGATATCAATGTTGTGAACCGCGCGAAAGACGGCGATCCCGACGCCTTCATAAGCCTCTACGAGACAATGTACAAGAGCCTCTACAGAAGCGCTTTTCTTACACTTGGAAGGAAAGAGGACGCGGAGGATGCGGTCTCCGACACTATCGTTGACGCATGGAATGAGATAGGTTCCCTTCGGGACCCGAAGGCCTTCTCATCTTGGATATACCGTATCCTCTATGTGAAATGCCAGAGGAAGAGGGCTTATTACATGACGGAGCCGTCGGAGCTTTTGCCGGAAGGAGAGAGCGGGAATCTGTACATCCGTCAGGAAGGCAGCGGGGCTTTCAAAAGTGTAAGAACTTCCGCACTTTCAGATGAGCTTTCAGAGGTCGGCTCTGATGTGATAGAGGCGCTCTTTTCCCTCTCTCCCGAGGATCGCGAGATCATAGTCCTGCATGTGCTTTTGGGTTTCAAGAGCCGTGAGATAGCAAAAATCACAGGGCTTAAGGCATCAAGCGTGAGAAGCAGGGAAGTAAGGGCTCTTCAAAAATTGAGGAGCCAGATACCGTTCGAAGCTGCGAAGCAGCGAGTTACGGGATCGGCATCCGACCGGAGTAAGTAAGATGAAAAACTCTGATCAAAGAGGAGGATATTATCATGAATGAAAAAGAGATGATCGAAATAATAAAAAACGATGCTGAAAAGATCGAAGTTCCCGAGAGCCTTTCCCCTCAAAACATGAGGGAGAAGCTTTCGAATAAGCCCGTCACATTTTCAGGAAAAAAGAAAAAGGGCGTGATGAAGTATCTCATCCCGATAGCCGCTGCTGCCGCAGCTTTCGCGGTAGTGATGGTCGCGGTGGGACCGACATTATTCCAAAAAAACAACGCAAATTCAAACGGGCAAAGCAATACAGCAGCAGGCGTAGCGTCCGTTGCAAAAAATCAAGCCACTCCCGCATCAGAATCCAAGACCTTCAACCGCTCCGACGCAGGGACCGCCTACCGGGTCGCAAAGAGCGACAACGAAATAAAGGAATATATCAAAAAGCTTGATGAGGAAAGAGCAGGAGACCTCAAATACACGACGGATCTTGCGGTTGCGGAAAACGCCGACTCAAACGTATCAGGAGCGCCGATAGCGGCGGCAGGGAGTGCCTCCGCAGCCTCTTCTCATTCCGATACAAATCTTATGGAGGAAGGCGTCGACGAAAGCGATATCGTAAAATGCGACGACTCCCATATCTACAGGGGGTCGGACGACAAGGTACATATCGTAAATGTAGAAGATTCTGATATGAAAGAGCTTTCCGTGATCGATCTTTCAAATGAAAAAGAGGAAGCTTATGTAAATGAGCTTTATCTTCATGACGACAAGCTCATTATCCTTTGCAATGTCTATGAAAAGGCGGAGCTTTCCAAAGAGCCCTCCGTTTCTGAATCTTCATATATCACAGGCTATTACTGGAACAGGGAGCATAAGAGCGTGGCTTTCTTTTACGACATAAAGGACAGGAGTGCGCCAAAGCTTCTCTCAAGATATGAGCAGGACGGATATTATATCACCTCAAGGCTCGTCGACGGAAAGCTCATTATCTTTTCAAATGACTCTTCGGCGATAACAGTTGATGATCATATCGTTGATGACAGCGTCGCGGTGGCGGAATCCGTAAACTTTGATTATCCGAACGCGGGCGGAGAAGCCTTGACGCCCGGAGATGTTTACCTTCCAAAGGATCCCGGCTCAAACTCCTTTATCATGGGCTCCGTTTCGGTAAGCGACCCCGGGAAAAAGATAGATTCCTGCATGATAATGTCAGCGGGCGGCCAGCCCTATGTGACGAAGGATTCCATCTATCTTTGGAACACGAACTGGCTTTATGAAACAGGGAAGACCGTGACCGACATCGCGAGGTTTACTTTCAAGGACGGATATTTCAACGCGGTATCAAGCGCTACGGTCGACGGCTCCATAATGGATGAATTCGCTATCCACGAGGAAAACGGCAATCTCTTTGTGCTTACGAGCAACCTCGATCTCGGGCATTCCGGGGACAAGGACAACAGGCTCATTGTCTTTGACAGCGGACTGAATGAAATCGGAAGGCTTTCCGGGATCGCCGAAAATGAGCGTGTATACGCAGCGCGTTATATAGATAATATCATATATTTCATCACCTACAGGAATATGGATCCCCTCTTCGCCGTGGATGTGAGCGATCCGAAAAATCCTGTGATGCTTGGAAGCCTTGAGATCACCGGTTTTTCCGATTATCTTCATCCGTGGGGAGAGGGAAGGCTCCTTGGGATAGGCTATGAGACTGATCCAAACAGCGGCCGTACCCTTGGCACAAAGCTTTTGATGTTTGATGTCACAGATCCGGCAAAGCCCGTGATCGTTGGCGAGAAGGTGACAGAGGGTTCTTATCCATATGACCTTTCACACAAAGCGATACTCATAGACAGGGACGAAAACCTCTTTGGTTTTTCGGTCTACTTTGAAGACGGGAGCAGGGACCTTGCGTTTAGCGCCTACTCATGGAACGAGGGGACGAAGAGCTTTGAAAAAAAGGCGGAGATCACCGATTTCCCGGATTCATATTTTGGGGAGATAAGAGGGCTTCGCATAGCGGATGTGATTTATGCGACCTTCGATTCGGGTATCGCCGATTCAAAAGACAGAGTGCTGAAATTCTGAGATACAAAAACAAAAAAGGACGGGAACCGGATAAAACCGGAACCCGTCCTGATCTTTTCAGTTCTGCGGCTCGTTCAAAGGCGAGATTTTTGTGATCTTTCCGGCCTGCTCATTTTCAGGGAGTTTTTTCAGGATTTCTTCCTTCGTCTTTGTCATTTCAATCTCCGCCTCGTCTGAAGGAAAGAAGTTTCCGAAGATATCAATAGCGGTATAATATACTTCGTATTTTTTTCCTTCAAGAGGAATCCTTGAGATCCCGGAACCATCGTATTCTATCTCGACCTTTGTGAAGGTTGTATTATTATCTGAATTGTAATCGGTCGAAGTCGGGATCCGTGTTTTTATCAGCTCTATACTGTCTCCGGGGAGGAGGGGGTGCAGGTCAAGATTCGGGAGATTGCTCTCGTCAAAGCCCGACCAGATACCCTCTACGAGGTATAGCCCTTCACCGCTTTTGTCTATATCCTTTAAAAGCCCAAAACGAAGAAAAGTCGTTTGGTTATCTGCGCGCACAGGAGTGATAAAGTCGGCATAGGTGGGGCTGTCCGAGGCCTGAAGCGCATCGATCTCATGCCCCTGAAGGGCGAGCCCTGTACCCTTGAAATCCATGGAGAACTTCATGTCGTTCCAGTTCTTTTTCATATCAAGACCTGTAAATACAGGTGTCTTTTTCCCGTTTTCATCTATTTCATAAAGATAATAATAAATCTGCCTCAGATATTTTTTGCTTCCCTGGGAGAGGGTGATCTCGAAGGCTCCGTTTTCATTCACATGGCCTTTGTCAAGAAACTCTATGGTCGTCGGAGGCACATTGAGATAATAGGTCCGAAGATAATTATTATATTGCTCCGATACTCCGAGATTTATGTAATCCCTTATCTCGCCGTTTTTGTAAAGGATAGGATAGTAAAAGGAAAGACCGCTTGCAGACCTGTCGCTGTCGCTCACGGAATAAAGGATGTAGGAGGAGATATTCTTTTCAACGGCTGAGCGGTCCGTTCCCGCGTAAAGGGTAGCCTTTTCGAGGAAATCATAGAGATCGATCATATTCGATCCGCCCTCAAAAATATTGTTTACGCCGAAATGCTCGCATGCGTCAGCGGCCGCGGTGATCGAAGAAAAATAATCCTTCGTTTCAGTCGCCTGATTGATATATTTCACTGCATCCTCAAAGCTTTGAAGCATTTTGTCATAATTGGAAAGATCGGCGACTGACAGCGTGCAGAAGCGCTCTCTTTTTTTGTCCTGACATTTTTTGAGGTATGAATCGCAGATGACCTTCCCTGTTTCCACCGGATCATTATTTTGAAAGAAGGCAGGTAGAAAGGCGCTGTAATCCCAGCCCCCTCCGGGCTCGAGTTCTTCTGAGGCGACCATATATCTCGCGTAGTCCTTTACAGCCTTCGCGGATTCGAGTGATGCCATAAGGCAGGCGTCAAAGCCTATGATGCTGAATTTTTCGGAAAGCTTTGCGTCAGCAAAACCCTTTTCTATCTCCGTAAATGAGAGCGTGTCGTAATTGTAATTTTCATCCGAGCAGACGCCATAGGCAGAGCCGCCGCCGTGATCCCAGAAGATGAACATACTCTCTTTTGCAGGATAATTCTTCTTCCCCCAGACGACAAAGTCGGTGAGTGTACTGCTCTCTCCCATATTCTGCATTTCAAGGCTTTCTATGAGCTTGAGTTCCCCGTCCCTTATTTCATACCGCCCTGTTTTTTTCGCATCGATATTGTGGGAATGCCATTGTTTGGAACCACCGGTCTCGATGATTATCCTTGTATTCGGGTTGGAGTTGACGGAAAGGATCTCGTCTATGGTCTTTCCGCCGAGGCCGTTCTTTGACTCAAGATTTGAGCCGCACATATAGATGAAAAGGGTCTTTGTGGTATCAGAGATTTTTCCGCAGGAGGAAAAAAGAGGTATGGCGAGGCATAGTGCCGTCACTAATGCAAAAAATCTTTTTTTCATTGGTTCAAGTCTCCTTTTGGAAGTTCAGAACATTTCGAATTTTAATAATAGCATTTTTTCTCCGGCCTTGTTAAGGCCTCTGCGGGCATAAAAAACTCCTGTTTTCTGACAGAAACCTGACATAAATTGCAGCGGTTTTCGTGGTAAAATGAGCAGACTTTATCTGTTATTAGTACAGAGATTGTTTGAAAAGGAGAAGAGTATGAGAAAAAGAAAGATCGCAGGCGCTGCCGCATTGGCGCTCAGCCTTTGCATGACGGTTGCGGCCATCACAGGCTGCGGCAACCAGGCTTCGTCTTCGACCAACGCCCAGAATTCCGTCTTGGGGGCGGAGGAGGAGACCTTCCGCGGCGGCGGAAAGGGCAGGGTGCTCGAGGCATATCTGAAGCAGATCCTTCAGGGAAAGGACAAGGCAAAGCTCCTTCTTGACCAGGGAACCGACGTCACGTTAGAGCCCAATAATGTCGGTTCCGGATCCAACAATAGCTTTGTGATAGTCCGCAGAGTCAAGGATTCAATTGAAAAGGGTACCGCGGAGCTTGGCGCCCTTGAAGCAAACAAAAACGACATCTGGCCCGGCTCCATCATCCATGCGGATTCAAAGCTTGTTGACGGAAAACCAAGTGCTATAGTAGGCGGAGATATCAAAAGAAAGCCGGTGGAGATAAGTGTTGATCTGAACAACCTTACCGAACCTCCGGTCAAAGTGGAAAATCCTACCCAGGGCTCTGTTCAGGCCGCTATCAATACAATAGTCACGAAATGGCACGAGTCGTGCTTTTGCATACTCATACTCCCAAGCACGCGCATCCACTTTGCGAAAAGAACATATCTACCGTTCCAAACGCG
>CACYBK010000145.1 GCA_902772635.1 uncultured Lachnospiraceae bacterium | reverse complement strand
TGTAGCAGAATTAAATGTACATATTGCGCAGGACAAATTGCGAAGCGTGCCACCTCAAAACGCAGCTGTAGCGGGCTACAGCGAGGCCTTGAGGTGAGCGCGATTCACGATTTGGACAAGCAAGATGTACATATTAATTCGCTACAGATCCTAAAGTAATTAAAAAATCAATTGTAAGAGAGAGGAGAAGAAATGAAAAGATCTGGAGCATTAATTCTGGGACTTGTGATGGCATTTTCAGTAACGGTATCAGTGGCGGGCTGCGGTTCTTCGAATGGTACGAACAACCAGACAAATACGCCTGCTGTAAACAGCAATGCTGCTTCTGCGGGAACATCGGAAAGCGCGTCAAAGACATCTGCTATTGATCCGAAGACCGTGGATTACAGCAAGGTCGATATGACCATAGCTTTCGGCGACACCAATTCAATAAATGAGATCGCTTCCAATATGTGGTTCGGAAACTACGACGGACAGGTTGTTAAGGTAGAAGGCTATGCTGAGCATCTTGGCAGTAGCTGGTCGATCATGGAAGATAAGGGAGACGGCTCCAAGATAGGCTTTAATTTTGTTCTGGTGGGAAGCGAGGACTACCCTGTGGACGGGAGCCACGTGGAGCTTCTCGGCGTGATCGCTCCCGGCGGGACGATGGAGGGGGCGCGCGTTCTTTATGTGCTTCCGGAGAATGTGAAGACTCTTTCCTGAGAGTATTCTGCTGAACTTTATTTAAGGAAACGCTGATTAAAGCGTCTCCTTAAATTTTGCCCGGCTTCCGGCCACTTTATCGGAAGCCGGGTTTTTTCTTTGAAATTCGTCCATTTCTGATCTTTTCCTGTTGAAAAAAGCTTTTGAATAGCTTATATTCTTGAGTACATCTCAATCATAGGGAAGACCCTCGTCTTCCTTTTTCCGTTTTGGTTTCGTTTCCTGTATTTTCAGTCAGGAAGTGAGATTATGGTAAAAAACATAAAGACCGCGATGATACGCGGCTTGAAAAGCATACCTGTTCGCGTCGAAAGTGATGTTTCAAACGGGCTTCCCATGTTTGAACTGGTGGGTTATGTCTCATCTGAAGTAAAGGAGGCAAAGGAGAGGGTGCGCTCAGCTCTGATGAGCTTTGATTTTTCCCTGCCCGTAAAAAGGATAACGGTGAACCTCTCCCCGGCTACTGAAAAAAAGTCGGGCACGACCTTTGACCTTTCGATAGCGCTTTCAATACTTCTTTCTGCCGGGGATATAAAAGACCCTTCCTCTGATTTCTTTGTCCTCGGGGAGCTTTCCCTCGACGGAAGGATCCTGCCATTAAAAGGAGTCCTTCCCATGATAGAGTGTGGGAAGAAAGAGGGAATAAGGCATTTCATCATCCCAAAGGAAAATGAAGAAGAGGCGCTTTTTGCCATAGAGGATGGAATAATGATCTATCCCGTAAAGACCCTGGGGGAAGCGGTAGAAGCGCTTGAAGGAAATGATCTTTCCCAAAGCATCGCTTTTGGAAAAAAGAATGAAGGTAATGATGAAGGTATTGGATCAGGCAGTGGGATCGACTTTTCGGATATCCGCGGACAGAAACTTTTGAAAAGAGCCTGTGAGGTTGCGGTATCGGGAATGCACAACTTTCTCATGGTGGGCTCTCCCGGAGCGGGAAAGACCCTGACAGCGAGGGCGATACCCTCCATCCTTCCGCCTTTATCCCGAGAGGAGGAACTGTCCATAGCATCTATCTACAGCATATGCGGGAAGTTTCAAGAGCTTTCTGTCTCCGGAGGGCGAAGGCCCTTCCGCGCTCCGCATCACAGCATAAGCGCAAGGCTTCTTTCCGGCGGGGGGAATGTCCCTTATCCCGGAGAGCTTACGCTTTCCCACAAGGGAGTTTTGTTCCTTGATGAGCTTACAGAGTTTAATGACAGGACGCTTGAGGTCCTTCGGCAGCCGCTGGAGGATGGGATCATAAAGGTGTATCACGACAAGGGTGAGGAGGAATATCCAGCGGATTTCATGCTGGTGTGCGCGATGAACCCCTGCCGCTGCGGCTATTATCCGGACAGGAAGAGATGCAGATGCACGCTTTCCGAGATCCGGCAGTATATGCAGAGGATATCGAGGCCCCTTCTTGACAGGATAGATATCTCCGTCGAGGTGAAGCCCCTGTCCTTCCTTGAGGCCGCGGAGGATATAAAGGAGGAGTCCTCGGATGTGATCAGGAGAAGGGTGATGAAGGTTCATGAGATCGAAGAGGAGCGGTTCAAAAATGAAAGCTTTTCCTTCAACTCAAAGATACCCCATACCCTTCTTTCAAAATACTGTCCATTGAGCTCGGGTGACAAAAGCTATATGGAGGAGACCTTTGAAAAGCTCTCCCTTTCAGCCCGGGCTTATCACAGGATACTTCGCGTCGCGCGTACTATCGCTGATATGGACGGAGCTTCTCAGATAAAAAGAGAGCATCTTTACGAAGCGATATGCTACCGCACGATAGACAAGCGTTTCTGGGAAGGGGGAGTGTGAGATGGATGATGAAAGGATGAGCCTCCTTGCGCTTTCCCAGATATCGGGGCTTGGAAATAAGGCAAAAAAAGCGCTTCTTTTTCATTTTGGAAGCGCGATCAGGGTCTTCTCATGCACGGAGAGTGAGATCAAAGGGCTTTTGTTTCTAAGCGACCGGGAAAAGGAGGCTCTTATAAACGGACGGAAAGCGCCTGTGCCAAAAGATCTTCTTGAAAGCCTAAAAAGCCACGATATCTCCTTTGTGACCGTAAAGGACAGGGATTATCCAAGGCTCCTCCTTGATGTATTCAATCCGCCCTTCATTATCTTCTACAGAGGGACATTGCCTCATGAGGATGAAAGCTGCGTTGCCATGGTGGGGGCGAGGCGCTGCTCCGCCTACGGGAAGAAAGCGGCATATTCGCTTTCTTCTCTTCTTGCAAAAAACGGGATTTCAGTTGTGAGCGGTCTTGCTCTCGGGATAGACGGCTTTTCCCACGAGGGAGCGCTCTCTTCTGGAGGTAGAACCTATGCTTTCTTAGGCTGTGGAGTCGATATCTGCTATCCATCTTCTCACGAAGAACTGTTTGAAAGGATAATAGAAAACGGGGCGGTGATGAGCGAATTTCCTCCGGGAACAAAGCCCTTGAAGAACAATTTTCCTGTCAGGAACAGGCTTATCAGCGGGCTTTCCGAGAGGGTAGTGATAGTTGAAGCAGCGGAAAAAAGCGGCTCGCTTATCACTGCGGATTTCGCGCTTGAACAGGGGCGGGAGATATATGTCTTTCCCGGAAGATATGACGATCCTTTGAGCAAAGGGACAAACAGGCTCATTTATCAGGGGGCGGGGGTCATACTTTCGCCGGAGGAATTCGTTTCAGACCTTCTTTCCATAAAGGATACGGCGCTTTCCTTTACAGGAGGCACTGTTAAGGGAAAAACCCGGAATCTCGAAGAT
>CACYBK010000144.1 GCA_902772635.1 uncultured Lachnospiraceae bacterium | reverse complement strand
ATGAAGCGCCTTTCAGATGTACAGGAAAAGATCCCCGCGATCCATGTCGCAGGGACCAACGGAAAGGGCTCGGTATGCGCTTATCTATCCTCCATCCTCATGGCAGCCGGAAAAAAGACGGGGCTCTTCACCTCTCCCGCCATCGGAAAAGAAAACGAGAGGATAAGGATAGATAATGTCCCGATCACGGATGAAGAAGCAGCAGAGGTCTTTTCCTCCGTCAAAGCAGCTTGCGATGAAATGGTAAAAGACGGCTTTTCGCACCCCACGGAATTTGAGGTAGTGACGGCAGCAGCCTTTCTCTATTTCTATAAAAAAGACTGCGACATCATGATACTTGAAACCGGAATGGGCGGAAGGCTTGATTCCACAAATATCATCGAAGCCCCCCTTCTTTCGATCATCACTTCAATAAGCTTCGACCACACAGCTTTCCTCGGAAATTCGCTTTGCGATATCGCCTCTGAAAAGGCGGGGATCATCAAAGAGAACTGCCCCGTCCTCGTACAGAAGCAGTCGAATAGCGCAGTAACAGATGTCTTCAGAAAAACAGCCCTTCAAAAGAATGCAGGATTTCA
Organism: uncultured Lachnospiraceae bacterium; assembly: GCA_902772635.1. Lineage (GTDB taxonomy): Bacteria > Bacillota > Clostridia > Lachnospirales > Lachnospiraceae > RUG306. The sequence goes on along the minus strand of CACYBK010000144.1, from coordinate 2,599 downwards.
TGAAACAAAAGAGCCGGTCCTTATCTCAAGAGATCTTTCCGGGCAGTGTTTTTATGTAGACGATCTCTCACTCAAGACCTCCCTCCTCGGGACCTATCAACTGAAGAACGCGGCTACGGCGGTCTCTGCAGCGAAACTCCTTTCTATCCCTGATGAAGCGGTAATACATGGAATAGAAGACGCAAGATGGGAAGCCCGCTTTGAACTCCTCAAAAGAGACCCTATTTTCTTCAGCGACGGAGGGCACAATGCCGAGGGCGCAAAGATGCTCTGCGACAGCCTGTGCACTTATTTTCCCGGAAAGAAGATAATATTCATCACAGGCGTCTTGAAGGACAAGGACTATGAAAAGATGTATGAGATCATGCTTCCCCTTGCAAAGTGCTTCTTCACGGTGACCCCCGAAAATGAAAGGGCGCTTTCTGCCGAAGCACTCGCAGCGTTCTTGAACCAAAAGAAAGCAGCGGCAGATTTTGCGATCCCCTGCAGCTCTGTAGAGGAAGCCGTTGAGCTTGCAATAAAAAGAGCAGACCACAAGACAATAGTCTGCTCCTTCGGTTCTCTCTATTTTCAGGGCGAGGTCCGCCGTATCGTTCTCTCTTAAGAAATAAACCTCTCGAACTCGCGGATCGGTATGGGCTTTGAGTACTTGTAGCCCTGCAGGTACTGCGCGTCCATTTCCTTGCAGTTCTTCTCATCCTCCTCGTTCTCGACGCCCTCGAAAAGGATATTGTAATCAAGGTGGCGGAACATCTTTGCGAAGGAGCCCACCATGTATCTGCTCTCATTGCTCTTCGCGGACTGAAGCACGAGGCTCCTGTCAAATTTGATGATCTGGAAGGGAAGCTCCATTATCCTGTCAAAGTTTGAATAGCCCGTCCCGAAATCATCAAGATAGAAGGTTATTCCTTTTTCATGAAGCATGATGATCTTCGGCTTGATCTCCTCAAGATCGTTTGCTGTAAGGGATTCCGTGATCTCTATCGCGATCTTTTCCGGCGGGATATTGTTTGCTTCAATGATATCAAGCACGTCCTTGCAGAAGGCCTCTTCCCTGAGATCCAGCATGGAAAAATTCACCGAGATCCTCTGAATATCATGCCCGTCATCTATGGTCTTTCTGATGAATCTGCAGGTCTTGTTCAGGATAATGAGGGTCATCACATGGATGGTCTGATATTCCTCGGCAAGAGGGATGAACTGGTCGGGATAGACGACTCCTGTATTTTCGAGCGAAAGCCGCATCAGGGCTTCGGCTGTATCATATTTTTCGGTCTTGATATTGAGTACGGGCTGGCAGTAGGTCATTACTCTTTCATCAAGAAGATCCCGCTTTGAATAGATATCTATGAGCTCGGTTATGATATATCTGTTCGTAGCATAAAGCTCAAAATCCTTGTTTCCGACTATCCTTAAGCTTCCGGTAGGCATCCTTCTCCTGACGTCGACCAGCATATCGAAATACTCCGAACCCTTTCCAACCCGCTCGTCTGTCTCCACGCAGATTATCTTGTAGGCTACATTCAGGCCATCAAGCCGCCTGCATACCTTGTCCGGATCCAGCCTGTCCACATCCAACGGTCCGTCATAAAGTACCGCGATCCCCACGTCCCATATCCTGCAGACCAGACCGTTCTTTACGATATCGTTCAGAAATCCCCTGTAGGAATCCACGAACGCCTTATTATTTTTGAACTGGTCATTCAGATCCCTTATGGCGATGACCATCATATGCTTCTTCTTCCCTTTTGAGAGCGCCTCATCAAGCTCGGTAATCAGGATCTCCGGGACCATGGCGCCGCTCAAATGGTCATAGGAGCCCGTATGGAAAATGAAGATAGTCGATATGATCGAGAGCAGCACTGCAAAAGTCAGCCAGTACTGATTGTGAAAGAGATTCTGCACTACTATCAGCGCCAAAGAAAGAACCGCGGATGAAATGACGCCTCCGCTCACTCTTCTTGATATCCGCCTCCCGGCCTTGAAGACTGTCACGATCACGACAATATACACGAGAATTACATAAGCCACAAGGGTGTTGCCCGCGACTCCGTTGACACTGCCGTCCGGAAGCAGATAAAAGCTGATGCCGAGAAATGAAAAGATGATATCAAGCGCCATCGCGACAAGCCCCGCGATCCCGGAAAAGTAAAGAACCCTTTTCCTCTCCCTCTCCCCGGTCCAGATAAGCCTTTGGATATATGTGGAATATACGAAGATGTCGCTCAGGATGAAGGTATAATAGATGAACCTCAGGGCATATACCAGCGCGTTCCCGCCAATACCCCTGCTCATAACTATGTATTCAACAAGCCGGATAACGGAGGCAAAGAAGCAGATCATCACCATCCGTCTCACAAGGGAAACTCCCTCTTCCCTGATGACTCTGCTCAGGTAGATGAGTACAAAAATCAGAAGTGAGATCGTAAGTACCGTGATCTCTCCTATCGGAGATATCTGGGTGCGGACATAATCACTCATAGAAAGGAATCCGTCCATAAAGATTGCTCCCCTCTACAAATCCCTCAGAAAGAATACATCTCGAGAAGATGCGTGAAGACCCTGTAATACTTGAAGTGCGACTGGTTCCATTGAACCT
>CACYBK010000143.1 GCA_902772635.1 uncultured Lachnospiraceae bacterium | reverse complement strand
TTTCCCGCCTTCCCGTTCTGAAAATTATCATAATTTTCAAGCCATATATTTTCCGGAACAATATCCTTCAGCGCCTCAAAAAAATTGCGGTCAGCGACAACGGGACCAAGAGAGGTCCCCGACAGATTTACCCCGCTTTTTGAATAAATGGCAAAATGCGTTCTTCCCTGATCATCGAATGCGAGGAGATCGACTATGTCATTGATATCAAGCATTACAAAGCAGGCCTTGAACTGCTTTCGAAGGAGCTTAAGATCCGGTGTCGGAATCGCGAGGCAAAGCTGTCTGTTTGAGCCGTAAACAGAAACCGTTGTGATGATCCTGCCGTTTAATTGTCCATCGTTTAAGAATTCATGACGGCTTTTTCCTGTATAAGTCGTGTACCTTGTATATACGACATCATCTTCATCAACAAGCGCAAAACGGTTGAGGCCGAGAAGGGATTTTACCTTTCCGATACTTTCGCGAAGCTCATCCTGGGATCTGATCTCTTCCTCAACGATAAAGTCGATCGCCTTTTCCATCTCGTCAAAATTGCTGTTGATCAGATTTGTGATCGTCTTCGCCCGGCGGTCCGCCATGTCCTCCAGATAAAACGCGCTTACCTCATGGATCGCCTCATCCGTTGCTATGCTCGTCTTTCTTGCGTTGTTAAGCGAGTTGGCGGAAACAAATATCACAACGAGAATGGCGCCGATCACTGCCGTCCAGACTATCGTCCTGTTTGTTATCTGCTTCTTATTTTTCATATGACGTCCCCGTAAAGGATCTCCAGCATCTTTGCTGCATCCTCCTGATAGATCACCGTAGTGATCTCATCCGTCTTTTCCGAAAATAATGTGCCGGGCAGGTTTCCGTCCGCTATCATCACCGCGACCCGGATCGTATCAAAGCCGATCGAGTAGCAGTCCTGCACGCCAAGGCAGTAGATCACGCCGTCATTCAGGTACTGGAGTGCTTCCTCATCATGGTCCATGCCGACGATGACCGTGTCATTACCCTTCTCCTTTATCGCCCTTGCGGCCCCGACAGGATTGCTCATGTTGCAGCAGACGATACCGTCGAGATCGGGATTGTCCTTAAGGATCTGCATTGTAAGGTCATAAGCACGGTCGACCGAATCCATGTCATACTCCGTTGCAACAATCTCCATCCCCTCATACTTTGCTATCGTGTCAGCGGCTCCGCGCGCACGATCCTCGTGACAGGGCGCGCCCTTGCTCCCGACAAGGATCGCGACCTTACCCTTGTAATCAAGTTTCCTGCAAAGAGCCTCCGTCAGATCCGCTCCGTCCCGGTAATTGTGAGTATTACCTACATAAGCGATCCTCTTGCAGTCTTTGTCAGCATCCGAGCTTGAGAAGGTCATTACTTTTAAACCTGAATCCACCATTTCATTGAGAACAGGCGAAATTATCTTTTCATCCGCAACATCGACGCCTATCACGTCATAATCATTTTTCGGTAACGTGCGAAGCCTCGAAACCTGATCTTCTGCCGAGGCCTCATCCGGCGCCATGTATTCGTAAGTGATAGTAACGCCCTTGTCGAGGAACTGCTGCTGGGCGTCTTCCATTCCAAGCGCAACAGCGTCCCACCACGGGTGGACCGTCTTGTAGGTGAAATAAAAATTATAATGATCCTTCTTCGGCGTGTACTGACCGAGCTCGTGGTCAAAGTCCACTGCATCGCTCACAGCCTCCGCTGTCTTTTTGTTTGAAGTATTATCATCTGAAGCGGCTGAATTATTTGCTGTCGGGGATGATGTACAGGAAGACAAAAAAAACGCTGCCGTCACTGCGGCAAGCACGATTGAAGTTCGTTTACTCTTTTTCATAATCCGTGATCACATCCTTCTATGGGAAAGATAAAAATTACCAATATCGCTTAGGACTCGTTCCGGAATATCATATTCCAATTCATTTTTATATCAGGCGTCGTTCGTATTCCTATGCTACTAGACTCGCTGTCGCTCGTTACGACGGCACTAGACTCGCTGTCGCTCGCCAAGTGCCCCTGTACCGCTTCTTCTACGAACGCAGAATGCGTTCGTGAAGAAGCATGCAAGTGTCCTTGTCCGGCTACCCCAACCCTTCTTGAAATGTATCGACGCGTTCTTGATCTCTGCCCAGCTGTACTCGACCATGTACCTGCCGTCGTAGGCATTTATCGCTTCCATGTCGCCGTCGAGCATACGATAATAATCGCAGTCCAGAAGATCTCTTCTGATGGCTATCTCCCGATGTTCCCTGATGAGCACATCCTCCATGCCTATCTCACGGAGCGTATTTCGAAGGTCATTGATGAGCACTCTGATACGGTTCTGCTCAGCCCTGGTGTCACCGCCCTCCTGCCAAAGCACGAGCGCTATCTCGCCGGGGGTGCAGGCGGCGCCATCTCTGTCTATGAGATAGGCGAGGAGCTCTTTTGACTGCTTTCTTGCAAAGATCAAAGGCTTGCCCTGCCAGTAAACATCGAAATGCCCGAAACATTTGATGACAAGCTTGTCCTTGGGCTGCTTCTTTTCAGGCGGGAGATATTCAAGCTCTTTTCTGATATCATCGACACTCACGGGCTTCATAAGATACCCATGCGCCTTGATCTTGAATGCCTCCACGGCATAATCCCTGTAGCCTGTTATAAATACGATCCTGGTCCTTGGTGAAAGCTCCTTTGTCTGAATGGCGAAATCGAGACCGGAGATCCCGGGGATCTCAATATCGGAAAAGACTATGTCAGGACTTTCCCCTTTTCTTATGGCATCGAGCGCAAAAGAAGCCCGTTTATAGGTCATTATCTCCGCATCCGGTACCGCCTTCTCAATGACGCCAGCTGTCTCCTTCAGGACATTCTCTTCATCATCGATCACAAAAATCAGCATTTTTATTTTTCACTTCTTTCCAGCCTGATAACCGCCCTTGTCCCCTTACCGGGCTCTGAATCTATGATCAGTTCTCCGCCGCAGATACTCTCTATCCTCTCACGTACATTGGCAAGACCAACATGGCTCTTGTTTCCCTCAGCAAGAGAGATCGCCTCATTTTTGTCATAAGAAAACCCGGGGCCGTCATCCTCTACCGAAAGCTCTACAATGTCACCAAAGAACCTCGTCCTTATGATCACGGTGCCCTTTCCGCTGTTCTTTTTACGGATCCCGTAGGTCACCGCATTCTCAACCAGAGGCTGCAACGTAAGGGTCGGTATCTTGAAATCGGTGGTCTCAAGATAATATTCGACATTAAGTTCATCCCCGAAGCGAAGCTTCTGAAGAGCCAGATATCCTTTTACATGCTCAAGCTCCGTCAAAAAATCAACCAACCGGTCCGTCGTGAGTGAATCCATATTGTGGCGGAGATATTCAACAAAGATGTCGAGCGCCTCCTGCGCTTTTGCTGAATCCTCACCGCAGATATGCCGGATCGTGATCAGACTGTTGTAGAGAAAATGAGGCTGTATCTGCGCCAGCAGGATATCAAGCTTAAGGCGCGAATTCTCCGCTTCCTTGATGTAATAGCGTTCCGTCTGATCGCTGATAATTAAGATCAGCATGAAAACCGCCGCTATGACAGAGCTCAGCGCTATCAGATGGATGCCGAGAAGCCTTGACTGTATTATCATTGCGACCATCGGAAAAACCGCATAGACAACAAAGGCATAGCGCTGGTTTTTTGTAAGGGATTTCCTCTTAACAAAGACCGCCAAAAGGTTTAATGCCATGATCAGCAACGTAGGCGCGACCAGAATGGGAAAGAGCGGTCCCCTCGAATAGTTGTTGTACTGATCCACACTGTATATCGCTTTGGTAAAGAGATTGCTGATCAGCAAAGCGATGTACACCAGCCAGAATCCCAGAGAGATTATGAAAAAAGGACTCCTGCGCCACTTTGTTTCGCCGCTTTGATACAAAAGAAAAGCCGTTATGATAACCGTAAGAACAGAGGCAAAGAATGCCTGCCCGAAGAATACTATCTGTGACAGGATCGGCCAGAAGGCATTGTCCTGCCTTGAGTATGTCAATTCCCTTGTCAATAAACAAAGGACATAGAGATCGAGTATCGCAAAAAGCAAAAAGAAAAATCTTCTGGTTTTTTTCTCGATGTTCCTGCTGATGAACACCTGCACAAGCCCCATGATGGCTATAGCAAGTCCGATCACCATAAGGATAAGATTTATAGTTCTGATCTCACCGGTCATTTTACATACTCTCGAAACGATTCAACAGGTTCTGAACATCACAACATATTATTTTACAAAACAATCATTACACAAGCATTACAAAAAATTAACCCGAAAATGGTCCCAGGGGACGGAGTCGAGGGACCATTTTTTGTAAATACACAAAAATACAATGGTCCCTCGACTCCGTCCCCTGGGACCAAAATCTCACATTCCGGCCATCGCCCGAAGCCGGAGGTACGCAACCAGTGTCCGGATGCCCCAGCCCACAAGGATCGCGCCGAGAAGGCAGGCGAACATGATGAT
>CACYBK010000142.1 GCA_902772635.1 uncultured Lachnospiraceae bacterium | reverse complement strand
TTAAAAAACCGTGTCATTCTTTTGAAACAGATTGACACGGTTTTTGCTTGGAGTTATAATACTTCAGCAACAGTGATTTAATAGTTTCGTAACAATTTTGAAATATATTGTTTCTTTTTGAAAGGACCGCTATCTTAGTATGAATCGCAATAGAAAGGCAGCAGGAATATCCTATACACTCGCAGCAGGAGTGCTTATCGGCGCGGCTTCATTGTCTGCAACAGCAGCGCCCCTTGCCGGAGCATCGAGTGTCACAGCAAGCGCAAAGGTTACCGAAAGCAAGTCGCAGATTTCTTCACAGAGCGGCAGCCATTTTGTCGTAGCCGGAGCGAACCGTGCATTGTCAAATATATTCGAGCAGGCGAAGACCTCCGCTGAGACTTCGGTGTCCTCGGCTGAAACTACAGCCGTTGCCGAGACCGCAGAGGTACCGGAGCAGGCTCCCGCAGCCGAGAGCGAGCCTGTTGTCAGGATGGGCGTTGCGGTATGCCAGGGCTCAGTGAATGTCAGAACTGCTCCCTCTACCGATGGAGAGGTCGTTGGAAAGCTTTATTCGAACAACGCCGGAGTTATAGAGGGCGAGGAGAACGGCTGGTATCTGATCACATCAGCGAATGTTCACGGATATATCAGCGGGGATTATTTCAAGACTGATGAAGCGCTTCTTCAGGCAGCAGGACGCAGGACCGCAAAGGTAGGGACCGAAACCCTTTACGTAAGAAAGGAACCCTCTACTGCTGCGAAGGTCAGAGGAATGGTTCCCGGCGGGGAGGACCTCACGGTTATTGATGAGTCAACCCCCGGCTGGGCAAAGATACAGTATGAAGAGGGCGAGGGCTATGTATCAACTGATTATGTAGCTATATCCACTATTTATACCTATGGTGAGACAAATGCCGAAGAGGCAGCCCGTATCAAGAAGGAGGAGGAAGCCAGAAAGGCAGCAGAGAAGGCTGCAGCTGAGAAGGCCGCTGCGGCAAGGAGAAGTTCGTCTTCAAAGTCTTCTTCATCCTCTTCGTCATCCTCTTCGTCATCGAGGAGCTACAATCCTCCGTCAGGCGGAAACGGCGCGGCAGTCGCAAACTTTGCGACACAGTTTGTCGGAAATCCCTATGTATGGGGCGGCACTTCACTTACCAACGGTGCTGACTGCTCCGGCTTTGTTATGAGCGTTTATGAGAACTTCGGTGTAGGTCTTCCCCATTCTTCAAGCGCGGACAGGAGCGTGGGCTACGGTGTCTCCGTAGATGAGATGCAGCCCGGCGATATAGTCTGCTACAGCGGACATGTGGCCATTGCTATCGGAAACGGGCAGATAGTTCATGCAGCAAGCAGCTCCGAGGGTATCAAGATCTCAAACGCGGGATATCACAATATCTTGGCGGTTCGAAGGATCTTCTGACAGAACTTTATTTCAAGAGGCCGGCACGCATCGCGTACCGGCTTTTTTTGTTGAAAGCGAAGAGCGAGCGTAGCGAACAAACTTCCCGATACGGAGCGAGCGTAGCGAACAAACTTCCTGATACGGGGCGAGCGTAGCTCCCGTCAAAATGACGAAGATTGCGCAATATAGCCATTTATCACAATAGCCCGTGGACAAAAAAGAAAAAATGTTGATAAGTTGTTTTTTGAGAGGTGCCAATTTAGCGGTTCTTAACAGACTTATGAACTTTATCAACAATTTCCGCAGTGCGTACGCCATTATTTTTTTTGTATGAATATACAAAAAAGAAAAGGTTTTCGTATTTGTACTTGACATAAGTTTTTGCTTCACTTTTGGTTATTTTTATATTAAACTGTCAAAGGCTTTAAACGGTGGAAATTATTTGTTTTTTTGCCGTTTTAGTTTAAAGGGGTTATCATTTTTTTTCGGGGGAGATCAGATGATATCAAATCAGTTGCTGTTGAAGACGCTTGAAAACGTCTCTGAGATACTCGGACAGCCTATGGCGGTACTTGACAGGGACGGGACCTTTCTTGCGGAGTCAAAGAGCTTTTCGGGGGATGAAGAGGGCGAAAAGTATTCGAAGAATGCGGCTGCTCTTTCGCAGTCTCCGGAGGATGAAAAGACTTCCGGCGGGGATCGTTATGTAAAGGTAATGGATTCCGAACAGGTGGAGTTCATCATCGTTTCAAAGGGAACCTCGAGAGAAGCGGTTCAGGCCGCAAAGGTGCTTGCTTTCCAGCTTACAGAGCTTCTGACGGCTTATCGTGAGAGATTTGACAGGGACAATTTCATCAAGAACCTTCTTCTTGACAACCTGCTCCTGGTCGACATTTACAATCGCGCGAAGAAGCTGCATGTGGAGCTTGAAGCGCGGCGCGCAGTGCTTGTGGTAGAGATAGGCAGCGAGAAGACAGGGGATGAGCTTGATAGGATAAAGAGCGTTGCGGGGCAGACACAGAGAGACTTTGTGACCTGTGTAGACGAGGAAAACATCATCGTTGTAAAGGAGCTTTCCGGAAAGACTCCCGAGGAGGAAAAGCTTGAGATAGAAAAGACGGCGGAGGTCATAATCGAGGCCTTTTCCGAAAAGAAGGATCACATGGTCCGCGTGGCTTACGGCAATGCAGTCGATGAGATAAGGGAGGTATCGCGTTCCTACAAGGAGGCTGCGATGGCTCTTGATGTGGGAAAGATATTCTTCTCACAGAACAGGATAGTGGCTTATTCAGTGCTTGGGATAGGAAGGCTTATTTATCAGCTTCCTCTGCCGCTTTGCAGGATGTTCATCAGGGAGATCTTCGGAGACAAGTCACCGGATGATTTTGATGAGGAAACTCTTTCCACCATCAACAAATTTTTTGAGAACAGCCTGAATGTTTCGGAAACCTCGAGACAGCTCTATATTCACAGGAATACTCTCGTTTACCGTCTCGACAAGCTTCAGAGGCAGACGGGGTTGGATCTTCGGGTATTTGAGGACGCTATTACCTTCAAGATAGCGCTGATGGTCGTTGAGTATATGAAATATATGGAGGACAACAACTTTTGATACGCCTTGAACACGTCAGTAAGACTTACGAGGCCGGTGTCGTTGCGATCACTGATGTCTCGCTTCACATAAGACCCGGTGAGTTCGTTTTCATAGTAGGAGCATCCGGTTCCGGAAAGTCGACGATCATCAAGCTTCTTCTGAAGGAGCTTGCGCCTACCCATGGGAAGATCGTTGTGGACGGAAAGGATCTATCGAGGATATCCCATAAACAGATACCGATGTTCAGAAGAAACCTTGGAGTCGTTTTCCAGAACTTCAGGCTTCTGCCGGACAGGAATGTTTATGACAATGTTTCTTTCGCGATGCATGTCGTTGAGGCTTCAAAGAGGGATATCAAGAAGCGAGTGCCCCTTACTCTTTCACTTGTAGGTCTTGCGGCAAAATACAGATCTCTACCGAAGCAGCTTTCAGGCGGTGAGCAGCAGAGAGTCGCGATCGCCCGCGCCCTTGTGAACGAGCCGAAAATACTGCTTGCAGATGAGCCTACCGGAAACCTTGACAACAATAATGCCTGGGAGATAATGAAGCTCCTTGCCGACATCAACAGCCGCGGGACTACAGTAGTTGTGGTTACCCACAATATGGAGATCGTTCGTGCCATGGGGAAGCGTGTCATTACCATAAAGAAGGGCGTTGTGGTCAGCGATGATGACGGAGATAATGAAGAATGAAGCTTAGGACGCTTTTTTACAATATAGGGCAGGGCATGAAGAACATCCGCACGAACAAGATGTTCTCGATCGCTTCCATAGCGACCATGACCGCCTGCATCTTTCTTTTCGGGCTTTTCTTCTCGCTCGGAGTGAACTTCAGTTCAATGGTGAAGAATGCCGAGGAGGGCGTTGCCGTTACTGTATTCTTTGATGAAGGGCTTCCGCAGGAGCAGATAGACAAGATCGGCGAGGCCATCAGAGGACGGCAGGAGGTTGACAATGTGAAGTATGTAAGCCCCGAGGAGGCCTGGGCCACATTCAGGCAGGAGTACTTCCCCAACAACCCTGAGCTTGCGGAGGGTTTTGCGGATGACAATCCGCTCGCTAACAGCGCAAACTTTGAGGTGTACTTAAAAGATGTGAGTCGCCAGCAGATCCTCGTTGATTTCATAAAGCAGCAGCAGGGAGTGAGAGAGGTGCGTCAGTCAGAGCTTACCGCAAAGACCCTCACTGACTTCAACAGTCTCATTGCCTTTATTTCGATCGTTGTCGTCCTTATACTGGTCCTCGTTTCGATCTTCCTCATTTCAAATACCATTACTGTCGGTATTTCCGTGAGGAAGGAGGAGATAGCGATAATGAAGCTCATCGGTGCCCGGGACAATTTCGTTCGCTCGCCCTTCATAGTTGAAGGTATACTGATAGGACTGATAGGCTCGGTGATCCCTCTTATATTATTATTCATTCTCTACAAACAGATAATAGAGTATGTCAGCAATCGTTTCCTCGCGCTTTCCTCGATGATGACCTTCGTTCCCGCGCGCCAGGTCTTTGTACTGCTGATACCGGTGGCGCTGGTCCTTGGTATAGGAATCGGTTATCTTGGAAGTCGCCTTACCTTGAAGAGGCATCTGAATGTCTGAAGAGAGACCTTCATCAAGTGGAGGCTTTGCAAAAGGGCTTATTACAGGGATCGTGGCAACTGTCATTGCAGCGGTCATATTCGGTGCTGTTTTTCTGAAAGACCTTTCAGGCGGGGCCATTACCCTCGGATCGATATCAAAGCTCGGGAAGATAGACAAGCTCATAGAAGAGAATTTCTACGAGCCGGTTGATGAGAATGCACTTATTGAAGGCATGTACAAGGGGCTCGTTCAGGGACTCGGAGACAAGTACAGCATCTACTTCACGAAGGAAGAGGCTGCAAAGGCTGAGGAAGAGACGACCGGGAATTTTGTCGGGATAGGGGTTGTGATCTCAACCATTGGTGATCCCGGCGAAAAGAAGATAAAGACCGTCTATGAGGACTCTCCCGCACAGGAGGCGGGGCTTTTGCGCGGCGATATCATGATCGGGGTAGGAGATACCGATGTCACAGGTTTGACTTTATCCGATACGACGGATCTGCTTCAGGGCGAGAGTGGGACTTCCGTTACAATAAAGGTCCTCCGAAACGGCGAGGAAAAATCCTTTGACGTTACGAGGCGGAAGGTCACTACTCCAAGCGTCTTTGCCACCATGCTTGACAAGGGCGTCGGCTATCTCCGGATATCGGAATTCAATTCCGGCACGGCCAGATCCTTCAGGGAGGCGATCAGTAAGCTGAAAGAAAGCGGCATGACCTCCATTATATATGATCTTCGACAGAACCCCGGCGGACTTGTGGATGAGGTAGTGGCGGTGCTTGACGAGATACTGCCGAAAGGGACTGTGGTCTATACACTTGACAACAAAGGAAAAAGAGAGGATCGTGTCTCTGATGACGAGCATGTGATCGACATACCTTCAGTGGTCCTCGTCGACGAAAAATCAGCTTCCTCCTCAGAGATATTTACCGGGGCGATGAAGGATTTCAAGGCAGCCACAATAGTCGGGAAGAAGACCTACGGCAAGGGAATAGTGCAGTTCACATACCCCCTTTCCGACGGGAGCCGGATAGAGATCACCCAGCAGAAGTATTTCACGCCGAACGGCAATGATATCCACGGCAAGGGGATAGAGCCGGATATAGAGGTGGATTACTCCTACACAGGGGATGTGGAAGCATTGAAGGAAAAGTACGAGGACGAATATACCGTTTCGGATTATCTTGGCGACAGCCAGCTAAACAAGGCGTATTCTATCCTCACTGAAAAATGATAAAGGATATCTCATGCTTGAACTTGAAGAATTAAAAACAAAATTAAACGAATACAAGGCGCCCCTTACCGAGGTCAGGAAGTCACTTGACATAGAGGGGAAGAAGAACAGGATCGAGGAGCTTGAAAAAAAGATGGAGGCTCCCGATTTCTGGAACGATCCCGTATCAAGCGGAAAGCTTACGCAGGAGCTGAAGGGACTGAAGGATGATGTTTCGGCGATCGATTCCCTCGACAGCCAGTTTTCGGATATTCTTGATTATATCGAGCTTGGAAATGAGGAAAATGATCCCGAGATCGCGCAGGAGGCACTGGAGCAGTTTGAAACCTTTACTTCCGATTTTGAGACACTTCGGATAAAGACATTACTTTCCGGCGAATATGATCTTGAAAACGCCATAGTGACCCTTCACTCGGGAGCGGGCGGTACAGAGGCCTGCGACTGGACCCAGATGCTGTATAGAATGTATACGAGGTGGGCCGAGGCTCATGGTTATTCCGTTGAGATGCTCGATCTTCTTGAGGGCGACGAGGCCGGCATCAAGTCCGTTACTTTTGAAGTGAATGGTGAAAACGCTTATGGCTATCTCAAATCCGAGATGGGGATACACAGGCTTGTACGTATCTCGCCCTTCAATGCGAACGGCAAGAGGCAGACTTCATTTGCCTCCTGCGATGTCATGCCGGATATCGAGGACGATATAGATATAGAGGTCAGGGACGAGGACATCAGGATCGACACCTACCGTTCAAGCGGTGCCGGCGGACAGCATATCAACAAGACCTCCTCCGCCATCAGGATCACGCATTTTCCTACAGGGATCGTCGTAACCTGCCAGAATGAGCGCTCCCAGCATATGAACAAGGACAAGGCCATGCAGATGCTGAAGAGTAAGCTCCTGATGCTCAAGATGGAGGAAAACGAAGAAGCACGAGCCGAGATCAGGGGCGATGTTTCAGGCATATCCTGGGGCAACCAGATCAGGTCTTATGTCTTCCAGCCCTATACTATGGTGAAGGATCTTCGGACAGGCGAAGAGACCTCGAATGTGAATGGAGTGATGGACGGAGCTCTTGACAACTTCATGAATGCATATCTGAAATGGCTCTCGCTTGGAAAGCCGAAGCGCGGCGTTTCAGACGTGGATTGATATTCGAAATGCAAAAGGAGTAGTTTATGAAAGCAGCGATAATGGGATACGGTACCATCGGAAGCGGAGTCGCCCGAGTACTTTCCGAAAACAGGGATATCATAAAGGCTCATGCGCTTGATGATATCGAGCTCAAATATGTCCTTGACGTCCGCGATTTTCCCGGCGATCCCATCAATGAAAAGATAGTTCACGACTACAAGGTGATAGTGGACGACCCCGAGGTGAAGCTCGTGGTAGAGACGATGGGCGGGGTCGAGCCTGCTTATACCTTCGTAGATGCAATGCTTCGGGCAGGAAAGAATGTCGCGACCTCGAACAAGGCCCTTGTGGCGGCAAAGGGGGCGGAGTTCATAGCTACCGCGAAGGAAAATAATGTAAACTTCATGTTCGAGGCTTCCGTCGGCGGCGGGATACCTATAATCAGGGTCATCCTGAAATGCGTGACCGGAGATGAGATAGAGTCGATCTACGGCATCGTAAACGGGACCACGAATTATATGTTGAGCGCAATGGCGGAAAAAGACGTATCCTTTGACGAGGTATTGAAGGAAGCCCAGTCCCTTGGATACGCCGAGAAGGATCCCACCGCTGATGTGGAAGGCTTTGATGCGGCACGAAAGATCGCGATCCTCACATCGCTTGCGGCCGGCCGACAGGTTGATTTTGAGGACTTCCCGACGGAGGGGATCACAAAGATAGAAAAGGCTGATATTGCTTTTGCGAAGGAAAACGGCATGAAGGTAAAGCTCATAGCCGCGATGGACAAGTCAGGGGATTCTTATTTTGTAAGGGTTGCACCCTTTCTCGTATCGAAGGAAAGCCCGCTTTTCGCGGTTGACGGCGTCATGAACGCGATCCTCGTGCGAGGCAATATGCTCGGTGACTCCATGTATTACGGGAGCGGAGCCGGAAGCCTTCCCACGGCAAGCGCGGTCGTCGGGGATCTTGTTGAAGAGGCGCGCCATGTAAACAAGCACGTGGACTTCACCTGGGAACCTTCTAAGGTGAAGCTCCTTGACCCGGATGAGCAGAGCTTCAGATATTATGTCAGGAAGGGGACTGAGTGCCACATTACCGGTATGATGAAGGAGCATGATTTTCTTTCCGGGGAAGGGAAGGACTGCGATCATTTCATAAGGCTGCTTTAAGATAATGATAATGAGGTTGAAACAGAAAAGATGCTTATCGTAAAGAAATTCGGCGGCTCATCCGTGCGCGACAAGGAGCGCATAATGAATGTCGCGAGGCGCTGTGAAAAGGATTACCGCGCCGGAAACAGAGTTGT
>CACYBK010000141.1 GCA_902772635.1 uncultured Lachnospiraceae bacterium | reverse complement strand
CTGTCTTTGTTTTCAATTCATCACAGGCAGAGATGAATATGTTGCCGAAATCAGAACCTGATTTCCTGCGAGACTGCTTGAAATACGTTTGTCCCTGGGAATCAAGATCTGAACCATCGGACATCTGGATTGGATTGACTCTGTAATACTCATCCATAGTCGCTTTGATCCCTCCTTGGCAGCATATTTCAATTGTGCATCTCAAGGTGCTCCCTGCACCTCACTGACATAATAACATGCTCCCACGAAATAATCAAGCGTTATCCACAATATCTTGTGGGAATTGTCGATAACTATGACTATATCTTCTGTTTCAGTTCATATCCTGCTGTCCGTCATTTACCGCCCAGACCGGAGTGAAGGTCCTTGTCTTCAAAAGGAGTGCACCTTCTTCATCCCCTGAAAGTGCCTCCTTCATAAACTCATTCTGCGAGCCGAAGGCCTTCTTCCCTCTCCTGTCGAAATGCCTGTATACTCCGTCTGCCGAAAGATAATAAGCCTTGAGATTGTCCTTGAGCGACACATCAAGTATGTGCTTCACCCTTCCCTTGATATTCTCGTCAAGCACAGGGAAGATGATCTCTACTCTTCTGTCAAGGTTCCTCGGCATCCAGTCCGCACTGCCCATGAATACGTCCTCTTCCCCGTCATTATAGAAATAGAAGATCCTCGCGTGCTCAAGGAAGGTACCGACTATCGATATGACATGGATATTCTCGCTGACCCCCGGAATCCCGGTCTTGAGGCAGCAGATGCCTCTCACGATCAGGAAAATCTCAACTCCTGCGCATGAAGCCTCGTAAAGCTTTGCTATCATATCCCTGTCGCAGAGTGAATTCATCTTTGCGACGATACGCGCCTTCCTTCCGGCCTTCGCGTGATGAATTTCCCTGTCGATGAGGGAATAGAATTTCTGTCTCATCCAGATCGGCGCCAGTATCAAATTGTTCCAATGCTCCGGCTCCGAATAACCCGAAAGCATATTAAATACAGCTGTGGCATCCTCTCCTATCGTCTCAGCACAGGTGAATATCCCGCAGTCAGTATACTGGCGGGCGGTCTTGTCATTGTAATTTCCTGTACCAAGATGCACATAGCGCTTGATCCCTTCCTCCTCGTTTCTGACAACGAGTGCTATCTTGCAATGTGTCTTTAAACCTACGAGGCCGTAAATCACGTGACAGCCGGCCTTTTCAAGCTGCTGCGCCCATTGGATATTATTCTCTTCATCGAAACGGGCCTTGAGCTCTACAAGGACAGTGACCTGCTTTCCGTTTTCGGCAGCTTTCGCCAGAGCAGCAATGATGGGCGAATTACCACTCACCCTATAGAGCGTCTGTTTGATCGCGAGCACATCCCTGTCAACGGCGGACTGCCTTATAAATTCCACGACCGGCTCAAAGGAATCATAAGGGTGGTTCATGAAAAGATCGCCCTTTCTGATGAGTGAAAAAATATCTGCCCCCTCCGGGATGCCCTTTGGACGGCGGCTTTCAAAGGGCTTGTCATAGAGACTCTTTCCTTCGACCGTGCCGTAGAGCTTCATGAGAAAGGTAAGGTCAATGGGACCGTTCACAAAATAGACCTCCCGGTCCGTTACATCAAACTGCTTCTTCAGGTACATGATGAGCCTCTCATCCATAGAGGCGTCGCAGTCAAGTCTGATGCCCTCTCCCCAATCCCTTCTGTGGAGTGACTTCTTGATCTCCTGCAAAAGATCCGAAGCATCATCCTCGTCTATGGGAAGGTCCGCGTTCCTTATCAGCCGGTAGGGATAGGAGCATACAACCTCATAGTTTTTGTAAAGCTCTCCTATATTCTTTAAGATCAGCTGCTCAAGGAGGATGAAGCTCTGTTTGAAATTCCCGTCTCCCGGCAGCTCTATAAGCCTCGGAAGAACAGACGGAACCTGAACCGTCGCAAAATCATTTTTCCCGGCGCCCTTCCCTTTCTGCGCTTTCACAAGGGGCGCTACCCCGGGCTTCTTTTTGAGGAGGGAGGCGATATTCAAGGACTTGTTCAAAACGAGGGGAAACGGCCTCGACGCATCAACTGCCATCGGCGTCAGCACCGGATAGACATTCTTCCTGAAATAATCGTCGCAGTACAGCGCCTCCTTTTTTGAAAGCTGTCGAAAGTCAGTAACTATCCTTACGCCCTCTTCCTCAAGGAGCGGGATAATGGAGCGGTTTAATGTAAGATACTGCCTGTCTATGAAGCCATGCGTCTCCGAAAGTATGGCGTCAAGCTGCTCATTTACAGTCATTCCCGAAAGATCGGGCTTTTCGTAGGAAGCATTTATCATGTCGTGAAGCGACGCGACCCTGACCATGAAAAACTCGTCAAGGTTCGAGGCAGTGATCGAGAGAAATTTCACCCTCTCCATAAGGGGATTTTTCTTGTCCCTTGCCTCGTCAAGTATCCTGACATTGAATAAGAGCCATGAAAGCTCACGGTTTACATAATAATCCGGATTCAGAAGATCTTTGTCCATAAATCAAAACCTCTTTCAAAAAAAGTGTCAGCGCGTCACAGTTTCCTTGATCACCGGACGCACGGAAAAGATCCTTTCAAAATAATCAGCCTTTCCTTCAAACAGTCCCTTTTCAAGCGATATAGAGTCATCGCTTGAGATCCTTATGATGAGCTCCTTTTCGGTAAGTTCCATCTTTACCTTCCGGAATTTCTGCTTATGCGAGCGGTCGAGGGCGTTTGTGACTCTAAGCACTGCGAGGAGCTTGATTATCTTTACATATTCCTCCTCGGTAAATTCATCCGCCATCTCTTCGTAAGGATAGGGATCGAGCCTGTTGAAAAGAGCCACATAGGCCGCCATCTCCCGCTCCTTGTGGGTAAGACCGAGGATCTCGGAACTTACTATGATGCTGTGGGAATTCTCTCCGGAATTTGAAAGGCTCACATATTTCCCGCAGTCATGGAGAATGGCGGAAACCCTGTATATCAGGCGGTCACGGCGGGTAAGGCCGCTCTTCTTCTTCATGGCGTCTATTATCTTTGTGCCAAGCTCGTCAAGAACCTTGAGATGGGGCTTGTAGCTCCCGTAACGCTCAGCTATGAAGGATGCGGCAGAAAGCACGTCATTTTCAAAGTCATGCTTCTCGGAAAGAGCCTTTTCGTCCTTTGCAAGCATGAAGGCTATGCCGTCATTGATAGTCTTGTCGGGGAATGCGACCTCTTTGGGCTTTAGCACGGAAAGGATCGAATGGATGAGCTCAAGCATCGAAAGGCTGAAAGTGTCTATCTCGGGGCGGCCGACTTCCTGCCCTTTTGCACCTCCTGCAGCATAAGAGCCTTCATCTATGAGCTGCCCGATAAGTTTCAGTATCTTCTCTTTTTCAAAGGTGGCGCTCTTCGTCTTTACACCGAAGTATTTTGATATACCCTCTGAAAGATTATCATTCAAAATAATAAGGTTTTCGACTGATATATCGTCCTTCTTCAAAAACATATTTGAAAAGGCTTCTATTTCCTTCTCAGTCATCTCCGCTATCTGCTGTCTGAGATCGGTTTCAGAGGCCAATCTGATCAGGTATTCCCTGATGCTCGCAACGCCTATCGGGATATGCTGCGTCGTCTTTATGGAGCCGTCCACGAACAGCGTAAGCTGAAGGCTGTAGCCGCCTATATCAACAAGTATTGCTGTATCCCTCGTAAGCTTCTCAAAATCCCTCTCGTTTGCAAACGCCCGATATGTCATAAAGCGCTGCTCGGAATTTGAAAGAATGTCGACTGACAGCCCTATCCGAAGACGTATCTGATCCAGCACAAAAAGGAGATTTTCAGCCTCCTTCAGGGAATAACTCCCGCAGGCCCTGTAGCTGTCCACCTTGTAAAGCCGCAGTGTATCAAGCATTTCGGAAAGTGTAGCTATGAGATGCTTCACGGTTTCCGGCGTCAGTCTCTTTTCCCTGTAGATATCATGAAAGATAAGAGTATTCTTCCGAAGACTGTCGATCTCCTTTAATCTCTTTTCTTTTGTAACCTCATAGACCTTGAGCGTCAGCCCGAAGGTCCCTATATAGATCGAACCAAACCGCTTCATGCCTGATCCTCACCCCTCTTTATCGTTTTTTCCTGGAGCCTTTTCGATATCGTGATAAGACAATTGAAAAGCTCCCTTATACTCTCCTTCATAAAAGGATCTTCATAATCCTTTGAAAGCTTATCAAGCATCTCTTCCTCCCTTTTTTTGTCATAGATAGGAAGATCATGCTCTTTCTTGAAATCTGCGATCTCAAGGGAAAGTCCTATCCTTTCTTCAAAGAGCGCCTTTAAGCCTTCATCGACTCTGTCTATATCCTTTCTCATTTCAGAAAGTTCTCTCATCATTATCCTCCGATAACATCAAACAGCGAGATCTGCGGGCTTTCGGGAAGATCGTCTATGAGATGGCATTTTGCCATTATCTCGATTGCCTTCTGCGGTGCCTTTCCGCGTGTCCTTATCTCCTCCTTTGAGAGGAAGGGCTTCTCCCTGGCCGCCTCAAAAAGCGCGACCGACGCCTGTTCTCCCATTCCGCTGATAGTCGAAAAGGGCGGCCGAAGAGCATTATCCTCTATCACAAAGCGCTTCGCGTCTGACTTGTAAAGATCAAGGGGCAGGAACGAAAAGCCCCTCGCGTAGAATTCATGCACAAGCCTCATGTCCATATAGCTGTCCTTTTCGGTAGCCGATATGGGCTCGTTGTTCTTCTGCCGCGTTTCGTATTCGTTCAGCTTTTCCTCAAGATGTTCCTTGCCCTGGCACATATCAAGAAGGTCTATCTTTGCCCTTATTGAAAAGAAGGCTGCATAATAAGCAAGAGGCATGTATATCTTGTACCATGCGATGCGCCACGCGGTCATTACGTATGCGGCGGCATGGGCCTTGGGGAACATGTACTCTATCTTTTCGCAGGAGCCTATGTACCAGTCGGGTACATCATGCTCCTTCATATCCGCCTTGTATTTTTCCCATTTGTCGCACTTTCCCTTTGCGACCTTTCCCTTCCTGACATCCTCCATTATCTTGAAGGACTCCTCGGGTTCAAGGCCCTTGCTGATAAGGTAGATCATGATGTCATCTCTCGTGCAGATGCATGTGGAAATATCGGCAGTTCCTGAAAGCACGAGGTCCTGCGCATTGCCCCTCCACACGTTCGTTCCGTGGGACAGTCCCGATATCCTGATAAGGTCGGAAAACTCCTTGGGCTTTGCCTCCTTCAGCATTCCCATGGCATTGTCAGTGCCGAATTCCGGGATTCCGAGGGTTCCCATATCGGTATTCCAGAGATCCTCAGGGGACAGACCAAGCGGCTCCGTGCCCTGGAAAAGCTTCATTACATTTTTGTCATCAAGCGGTACATCGGTAACCTTCGTATCCGTGATCTCCTCAAGCATCCTGATGACTGTCGGATCGACGTGACCTAAGATATCAAGCTTCAGAAGATTTGCGTCTATCTTGTGGAAATCAAAATGCGTTGTGATGACATCCTTCTCCTCCTTGTCCGCGGGATGCTGAACCGGAGTAAAGCTGTTTATGTCCTCCCCCATGGGAAGGACCACTATCCCGCCGGGATGCTGACCGGTCGTGGTCTTCACGCCTTGAAGGTGTTTCGCGATACGATCCGTCTCGCAGCTTCTTTTGTTAAGTAAATGAGCCTCATTATATTTTTTTACATAGCCGAAGGCAGTCTTGTCTGCGATCGATTCTATAGTACCGGCTTTGAAGGTCTGCCCTTCTCCGAATATCACCTCTGTATATTTGTGCGCCTTGTTCTGATAATCTCCGGAGAAATTGAGATCGATATCCGGCTCTTTGTCACCCTTGAAGCCGAGGAAGGTCTCGAAAGGTATGTCGTTCCCCTCCTTGAAAAGCGGCTTGCCGCAGACGGGACAGATCTTGTCCGGCATATCGCAGCCGCTGCGTCCGACGAAGGACTTTACCGTTTCCGAATCAAAGTCGGAATAATGGCAGTTCTTGCAAAGATAATGTGCAGGCAGAGGATTTACCTCCGTGATCCCTGCCATGGTCGCTACAAAGGAGGAGCCTACGGAACCTCTTGATCCCACGAGATAGCCGTCCTCCACAGACTTCCAGACGAGCTTCTGCGCTATGATATACATCACGGCATAGCCGTTTCCGATTATGGAATTGAGTTCCCTCTCAAGGCGCGATGAAACAATTTCCGGAAGCTCTTCCCCGTAAAGCTCATGCGCTTTTGAATAGCATATCCTCCGAAGTGTCTTGTCGGAATCAGGTATTACGGGAGGACATTTGTCGGGACGGGTGGGAGAAATCCTCTCGCACATATCCGCTATCATATTCGTATTTTTGATCACGACCTCATAGGCCTTGTCCGATCCCAGATATGAAAACTCCGACAGCATCTCATCTGTCGTATGAAGATAAAGCGGCGGCTGAAGGTCGCAGTCAGGGAAGTCCTTGTTGAACATTATTATCCTTCGGTAGATCTCGTCCTCCGGATTCAGAAAATGCACATCACCGGTAGCGACGACCGGCTTTTTCAGTTCATCACCGAGCGCGACTATCTGTCTTGAGATATTTCTGATGTCGTCTATTGTCTTTATGCCGTACTTCTCCTCACGAAGAAGATAGGAGTCATTGGCAGCCGGCATTATCTCAAAATAATCATAAAACGAAGCTATCCGATAGAGCTCTTCCTCGCTTCGCCCCATGAGGATCGCCTGGAAAAGTTCTCCCTCGGAGCAGGCGCTTCCGACTATGAGGCCTTCCCTGTACTCAAGGAGCTTGCTTTTCGGGATCTTGGGCTTTTTCTTGAAGTACTTGAGATTTGAAAGGGATACGAGCCGGTAGAGATTGATCCTTCCGATATCGTTTTTTGCGATGATGGTGACATGGCTCTGACGCATCTTTTTTATCGTCTCATCAGTGGGTTGTCCTTTTTCATTTAATTCATCGAGATCGTTTATCCCGCGCTCCCGAAGCATTGGAAGCATCTTTATGAAGATGCCTGCGGTACACTCCGCGTCATTTACGGCGCGGTGATGATCCTTGAGCTCGACCGAAAACAATCTTGCAACCTGCTCCAGTGAAAACTGCGCCTTTTCGGGATGAAGGAAGCGGGCGATAGTCATCGTATCCGCGTGTGTGAAGTCCCACTCTATATGAAGATCGGCTGACCTGTATTTGATGCAGGCCGTGTCAAATTCCGCATTGTGGGCAACAAGCACCGAGTCGCCGCAAAACTCCCGGAACTTCGGGAGAATGACATCTATGGTCGATGCATTTTTTACATCATCATTTCTAATCCCCGTGAGGTCTGTGATCCTGTAGGGAATAGGTTCCCCGGGATTTACAAATTCCGAGAATCTGTCGATGATCTCGCCGTTTCTGACCTTTACTGCGCCGATCTCTATTATCTTTACATTTTTTGCATTAAGGCCTGTGGTCTCAAGATCAAATACCACATAGTCGCTGTCAAGGCTCTGTCCCTTCGAATTTGTGACAAGAGCCTTTGTATCGTCAACGAGATATCCCTCCATACCATAGAGTATCTTGATATCAAGCTTTTTTTCCTTTACGAAGATTGCCGCTTCAGGGAATGCGTGGACGACACCGTGGTCTGTTATAGCAAGAGCCTTGTGCCCGAAGGAAACAGCCTCCTTTATGATGTCTTTGATCTCGGAAACTCCGTCAGAGGCGCTCATCTTTGTATGGCAATGGAGTTCCACCCTCTTCTCGGAAGACAGATCCTGCCTTTTTTCGGTATTCAGAAAGTCATCTGTCTTCTTGATCCCGTAGACCCTTTCCACCGCCAGTTCCTTTGAGAACCTGTCCTCGGAGATGAGACCGCGAAGAGCTATGAAGCTTCCATTCTTTATTTCTTCAGCCAGGGTATTCCTGACCTCCGGCTCCAAAAACAGCTTCGCTGAAATTGAATCCGTGCCGTCATAGAGACTGAACGTAAAGAGTATCTTCCCGCTTCGAAGTTCCTTTTCTTCAGTAAAGAATACCTGGCCTCTCAACGCGACCTCGCTCGTATCCTCAGCGATGTCGATCATCTTTGTATATTCGTCTCCGACAGCTCTTCCGTAGAAAAGCCCGGGTTCGTTTTCCGACTTCTTTGAAACGCTGTTCTTTTTTGTCCTGTATTCCTTTTCCTTCTTTTCCTTCGGTGCCTCTTTTTTTGCGAAGCCCTTGTTTTCCTTTTCCTCCTTCTTTTCGATCTCAACCGCCTCTCTTTTTGAGATGGCTTCTGATATGGCAACTGACTGCAGCTCCAGTTTCAGGCGGTTTTCCTTGAGATGATCGCGCGCCGGCTTTTCGTAAGAGATATCAAATGAAATATTTGACCCAAAGCGGTTTCTGAACACATCATCAAAATACTTGAGTATCTGCCCCTCATAGAGCTCGCTCGTTCCGTCATCCGGAAGACTCATGGAAAGGCGGTCATCCTCATTGAAGGAGAAATTGGATTGCTTAACGATCTGGAATAATATGCGGTCTGACTGGTAGAGCTCCGTAAGGATAGAGTCCTTGTAGGATGATAATATCTGCCTGGGGACAAACTCATCCCCGAGTGAATACCTCTCAACTATGGTAACTGAAACATGCTCCTTGAATACTCTTTCCGAGATCATCCTCTCAAGGGCATTTATCCTGTCCTTCGGGACAAGGTCATTAAAAAGGAGGTATATCTTCATCCTCCTTTTGTTTGAAGACTCGGTGATCTTCAGTATCTGCGCATCCCGAAGCACAACAGAAAGCCCGGGATCCTCATTTTCAAGTTCTTTAAAAACGGAAAAAAATGCTTTTGACATCACTTATCAATTATCATCCACTCTGAAAGTTCCTCGGAGAATGCGCTAAGCAGCTCATCCTCGGGAACCTTTCTCACTATCTCTCCGTGTTTCAAAATAAGCCCCTCTTTCTTTCCTCCGCAGATCGAAAGGTCGGCCTCCTTCGCCTCTCCGGGACCGTTCACAACACAGCCCATGACGGAGATCTTTAAGGGTTTGAGTTCAAGCCCTTCGACCATTTCTTCCACCTGCTTTTCAAGAGAGATAAGGTCAATTTCTGTCCTTCCGCAGGTCGGGCAGGAGACTATCTCAACGCCCTTTTCCCTGAGGCCAAGCTCTTCCAGAATGAGCTTTGCGCTCTTCACCTCTTCCTTCGGATCTGCGGTCAGGGATACTCTGATGGTATCACCTATCCCTTCATAGAGGATAATGGAAAGGCCTATTGCGGATTTCATATTCCCCCGGTAAAGGGCACCGGATTCCGTGATCCCGACATGAAGAGGGTGATCTGTCTTTTTTGAAATAAGCTCATGGGCCATGATGCTCATGAGGACATCAGAGGACTTTATCGATATCACAAGATTGTCATAGCCCATATCCTCTATCATGGCAACTTTTTGAAGGGCGCTCTCTACAAGAGCCTCGGCAGTGACTCCGCCGTACTTTTCAAGAAGATCCTTCTCAAGCGAGCCTGAATTCACGCCCACCCTGATAGGGATATTCCTTTCCTTCGCCGCTGAAACCACCGCCTTTACACGGTCGGCTCCGCCTATGTTTCCCGGGTTTATCCTGATCTTGTCAGCGCCGTTTTCTATAGATGCTATGGCAAGGCGATAGTCAAAATGGATGTCGCAGACCAAAGGAATATTGATCTCCTTTTTGATATCCGCTACCGCTCTTGCAGCCTCCATTGTGGGAACAGCAACCCTTATGATGTCGCAGCCTGCCTTTTCAAGCTCATTGATCTGGGAAACCGTTGCACGCACATCCTCTGTCTTTGTATTGCACATTGACTGGATGGCGATTTTCTCACCGCCGCCTATCCTTACTCCGCCTATATTTACGGTCTTTGTTGCATGTCTTTTTTCCATATCACATCTGCCCCGTAGCGATCTTTGCCACATCCGATATCAGGACGACAACCATGAGCGCCATCAGCGCGATAAACCCTGCGCCGTTCACATACCCTTCGACCTTTCTCGAAACCTTCTTTCTCGATACTCCTTCGATAAGCAGGAAGAGAAGCCTCCCCCCGTCAAGGGCGGGGATGGGTATCAGGTTCATGACGCCGAGGTTCGCGGAAAGAAGCACCGTGATATTGAAGAGGTTCATCACCACATAAAGAGCTCCGTCCGGCATGGAATTTTTGACGGTGTCACCTATCACCTTTACGATACCGACAGGCCCCGACATATCCCTGATCCCGACCTGCCCCGTGATCAGCATCCCGAGGCTCTTGAAGGTCACCGTGATCTGGTAGCGAAGCTCATAGAAGGCATTCCCTATGGCTTCAAAGAAATTCAGTTTTTTGTTCTCCGCAGGACCCGTGACCCCGAGAAGATACTTCTGATCTTCTTCTGAAAATTTTGGGATGAGCGTAGTCTTATATTCCTTGCCGTCCCTTATATAGTTCACCTCAACGGGCTTTCCCTTGTTGAAGAAATTGAAGGCCGTGACTTCCTTGTAGAAATGGACATCATAATTTCCGAGGGCCTTGATCCTGTCGCCCTCCTGAAGGCCGGCCTCTTCCGCGGGATAGCCTTCCATAACATTTGATACCACGGGCTCGGAGATCCCCATGGTACCGAGCATTATAGCCGCAAGGATGAACGCGAGAAGGAAATTGAATAAAGGTCCCGCCGCGATGATGAGCGCCCTCTTCCAGATTGGCTTTTTCAGAAAGCTCCTCTCATCATCGGTATCCTCTTCCTCGCCCTCCATCACGCAGGCACCGCCGAGGGGAAGGAGCCTCAAGCAATAATCAGTCTCACCTTTTTTGAAGCCTATGAGCCTCGGGCCAAAGCCGAGACAGAACTCATTTACCTTTACGCCGCAGCGCTTTGCGACTATGAAATGTCCGAATTCATGAAAAAAGATAATGAATCCGAAGACCAGTATTGCTATTACTATTGTCATAAATGATCCTTCCTGATACGCTCCTTTGTAATATTCCCTGTCTGCTCTATTTCGTCAAGTGAGGGAGAATTGATGAATTCTGTCTCCTCCACTGCTTTTTCAATGATGTCGGCAATGTCCAAAAAACCGATCCTCTTTTCAAGGAAAAGCTTTACTGCCTCCTCATCCGCAGCATTGAAGGCGCTCGGCAGGTTTCCGCCCTGTCTTCCCACATCCATTGCGATCTTCAATCCTTTAAAGACCGAAAGATCAGGCTTCTCGAAGGTCAAGTCCTTTATCGAAAAAAGATCAAGCCTCTTTCCGGAAAGACTTACTCTCTTTGGATAAGTGAGGGCGTACTGGATCGGGATCCTCATATCGGGAGTCCCAAGCTGCGCCATTACCGCGCCGTCCTTGAACATCACTGCTGAATGAAGTATCGACTGCCTGTGGACATGGATCACGATATCGTCTATCGGCACATCAAAAAGCCAATGGGCCTCCATGACCTCAAGTCCTTTGTTTACCATGTCGGCAGAGTCTATGGTGACCTTCGCTCCCATATCCCAGTTCGGATTTTTAAGAGCATCCTCCACTGTCACTTTTTGAAGTTCCGGGACGCTCATCCCGAAAAAGGGACCGCCTGAAGCCGTAAGAATTATCCTGTCTATCTCATTATCCCGATTTCCCTGAAGACTCTGGAAAATAGCGGAATGCTCGGAATCAACAGGAAGTATTGAAACCCCATACTCCTTTGCAAGAGGCATAATGATATGCCCGGCGCAGACGAGAGTCTCCTTGTTTGCAAGGGCTATGTCCTTCTTTGCCTTGATCGCGGCAATGGTAGGCTCTATCCCACGCATTCCTACTATGCCGGAGACCAGGATATCGGATGAAGAGAAAGATGAGACTGTAATGAGTCCCTCCTTACCGAAGCCCATCCCTTTTATGGGACAGTCTTTTGTCAGTTCCATTAAGACAGAGAGATCCTCTTCCCGTTCAACTGAGACATATTCAGGATGAAATTCCCTTATCTCTTGAGCCAGAAGAGAAATGTTCCTGCCGCAGGAAAGAGCTTTTACATTGAAAAGATCGGGATGCTCCCTGATGACGGAAAGCGTCTGTGTGCCTATAGAGCCTGTTGAACCTATTATCGAGACATTCTTCAAAAAGATCAGCTCCTTGAAAGAAATACAGCAAAATAGTAAATGATGGGAGCCGTGATGATAACGGAATCAAAACGGTCCAAAATCCCTCCGTGTCCCGGAATCAGCTTCCCGTAATCTTTGATCCCGGTGTGCCTCTTTATTCCGCTTGCCGCAAGATCTCCTATCATTGATATGAAGCCGCCGGCACCGGCGGAAACAGAAAGGAAGACAATATCCGGAATCTGAAGATTTGCTTCATTCCTGAAGATATAAAGGTAGATGAAGGTAAGTACTATCGCACCTGCTATACCCCCGATAGCGCCCTCTACTGATTTTTTGGGGGAAAGCTTCGGTGACATCTTGTGCTTTCCGATGAGAACCCCGACGCAGTAAGCGAAGGTATCCGTTCCCCATGAGGCAAGGAAAATGAGCCAAACTATGATATAGCCCTTATCCATCTGCCTCGTAAGGAAGATGAAGGAAAGCATCACCGGTACATAAAAGACCCCGAAGAAGGCAGTAAAGACATTGGCCGGTTCGTATTTTGGATAAGTAAACACATAGACCGCGAGAAGCGCGATCAAAAGGGCTATGAAGAGGAATACCACAGACTGCGCCACGGCATCAGGTCCAAAAACCGGAAAGATGAAATTGATATAAAAAACTATAGTAAAGATATAGCCAAGAAGTGCCAGGATCGATCTTTGGAGCGAAAAAGCCCGGTATAACTCAAACAGCCCTATGAGTGAAAGAGCCATGGTGGAAAAGAGAAGGACATAGCCCCCCGGTATTATCAAAACAAGCGCGAGTGCAATTAAAATTATCCCGCTTAAAAGCCTTTTGCCAAACATATTCCGATCCTTATTAAGCTTAAAACATCAACTTATGGATTATAACAGAATCCGTCTCTTTATTAAAGATGCCTTAAGCCCCGTACCTTCTGCTCCTTCGCCCGTACTCATCAATGGCCTTGTTCAGTTCATTTTCATCAAAGTCAGGCCAGAGAGTATCCGTGAAGTAAAACTCCGTATAACAAAGCTGCCAGGGCAGGAAATTTGATATCCTCTCCTCTCCCGAAGTCCTGATCAAAAGGTCGGGATCGGGAAGTCCTGCCGTATCAAGAGATGACGATATCAGCGCTTCATCCACGGCGCTTTCTGCGCCCTCTTCCTCTATCCTTTTTCGTAATGCCTCGTCAGATAGGAGCTTTCTCACAGCCCTTATTATCTCGTCTCTTCCGCCGTAGTTCAATGCGATTGAAAAGGTAAGTCCGGGATTAGAGCGTGTAGCGTCCTCAGTGATCTCAATCTCCTCCTGAAGTTCCTTTGGAAGTCCCGCTACATCACCGATTATCCTTATCTTCATATGGTTTTCGACAGCGATCTTCCTGCAGCGGGCCAGATACTGCTTAAGAAGCTTCATCAATGTTGAAACCTCATCCTCGGATCTCTTCCAGTTCTCTGTCGAAAAGGCGTACATAGTAACATATTCAACACCGAGCCTGTCACACTCCTTAACGCAGGGTTCCACCCTCTTTGCACCGGCAGCGTGACCATAGCTTCTCGGCATTCCCTTTTTCTTTGCCCAGCGCCCGTTCCCGTCAAGGATGATCGCAATATGGCGCGGAATCTTTCTTTCTTCCATAATGATTATTCTCTCAAAAACATAAGGGGACACAAAGCTCTGTAAGCCCTGTGTCCCGACCAAAAAACCACTTCACAAAAAAAATCATACAGTCATCACTTCATCAGTCTTCTTCTTCACCGCGTCATCAGCCTTCTTGATGAAGCTGTCCGTGAGCTTCTGGACTTCGTCCTCAAGATCCTTGATCTCGTCCTCTGAAACATCTTCCTTTTCAAGCTTCTTCATGGCATCCACGGCATCACGCCTGATGTTCCTGATGGCGACCTTTGCTTCCTCGCCCTTCTTCTTCACATCCTTCGCAAGATCCTTACGTCTCTCCTCGGTAAGCTCGGGAAATACGAGACGAAGAGCCTTTCCATCATTTGTCGGATTGATGCCTATGTCGGAGGACTGTATCTCCTTTTCAATGACCTTCAGCATCGAAGGTTCCCAGGGCGATATCTGTATCATCCTGGGCTCCGGAACATTGACATTTGCAACCTGCTGAATGGGAGTCGGTGTTCCGTAATAGTCTACCCGAAGATGATCAAGAATATGCGGATTCGCCCTTCCGGCGCGTATGGAATCAAGCTCGGAAAAGAGATTGTTCATGGTCTTCCCCATCTTTTCCTCAAAAGGCTTAAGTCTTTCGTCCATGATGATAACCCCCTTTTTGTTTCTATGCAGTAACTACGGTCCCGTTGAAATCAGCTCCTGATGCAGCCTTTTGTATCTCACCCTTTTCAAAGAGAGAAAAAACATAAAGCGGCATATGGTGCTCCATACACATTACGGAAGCTGAGAGGTCAAGAACCTGAAGCTTCTTTTCGACAACCTCCTCAATGGAGAGTCTGTCATAGCGTACAGCTGTATCGTCAAGCTTCGGATCTGCGGAATATACACCGTCTATCGTCTTTGCAAGAAGAATCCCGTCACACTCTGTCTCTATGGCTCGAAGGGAAGCTCCTGTATCCGTTGAAAAGTACGGATGCCCTGTTCCTCCGGCAAAAAATACCACCTTGCCATCATTAAGTGCTTCGAGTGCCTTGTCCTTTGAGAAAAGCTCTGTAAAGGCTCCGACCGAAAAAGGTGTCATGATGATCGTGGAAAGTCCGACCGATCTCATAATCTCTGAAACATAGAGACAGTTCATGACGGTTGCAAGCATCCCGATCTGATCAGCTTTTGTCCTGTCTATCTTTTCAGAGGAGCGGCCCCTCCAGAAGTTTCCGCCGCCTATCACGATAGAAAGCTGGATCCCTTCTTCAACGAGCTCCTTCACTTCCTTTGCCACCTCAAGAACG
Organism: uncultured Lachnospiraceae bacterium; assembly: GCA_902772635.1. Lineage (GTDB taxonomy): Bacteria > Bacillota > Clostridia > Lachnospirales > Lachnospiraceae > RUG306. The sequence goes on along the minus strand of CACYBK010000141.1, from coordinate 3,716 downwards.
GCAGCTTCGTCAAAACCCGTTTTCTTTTCTCCGGCAAGAGCCTCGCCGGAAAGCTTCAGGAGAAATCTCTTCATATCAGGCGAATACGCTCTCTACGTCCACATCTGCGTATTCCTGTGAGCAGAAGCCCTGGATAACAGCACCGTTGTTGATCTGTACGGAACGTGACTTGATATTTCCCATGACTACGGCAGATGTATCTACGACAACCGGTCCCTGAACATCTATATCACCCTTTACAGCGCCTGCTATAACAGCACTCGTAGCCTTGATATTTCCTATGATGACAGAGCCTACGCCGATCTTTACGGTGCCCTGTGTGGAAACCTCGCCCTCTATCTTCGCCTGATCTGCAAAGAATTCAGAGGATGAGGAATTGCCCTTGATAGTTCCGGTAACGGTAAGCTTTCCGTTGCAGTTGACATTTCCGTTTATCAGACCTTCCACGCTTATCGACCCTGTTGATGTAAGGTCACCGGTGATCGTCATTCCTGCCGTGATCACAGCGTTCTCGTCAGATACCTGATTAGCAGGTGAAGGTGCCTCTGCCGCAGGCTGGGCAGCATAGGTATCCTGTACAGGCTCCATTGAAGGAGCAGCCGCACTTGCTTCGGTATTTTCGGACTCTGCAGCTGAAGAAAGTCCCTCAAAATTGAATGTGTTGTTCTCCATGGTATTGTTCTCCTTTTCTTCTGTTTCAGGCTTGATCTCTTTCATCTCGTCAAGTGAGAAAGCGGGTGCCTCCTCTTCCTTCTTGCTTTCTTCTGTCTTGGCGGGATCTACCACATTCTCGGAATCCATTGAGAAGAATGACGGTTTGCTGACTTTTTCTTCTTCAGCAGGCTCAGCCTTCTTGTTTGAGTCAACCTTCTTTGAAACAGAAGCAAGGAGCCCGTCAAGCTTGTTCAATTCCTCTTCGACATCAATATCCTTGTCTGCATTGAGGGAAACATCCTTGCCTGTCTTGAACTCATCATCAGAGGCTTTTCCTCCGGGGATGAGCTCATCCACAGCATCTGAAAAATCTTCCTTCAGATCCTTAAAAAAACCCATAATCCTTTTCCTCCTGTAAATTTATTCGCCTTCTTTAAGCTTGACGTGCTGTATCACCGTAGTGTCGCGGCTTATCGGAAGGATCAGGGCTCCCTTTTGCTGAAGAAGCTCTATCAATCTCGGCAGTGACTCGACCGTACGGCCCTTGTCCGCAGCTTCATGCATCAAAACAACGGACGTTTTGTATTTTACCACATCATTCATTACATTTTCAATGAGCTCCTCAACTGTATAATCAGATGAGGTCTCATCCCCGTTCGCCACATTCCAGTCGAAATAGGTGATATTTTTCTCATTGAGGAATTTGATGAGCTCAGACATATCTGTTGCTGAAACGGTGTTTGAGCTTCCACCCGGAAATCTGTAATATTTCGGCTCAATCCCCGTCACATCATATACATATTTTCTGATCTTCTCAAAATCCGCGACGAAGGCATCCTTTGATGCATAAAGCTCGCTGTATTTGTGCGTGAAGGAATGAAGACCTATGGTATGCCCCTCATTTACTATCCTCTTCATGGCGATCCTCGAATCCTCGTCGGTCTTTCCAACCACAAAGAAGGTTGCCTTCACGCCGTAATCATCAAGAATATCAAGTATCCTGTTCGTATAAGAGCTCGGTCCGTCATCAAAGGTAAGATAAACCTTGAGCGTGTCCTTCTCCCCTGCGAGATTCGCCTCCGCAGTCTTTGTATCGGCCACAAGGATATCACTTTCAGGCACCACAGTATCAATGACTGTCTTTCTTTGTGCCTTCACAGCCTCAAGCTTTGAAACCTTGTCCGAAAGATCATTGATCTGCTTCTGCATCGAGGCCGCAGAAAATGAAAGTACGAAGAGCATTACTATCGAAACAAGGACATATATCACGATAAAGGCTATAATACCGGTCTTTATCCTTTGAACCCGCTTCCTCTTCTCTCTCTTTCTTCTGAGAAGGATCTCCTGCTCGGTTGAAGTTGTATTTGATGAAGCATCCATCGCTTTATCCTTTAAAAAAACCGGACACCGGATCATTCGGTGCCCGGCGTACTTAAGTATTAAGCGCCAACTTACTGGATCTGCTTTGCAACCTCTTCCGCAAAGTTCTCCTGTTTCTTTTCGATTCCCTCGCCTGTCTCAAAGCGGACAAACTCAACTATCTTGATATCCTTGCCATTCGCCTTCGAAACAGCCTCAAGATATTTTCCGACGGACTGCTTTCCGTCCTCAGCCTTTACATAAACCTGATCGAGAAGGCAAACCTCCTTGAGCTCCTTGTTGAGACGTCCCTTTACCATGCCTTCCTTGACATTCTGGGGCTTTTGGGCCTCCTTCGGATCATTTTCGATCTGAGCCATTATTATCTCTTTTTCATGATCAAGGAATTCCTGATCCACGTCAGCATCGCTCACATACTTGGGATTCATGGCTGCGATCTGCATAGCGACGTTCTTTAAAGCTTCCTTCACATCATCTGTGACATTTTCGCATGCGGCGTGAACAAGAACAGCGATCTTTCCGCCTGCGTGGATGTAGGAAACAACTGCTCCGTCGGAAGCTGTGATCTTCTTGAATCTCCTGATGGAAAGATTCTCGCTTATCACTGCTATCTCGTCGGTAAGAGCTTCCTTCACGGTCTTTGATGTATCCTCAGGCCACTTGTCATCAAGGAAACCATCTATATCTGTAGCACTTGTCTTCAATGCGGCATTCGCCACCTTTCCGACATAAGACCTGAAATCTGCATTGTTTGCCACAAAATCAGTCTCTGAATTGACTTCGACTACAGCTGCACTGTCGCCTTCTATTGCTACATCGCAAAGTCCTTCAGCCGCTATTCTTCCGGCCTTCTTCTCTGCCTTTGCCTGTCCGTTCTTCCTCAGATATTCAACCGCAGCCTCCATATCACCGTTGGTCTCGGCAAGAGCCTTCTTGCACTCCATCATGCCGGCCCCGGTATCCTCACGGAGCTGCTTCACCATTGCTGCTGTTACTGCTGCCATTATTATTCCTCCTTGCCTTCTTCAGGTTCAGAACCTGCTTCCTCAGTACCCTGCTTCGCCTCGATGACCGCGTCAGCCATCGCTCTTGTAAGAAGCTTCACAGCCCTTATGGCGTCGTCATTTCCGGGGATGATATAATCAAGCTCATCAGGATCCGCATTTGAATCTGCTATACCTACGATCGTAAGTCCGAGAGCACGCGCCTCTGAAACGCAGATATGCTCCTTCTTCGGATCGATCACGAATATGGCATCGGGGAGATGCTTCATCTCCTTGATCCCGCCAAGATTCCTCTGAAGCTTTTCTCTTTCCTTCTCAAGTTCAAGAACTTCCTTCTTCGGAAGTACATCATAGGTTCCGTCGGAAGCCATCTTTTCGATCTTCTTCAGTCTTCCGATACGGCTCTGGATAGTCTTGAAATTCGTAAGCATTCCGCCGAGCCATCTCTGATTTACATAATACATACCGCAGCGGTCTGCTTCCTCGGCTACGGTGTCCTGTGCCTGCTTCTTCGTTCCTACAAAGAGAACGGTTCCGCCCTGCTGAACGATATCAAATATCGCATTGTAGGCATCATCCACCATTCCTACCGTCTTCTGGAGATCGATAATGTGGATACCGTTTCTCTCCGTGAAGATGAAGGGTGCCATCTTGGGGTTCCACCTTCTCGTCTGATGT
>CACYBK010000140.1 GCA_902772635.1 uncultured Lachnospiraceae bacterium | reverse complement strand
TCACCTCCATGGAAAAGGGTATCACTCTTAGGGGAATCCTACATTTTTATATTCCACTAAACCTACATTTTTATTTTACACTTTACAGACTCGCAGCATCAATGGCTCATAGCTTTTTTTTGGATGTTTTTTGTCTGTTCATGTCTCCCTCCTTTCGAACAGTCCAGCCATCTTACTTGATATATATGATAATCTTAATAGACAATATGTATATTTACGGCAGCCTGCTTTCGGCATAATACACAAACGCCTTTGAGGGTTTTTTGACCTCATAAAAGTGGTAAAATCAGGATGGTTCCGGAATATAAGAAAGTGTGCGGGGGTTTTTGAAAAATGGCTTTTAAGATAATAAGAAATGATATAAAAAAAGTATCTGCCGATGCGGTAGTGAGGGCTTCTGAGCCGGAGAAAAGCGCTGTAGAAACCGGACAGGCGGTATATGAAGAGGCTTTCGGCTCTAGCGCAAAATATCTGATCCGAACCGGTGTTCCTGCACGGGCCGATGGGCAGAAGCAAGCCCTTCAAAGCTGTTATGATAGCTGCCTTGGCCTTGCAAAAAAGCTTGGCTGCGGGAGCATAGCCTTTCCCCTGATCGCGGCAGGCGAGGACGGACTTTCAAATACAAAGGAGCTTCAGATCGCCGTGGATTCGTTCAGGGAGTTTTTGGCTGATTCGGATATGGAGATCATCCTCGCGGTTCCCGATGATGTTTCATTATCTTTGTCGGAAGGGATCTTTTCAGGGATAGATGCTTATATTGATGAGCACTATGTTTTCGAATTGGGGGATTTCGGAAGCAGCATAGAGATTGTCAATGATGAAAAAACTCTAACTGAGCCGACCAAAGAAAAAAAGAAGAAACCGGGGAGGGGGCTGTTTCAGGGCTCACCTTTTTCGTTACGGCGCAAGGAGGCGGCGAGGGGTGACGAGGAAGCAGATGAACCGGCGATGCCTGCGGCAGCAGCAGGGGAAGCAGGAGCCATGCCCGCGGCAATGGGCGGGAAAGAGTCGGCGATGGCAATGGTTCCGAAAGCATCGGCGATTCCCGCGGCAATGTCAATGGCGATGGGCGCTGCCGCATCAAAGACAAATCGTTCACTTGAAGATATCATGGCTCATGTAGGAGAGACCTTTACGGAAAGCCTGCTTCGCCTGATAGATGAAAAAGGTTTTACCGATACAGAGGTTTATAAGAGAGCAAACGTTGATAGGAAATTGTTTTCAAAGATAAGGTGCAATCGCGATTATCAGCCAAAGAAGATCACTGCGGTTTCTTTTGCGCTGGCTCTTCATCTCAGCCTGGATGAGACGAAGGATCTGCTCGGGCGAGCGGGATATGCGCTGTCGCCGGGCAGCAGGTTCGATCTTATCATCCAGTATTTCATTGAGAATGAGGTCTATGACACCTACACGATAAACCTGGCGCTCTTCGAGCACGACCAGCCGCTGCTGGGGGAGTAAAGATATATACGTAGCGGGGCAGCTCGTGTCCTTCGGCCACGCGCTATGCATCTGTCCTCATATAAGCCCTTGCGTGAGCAAGCTCCCGCCGGGCTTAATGAGAACAGCTGCACCCCGCTCGTAGGAACGCGCAAAGTGTCGCTTCGCAGGCGACCTAAAAAAGAATAAAAAAAATATACTTATCTCATAACAAAGAAATCAGCCGGATAATGGCAAGCAAAAGAAAGCGAGGTAAGTATCATGAAAAAGGGTTTAACAGAAATCGTTTTTATCCTGGACAGAAGCGGCTCAATGTCAGGACTCGAAGGTGACACTATCGGAGGCTACAACTCCATGATAGAAAAGCAGAAGAAGGAAGAGGGCGAGGCGCTGATCTCAACAGTCCTTTTTGATGACAAGGTGGAGATCCTCCATGACAGGCAGGAACTTGAGAAGGTAGAAAAGATCACAGACAAAGAATATTTTGTAAGGGGCTGCACGGCGCTCCTTGACGCGGTAGGCGGGGCCATCCATCATATCAGCCATATTCAAAAGGAACTTCCGGATTCGGAGAGACCCGAAAAGACATTATTCATAATAACGACAGACGGCATGGAAAATGCGAGCAAAAAGTACTCCTACGGCAAGGTGAAGAAGATGGTGGAAAAGAGGAAGGAGAAGGATCATTGGGAGTTTGTTTTCCTCGGGGCAAATATTGACGCGGTTGAAGTGGCGGGAAAATTCGGCGTCGCCGAAAACAGGGCAGTAAGATATGAATGCGACAGTGCCGGTACCAAGCTCAATTTCAATATAATGTCAAAAATGGTGAGCTGCGCGAGAGCCTGCGGCAGCGCGAAAGCTATGGAAGAGGCGTTTGACAGTGATGAGATGCTTGCCCCCATCCAGAATGATTACAGGAGACGCCACGGCGCATGAAATAAGGGATGACAAAGGGGATGGACTTTTTTGGGCGATAATCCGTCAAGTGCATTGGAAGCTTGCCCGAAGAGGCATTTGACGGCCAACGGACAATCGGGTAGGGGTATTTTACCCTACCCGATTGTATTATAATAAATGATATGCAGTATTCTCAAAGGAGGTAAAAAATGGTTTCAACCACAACTCCCACGATAGAGGGGCATCGCATCATTGAATACAAACAGATCGTGTTTGGCGAGGTCATCACCGGGATCAATTTCATCAAGGATTTTGGCGCGAGCTTCAGAAATTTCTTTGGCGGAAGGTCCCAGGGCTATGAGGAAGAGCTCATCAACGCGAGAGGGCAGGCGATCTACGAAATGGAGCAGAGGGCGATCTATATCGGCGCGAATGCGGTGGTTGGCGTGGACGTGGATTATGAGGTCCTCGGCGCAGACAACGGGATGATGATGGTAACGGCCTGTGGGACCGCAGTTGTAGTTGAGTAATATCTTCGGGAGCAAAAGGTTGAATGCCATGAAAAAAAGAGCTGCCATCATACTCCTTGGTTTCGTCTGCTGTCTCGCGGTCTCCTGCGGAAAGACGGGCGGGATGGAAAAGCCTGCGCTGCCGGGCGGAGCAGCATTATCTTCAAGTACGAACGGGACTTTTGCGGAAGCTTTTTCGAGCCGGCAGGCCGGGACGTCTCAACAGCCCGAGACCCCTCAAAATCCGGGAAATCCACAAACTCCGGAAACATCTCAACAGCCGGAGGCCTCTCAAAACACGGGGAATACTCAAAGCCCTGAAACTTCCCAAATACCTGAAACCGGCTCCGCTGAAGAGATCAGGGAAATCCCTTTTGAGAAGCGGGCGCTTTCTTATGACAAGCGCACCCTTCCGCTTGTAAAGGATATGATCGCTGTTTTTGAGAAAAAGGGGTCGAGGGGAAACGCTGAAATTGAAGCGCTTTTGGCAGAGCTTGTGGCGGCGGATCATGACATTGGGGAATTGTGGAAAAAGATAATGGACCACTGGGAGTATGTCTCTTCCGATCTTACGATAAATCAGGATGCCCTTCCCGATGGTCTTCCCAAAGATGATAGCCTCTGCATTCTGGTTCCCGGCTTCCAGCTGACACCGGATGGTGAAATGCGCACCGAGCTTATAGAGCGCTTGAAGCTTGCCCTGCGCTGTTCAACGCAATATCCCAAAGCAAGATTCCTTCTGACAGGCGGTCCGACAAGTGTCTTCTACGGAGAAAACGCCGGCAAGGTGGGGCCTGCCGAAGCCGATGTGATGGCGGATTGGTTAATTTCAAACGGAGTCGATGCGTCAAGGATAATGAAAGAAAACAGATCCATGACTACATCTGAAAATGCGAAGCTTTCAGCAGATATTATAAAGAACGCATCTCCCCGGATCAAATCCCTCGCCATCATATCAAGCGATTATCATATACCGACCGTGAGCCTTCTGTTCTATGCGCAGGCGGAAAGGATGTATTATGAAACGGGGGAGAGGCCCTTTGAGATCATCTCAAACGCCGGCTGCAGCATTGACGAACAGATCGAAACTCTGACCGTCTTTATCCAGTCTGAATTTTTGAAAGAGGTCATGGGAGTTGAATGAAAGATGACAAAAAACCCGTCCCCCGGTCAACATGTGACGGGGGACGGGTCATCTGTCGGCTTTTTCGTTACGGCCTCACAAGCGCGAGCGGCCCGTTTTCCCCTGAAGGATAATAATAATGCCCAAGCGCGTATTCGCGGCCATTGTAGGTATAGATCTCGTCTATCCTTATTGAGCCGGGGCCGTCAAAGGTGATGGCGCCGTTTTCAAATTTGCCGTGCCAGGTGGATGAGCCTTCGTTTGAGGCGTCGATTATCTCGCTGTTTCTAAGGTCAACTAAGGTATGGCGCTTCGTTTTTAATGTGACAAAGTCCTCTGTGCCTTCAAAGGTATAGGTAGATAGATCATAACTCTCTGAATCCATTGTATTTCCCGGATCGATATAGACAAGAGCCTTCCAGCTTCCGGCCAGAGCGCTGAAATCTCCCTGCATCTCCTTTGCGGCCGGAGATCCATTGTGATAAACATCTTCCCAGAACCAAAGGAAATCAACGTACTCGGGAACCTCTGTCGTGCTGAGTGAAGAAAAGTCGCTCCGAGATGGCTTGGCGGAAGAAGCTTTAGCTGACGAAGCTGGCGCTGAGGAAGTCCTCGCTGATGAGGCCTTTGATTCTGAAGTCTGCGCCGACAAGGCCTTTTCAGATGATGTCTTTGAACTTTCTTTGGCAGAAGAGATTTTTTCAGAGCTCTTTGATGAAGCTATATCTGCGCTGCTGATCGAAGCGGTGGCAGCAGGATCATTACCTTTTTTTGCAATGAGGTTTCTTCCAAATGGGGATACAAAGAAGAGTATCAATGCGACTGCGGCGCCTGCAGCAATAATAAGCCCGACGATAAGCCCTGTATTTGACTTCTTTTTCGGGGCAGGCTGTTGATACTGAGGCCCCGGTCCGTATTGCTGCGGCATTGGACCATTTTGCGCTACCGGAGGCACCTGAGGTCCCTGCGGGACCGGTCCATACTGCTGAACCCGCGGCCCATTTTGAGACGCCGGATTGGTATTCGGCCCCGGAGAGTATTGAGATCTCGGACCGGTTTGTGCTCCCGGAGGAACCTGAGTTCCCGGTCCATATTGCGGTCCCGGACCGTTTTGCGCTCCCCGGTTGATATTCTGTCCCGGAGGCACCTGAGACCCCGAACCATTTTGCGGTCCTTGATTTATATTCTGCCCGGGATTGATCCCTGATCCCGGCTCCATCTGCTGTCCATTGTTGTTTTGCTTTCCTCCCTGTTCCACCGGGGTTCCGCACTCTTCACAAAACCTGCTGTCGTCGGAAAGCGGTGCCCCGCAGTTCGCGCAAAATCTTGCCATAGCTGCCTCCTTTTCCCGGATCATTTTTTGATCCGTAAAAAATGTGGGTCTTCAGTTGGATTTGAATTATAGTATACAGTATATACATTCACAAGGCGACAACTCCCTTATAAAATCGTGGCGCCTTGAAAAAACTCGCTCATAAAATCGTTAGTATTTCTTTATTACCTTGTATTTATTTTGAGAGATTATTTTGGGGCAAGGGGACGTTTTCCTTGTCCGGATTAAAAAGTGACAAAAGAACCGTCCCCGTGTCACTGCTACGATGTAGTTTCTTATCTAAATGACATTGGGACTGTCCCGGGGGTCCATTATTACAGACATTTTCAAAAAGCAGTTGAAAAACGCCGGCAATCGCGGAGGCATTACACCTCCGGGTATTTTTCCGGGTTTGGGATATCGGTCTTTTTTGTTTAAGCCGGGCCAGTAAACTTACGGCAAAAAGAAAAATTCTGATTTTTTCTTCATAGCGGTAGAGCCTTGTTCCCGGAGAGTGCTGCCGGCCTATGGTTTCCTTGCCAGAACGAAGGAAATTCCGCTGATTTCGAGTTTTTGGCGGCC
>CACYBK010000139.1 GCA_902772635.1 uncultured Lachnospiraceae bacterium | reverse complement strand
GCTCCTGTCCATAGATGTATTCGTATCGTTCGCTGCCTGTGTAGCAAGCTCGTTCATACGCTGAAGGATTGAATGAACTTCGTTCAGAGCACCTTCTGCCGTCTGTACTACGGAGATACCGTCCTGAGCGTTTGTGGAAGCCCTGTCAAGACCCCTGACCTGTGAACGCATCTTTTCGGAAATTGCAAGTCCTGCCGCGTCATCAGCTGCACGGTTTACTCTGAAGCCGGATGCGAGCTTTTCTGTTGACTTCGCCTGAAGACCTGTTGTGATGCCTAACTGACGATTGGTGTTCATCGCCTGCATATTATGCTGTACTACCATGATACTTTCCTCCTTGAATTCCCCTCATCCCTAAGGGTACTGCTGCCTTTACCGCTTATCCCTGAGCTTTTAAAAGGCGTTTGTTTTTTTGCTTACACTCAATATATCGGAGAGGCACGAAAAAACTTTAGCCTGTTTTTTTATTATTCTGAACTTAAGCACCTTCGATCACGCGAGCACGCTTGAAACATACTGGATCGACTTCATGGAAGCCCCGTCAAATATGAATTCCAGCTTCATTGAGCCCTTCTTGTATATGAGTGTAGTATCGCTTGATGAAGCGTCCGGCTCGCCATACTTTGCCTTCACCTGATCCTTTGTAGCGGAAAGGTCTATGCCCTCAGCAGTTGAAACCATATCGTCCTTCAAAGTAATGTAGCCTATCCTGTTCTTTTTGTCTTCAGCCGGGTAGGTTTCAACTGTGAATGAGCCGTAGTCATAGGTGTAAGCTGTTCCCTGTCCGGCACAGGAGGGCGCTTCGAAGACTGACTTCTCCTTTCCGAGTTTTTCCTTCAAGGCATCCATGTCGGCATCCGGTGAAAGAGAGACGCCGTTTGCCTTGAAGATATAGCCGTCGCCTCCGGTCTTTACCTCGCCTCCGGTCTGTTGTGATGCTTGGGCACTGTTTGCATTCCCTGACGTATTTGAGCCCGCTGCGCCGCTCCCGCATGCCGTTACGACAGACGCTGTTACGACCATTGCTGCGGCAAGCACCAAAAATCTTTTTTTCATTTTACATCCTCTCCTTTTCTCATCCTGCTATATTGTAGCTCTATTTCTCTGTTGTAGGCCTTGATCTTTTTCTCCCATTCCCTTGAAAGCGTGCCGTCATCCTTTCTTGAAGAGATACCGCATTCGTTCTGAAGTATGTTCCCAAAGTAATCCGAAAGCTTCTCAGCCCCGGAAAGATTGAGATGAAGCCCGCTGTCATAGGTATCGAGCGAAAAATCAAGTCCTATCTCATCAATATCCTCGAGGAAATTATAATATTTAAGACCGTATTTATCCGCATATTCCTTCATCTGATCGTCCCACTGAGGATACCAGTAGGGGTATAGGGACGGAGCCTTGATGAGTATCAGCTCCACTCCCTCCTTCTCGCAGAGCTCTCTCATCATATCAAGATAATGATAAGCATTCTCTCCGAACTGATAATTGGAAAGATCACGCGGTTCCGGGATATTCTCAGCCGGCTTCACGTCCACCCTCATATAATAGCCGTTGTGGGTCACATCGGGCTTGTCGAAGAAATAATAAAAATCGGCATTCTCAAGCTCCGTGATCCTCGAATGGAACCGGAGTATCGGAAAGACATATTCAATGAAATGCTCCTTGCCGGTCATCGAAGCCTTGATGCTCTTGATCTTTGAGGTTGACCACTTCATATTGTCGAGGGTCATCCTGTTGTACTCCTCCTTCTGAGGCTCATTGAACTCCATGGCAAGGACATTGAACACTATGGCCTTCGGCTTTTCATATTTCAGCGTCTCTTCGCAAAGATAATAAGACTGCCAGACAAGCTGCTCCGCAGAACCTCTGATATAGGAATTGATCCCGTATTTTTCCCAGAGTACCTTCGGGGAGAAATTCTCATAGACCTCGCAGTCACCTATGAAAACCACGTCATGATCCTTTCTCTCATCATAGTACTCCGCGATCATCCCGCCCTCGAGGACATCGGACATATACTTCGGCATCACGAGACGCTGCAAAAGCGCCAATACCAGCACTGTCACAAGAGCTCCGCAGATTATACCTGTTATTTTTTTCGCAGTGTTCTTTTTCATCATGCTATCTCTGGATAAAGATCGGGATTGTATCTGTGGGTTCCGTCATGGCTTTCCGAATATTCATACACCTCTTTGTCCGGAGTCAGGAAGAATTCCGACTTGTCAGCACGCCTTGTAGCATCAAAATGTCTCCATGCTCCGTCGAGATAAACGAGGTTCCAGAAATGGAGATGGGGATTGTTCGGGATAGTCCCTATATCCTGATTTTTGATCCCTGCCCTTGTAAGAAGGCATTTTGAGGTCATGGCATAGGTATAGCAGTCGCCCTTCCTCTGTACTATTCCGCGATAAGCGCCATCCGTCTCGTCAACCTTCGGCGTATTGTCATAATAACCTATATTGTCATGTGTCCAGCGGAAGATCGCATAAGCCTTTTCCTTCTCGGTCATGCCATCCTTCAATATCTTTGCAAGAACCTCATCGGCCTTCGCATTCACATAATCCATCGTGATGACTTCAGGCTCCTTCTGAACGATCTTGACCTTGGCCGTTGCAGTAGAGGTATTTCCCGCCTTGTCAGTCGCTGTATAGATCACCTCATAGGTTCCGGGCTTTGAGGTATCAACCTGTGAATTGTCCACTGTAAGGACCGGCTCGAGATCCTCATTATCAGTGACCGTGATCCCCTTCTTGTAGGAGATGCCCTCACCCAAATTCGCGGTGATATCGGCTACGCCCTCTATCTTCGGAGCCTCAAGATCCTTCTGTTCCGTCACGATGAGCCTTCCCGTGAACTCAGTCACATTCCCGCTGCTGTCGACTGCCTTCATGGGAACTTCAAAAACTCCGGGGCCGGATGTGTCGGGACCGTTTTCACCGGTCTCCGAAAACAATATATCTGTCTTTGAATAGTCCTCTACGGACGACACAAACATCTCAGACAAGACCTTTTCTCCGACCAGCACCGTGACATCACGGGTTGTTACCTTCGGTGCCGTATGGTCAGAAACTACAGCCTTTGATACTCCCTCGTAAAACAAAACCCTGACACCGATCTCATATTCACCGGGCTCGTCAAATACCTTGTCCGCGATAGACGGATCCGTAAAGGAGGCCTGCCTCGTATAGAAATTGAGGAAGGCGGAAATATCCGGGCACCTCTCTCCGACCTCAAGTGCGACTTCCTTCTTTACTGCCACAAAAGTCGGTATCAGAAGAAGGACGCTGAAAAAGAGCGCAATGATAAGAACCGAAAGCAGACGCTTCTTGAAAGGCGTCACACGCATCTGCCGTCTTCTTGCAGAAAGCCTCTTTTGCTTCTTCTTTGCCCTTCTTTTTTTCCCTACGCGGATTATGAGCTTGAGCTTCTCACCCTCCGTCATGTTCTCATAATTCATAAAGATAGTCCGTAGCGCTCACAGAGCATTGTAACCGTCATTACTATGAGAAGATAATCTATTTCATAGGCTCCCATAAGCCTGAAATCAGGATCAAGATAATGTGCCTTCATCTCCTCAACATACTCAGGATCAAAGACCCCGTACTTCTCTATCACCGAACGCTCAAGCCAGGGTATTTCTTTTGCATCCTTTATCATCGAGGACATCCCCGGCGCCTGGAAGGGGAATTTCTTTCTCTTCAGTATCGGATCGGGAACTATGCCCTCCCCTGCCCTTTTCAGAATGTATTTCTCATTGGTCCCGTGAAGCTTGTACTTGTCCGGAACCTCCTTCAGAAATTCGATGAGCTCCATATCAAGGAAGGGATGTCTGCCCTCAACGGAATGTGAGAAGAACATCCTGTCTCCGTGTTCTCCGAGAAGATGATCCCCGAGGCGAAGTTTGAGATCTATATAACTTCTCCTGCGCTGATCTGAGAGTCCCTTTATGTGATCGGTATTTATCGGGCTCTCACGAAGGGCGGAAAATTCTTCGAGGCTTCCCCTCACATTTTTCCCGTAGACCTTCATATGGGTCTCCCTCAACTTCGGATGGTTCCTCTCAAAACGAAACTCCGGGTCTCCCCAAAGGCGTTCGTTCATCTCACGTTCTTCTTCTGAGTAGGCGGTCTTTCTCATATTCCTGAAAAGATCCACCATATAGCCGGCGTAGCCCGAGAACAATTCATCCGAGCCCTGTCCCGTAAGAACGGCCTTCGCGGGCGACTCGCCGACAAGCTTTGAGAGAAGAAAAGCCGCGCAATCGTAACTCTCCTTCACCCCCGACTCGGCGTGGTAGATGACATCATAGAGATTGTCCCAGATTTCCTTGTCTGAAACCTTTACGCTGAAATGTTCACTTTGAGTACATTCATGCACCATCTTCTGGAAGCGGCTCTCGTCAAGATCCTCTTCCCCTATCTCGGCCGAAAAGGAATAAAAGCTGTCCAACATGAATTTTCCTATATAGCAGGCGACTATTGAGCTGTCAAGTCCGCCCGAGATATAAAAGCCGATAGGGACATCAGCAATGAGCCTTCGCGATATGGTATTCTTCAGTATCTCACGAAGCCTCTCGGCGTAATATTTTTCGCCCTTGTCTTCCACCTCAACGGGATAGAGCATATCCCAGTATTCCCGGTCTACAACGCCATTTTCTTTGTCTATTATCTTCATGTGTCCGGGAGCGAGGGAATAGATATCCTTAAAGAAGGTGGTCGGAGATACCACTCCCGGGAAATTCATAAGCTGATCCACGGCCTTCATATTGAGGCGTCTCGAAACACCCTGATATTCAAGTATAGCCTTGATCTCGGAGGCAAATATGACTCTTCCGTCAAACTCGGTATAGAAAAGCGGGCAGACACCGAACTGGTCCCGAACGAGATAGAGCCTGTCCTTTACCGAGTCATAGAGCGCTATCGCAAACTGCCCATTAAGGTGGTTCGGAAAATCCTCACCGTATTCCTCATAGAGATGGATGACTGTTTCAATATCTGTCTTCGTCCGAAAGACATGCCCTTTCAATTCAAGCTCCGATCGAAGCTCCCTGAAATTGTATATCTCACCGTTTGTGACAGCAAAGATGGTCTCCTTCTCATTGAATATGGGCTGCATCCCGCCCTTTAAGTCAAGGAAGGAAAGCCTGTTGAAGCCAAGGACTGTGCCATTGAGCTCGCGCACATCCTCGCCGTCCGGTCCGCGGTGCGCGATCTTTTGAAGCATCTTTCGCACGATATTGAGGTCGATCGGGTTATTATTTTTTGTATTATAAATTCCGCTTATTCCGCACATGATCAAAACCTGTTGTAGATAAACTGCGAGGCATCATAGCCTATACCATAAGTTCCAAATACTATCACGGCCACAAAGAGCCCTCCTATAAGGACGCAGCGGCACCACATCGGAAGGTTCTGCATCCTGTCCCGGACCGGTGCCTTCTGCTTGAATACGCTGACCATGAAGACTACAAATATCGCTATTCCCGCTATCAGAAGATCCGCTTTTGTGAGCCCGATCTCAAATATCCCGCCTGAAAAGGCTTCAGCGTATTTACCTCCTGTAAAGACGCTGCCCATTACAGAGAACGTCTGCCCCACATTCGAAAAGCAGTCGAAGAGGTTCAAAAAGCATATCAGGATGAAGGTCCTTAGGCCCATGAAGATCTTGTAGCCAAAGGTGTTTGAGAAGGAAAAGCGCTTGTGGAACCTGTCATAAAGGGGTTCAAACTCCTCTGAGATCATAAGGATCGCAAAGTTCAAAAGCCCCCAGGTGATGAAATTCCAGCCTATTCCGTGCCAGATGCCGGTCAGAAACCAGACTATGAAAGAGGAGATATATACGGGTATCCTCTTTCCCATATATGCTCCGAAATGGCTTCCCGTGAACTTCTTTATCTTCCCCATCCACTTGCTGAT
>CACYBK010000138.1 GCA_902772635.1 uncultured Lachnospiraceae bacterium | reverse complement strand
GTCGGCCCTACAATGACATTTCCGTGGACTGTGGGAGCGACGAGGACACCCTTTCCCTTCTTTGTGGGAAGCTGGAAGATGGTCCTGTCAACTATCCCGCCGGTCGTCTTGTCAAGGAGGTTGTATTCCCCGCGTCTTGGAGTGATATGAAGTTTTTTCTCACTTACCATATTATGGAACTTATCAGCATATACTCCCGCCGCATTTACCACCACGCGTGTCTTGTATGTTCCGTTGTTTGTCGAAAGGAGCCAGGTGCCGTCATTATTCTTTGATATATTTTCAACTTCGGTATTAAAGAAAAAGTCCGCGCCGTTCTCGTATGCATTCTCCGCATAGGCTATGTTCATCTTGAAGGGGCAGACGATCCCGGCGGTCTTTGCGTAAAGCACCGATACCGTCTTTTCCGAGAGATTTTTTTCAAGAGCCCGGGCGCCCTCTCCATCAAGTATTTCCATATCGGTCACGCCGTTTTTTATACCTCTGTCAAAGAGTGCCTGAATCCCGTCCTTTTCATTTTCATCAAGGCATACGACAAAGGAGCCGTTCCTTCTGAAGGGAAAGTCGAGAGTCTTTGAAAGCTCATCAAACATCCTGTTCCCTTCGACATTCATCTTCGCCTTCATGCTTCCCGGCAAAGCGTCATATCCCGCATGGATAATGGCTGAATTCGCCTTTGTCGTACCCGAGCAGACATCCTCTCCCTTTTCAAGAACGCAGATCGAAAGCTCATACCTTGAGAGCTCCCTTGCGACTGCGGCGCCTGTGATCCCGGCGCCTATCACTATCACATCATAAAGCATTATCTGTTCCCCTTCTCATTCTTATTCTGACTCTTTACTCCAACCGCCGGCATATTTCACTGCCTTGTGCCACATATTTATCTCTTTCTCCCGCGCCTCTTTCGTCATCTTCGGCTCAAAGACTCTCTCTATACTCTGGTTCTTCTTCACGTCATCCTTGCTTTCCCAGAAGCCCGTGCAAAGCCCCGCAAGATAAGCCGCTCCCATCGCCGTCGTTTCGATGCAGGCGGGGCGGTTCACGGGAACACCGATGATATCCGACTCAAACTGCATGAGGAAATTGTTGTTTGACGCGCCTCCGTCCACCTTTATCGAGGACAGTGAAAGACCTGAATCCTTCTCCATCGCAGAAAGCACATCGGCAACCTGAAAAGCAACGCCCTCAAGTGTCGCGCGGATCACATGATATTTGTTGACTCCGCGGGTGAGTCCCACTATGGCCCCCCTCGCATATTGATCCCAGTAAGGCGCCCCAAGACCTGTAAATGCGGGCACGACATAACAGCCGTTCGTGTCGGGAACCCGGGTCGCCATGTATTCGGAATCGGCAGAGCTGTCTATCATCCTCATCTCATCGCGGAGCCACTGCACAGCGGCGCCTGCCACAAAGACGGAGCCCTCGATCGCGTAATCCACCGCCCCGTCAACGCCCCAGGCTATCGTCGTAAGGAGCCCGTTTTCCGAGAATACAGGCTTGTCTCCCGTATTCATGAGAAGGAAGCAGCCGGTCCCGTAGGTGCTCTTCGCCTCTCCCTTTTCAAAGCAGGTCTGGCCGAAAAGCGCCGCCTGCTGGTCTCCTGCTGCCCCGGCTATCGGTATCTCACCGCCGAAAAACTTCGGATCGCAGTAGCCGTAGAACTCGCTTGAAGGAAGTGGCTTTGGAAGGATCGCTTCCGGAATGGAAAGCTCTGAAAGGATATCTTTGTCCCATTTCAGATCGTTGATATTGAAAAGCATTGTCCTCGCGGCATTGGAATAATCCGTCACATGCGTCTTCCCGTCGGTAAGCTTCCATATGAGCCAGGTCTCTACTGTCCCGAAAAGGAGTTCCCCTTTTTCTGCTCTCTCACGCACCCCGTCGACATTATCAAGTATCCACTTGATCTTCGTCGCTGAAAAATAAGCATCGATAATGAGCCCTGTCTTTTTCTTTACAATGTCCGTAAGCCCCCTGCTCTTCAGTTCATCCGCAAGGTCGCTCGTCCGTCTGCACTGCCAGACGATCGCGTTGTAGACAGGCTCTCCCGTGTTTTTGTCCCAGATGATCGTGGTCTCTCTTTGATTGGTAATACCGATCGATGCGATATCAGAAGCCTCTGCTCCGATCTTTCCCATGGCTTCCACCGCAACTCCCAGCATCGAAGACCAGATCTCCTTCGGGTCATGCTCGACCCAGCCCGGCTTCGGATATATCTGCCGAAACTCCTTCTGGGCGATCGAGCAGATATTGCTGCTTTTGTCAAAGATAATGCAGCGGTTCGACGTCGTTCCGGCGTCAAGCGCCATCACGTACTTTTTCCCCATTAAATAAATCCCCTCCCCTTATCCTTATGAAATAGCAGAAAATGCCTTTTCAAGATCTGCGATTATATCATCAAGATTCTCGAGACCTACCGAAAGCCTTATCATTCCGGGTTCTATGCCGGCCTCTACAAGCTGCTCATCCGTAAGCTGCCTGTGAGTCTCGC
This sequence comes from uncultured Lachnospiraceae bacterium, assembly GCA_902772635.1. Lineage (GTDB taxonomy): Bacteria > Bacillota > Clostridia > Lachnospirales > Lachnospiraceae > RUG306. The sequence goes on along the minus strand of CACYBK010000138.1, from coordinate 6,578 downwards.
TTGCGGGATGAAGGACGCAGGTCCTGATGTCGGCCACATGAACCTCGTTTGAGCACATCTCAAGTGAATTCATCCACTTCATCGCCTTTTCCTTGCCGCCCTTTACGACAAAGGAGATGACTCCGCTGGTCCCGTCGGGAAGATATTTTTTGGCGAGCTCGTGGTACCTGTCTCCGGGAAGGCCGGGATATATTACTCTTTCGACCAGCGGCTGCTCCTCCAAAAACTCTGCCACGGTCAAGGCATTGCTGCAATACTGCTTCATCCTGACCGGCAGGGTCTCAAGTCCGAGGTTCAGAAGGAAGGCGCTGTGTGCTGCCGGATAAACCCCGAAGTCCCTCATGAGCTGCATGCGCGCCTTTATGATATATGCTGCTTTCCCATAGGTCTTTGTATAGGATATCCCGTGATAGCTCTCGTCAGGCTCGGTGAGATCCGGGAACTTTCCGTTTTCCCAGTCAAAGGTCCCGCCGTCCACAATCACGCCGCCGTTCTGAAGCGCATGCCCGTCCATATATTTTGATGTCGAATGAACGACAATGTCCGCTCCCCACTTGAAGGGCTTGCAGAGTATGGGCGTCGCAAAGGTATTGTCTATGATAAGCGGGATACCGTGCTTGTGGGCGATATTGGCGTAGCGCTCGATATCAAAGACCGCAAGGGCTGGATTTGCTATGGTCTCACCGAAGAAAGCCTTCGTGTTTGGCTTGATCAGTCCTTCGATCTCCTCATCACTCATCTCAGGAGTAATGCTGATGCACTCGATACCGAGCCGCTTGAATGTCACATAAAAAAGATTGATGGTCCCTCCGTAGATCTCCGTCGAAGCGAGGAAGGAGTCTCCGGCCGAAAGGATATTGAGGAGTGAGAGCATCGTCGCCGCCTGTCCTGATGTCGTGCACATCGCGCCGACGCCGCCTTCAAGAGCGCTTATCTTTTCCTCCACCGCCATTACGGTTGGATTCGCGAAGCGCGAATAAATAAGGGATCTCGTCGGATCATCAAATACTGCCGCGACCTCCTCCGTCGAATCATAAACATAGGTCGTGGACTGCACTATCGGCATCACGGCCGGCTCTGAATTTTTGGGATGGTAGCCTGCCCGAAGGCAGAGTGTCTCGTCCTTCATAATCTTTCCTTTCCAATCATCATCTGTAATTGTTGTAATATTTCATGAACCTTGCCCTGTACTCATCTGCGGAGTAGCCCTTTGTCCTGTACTGGAAGACCTGGACATCGGTCTTTTTGTACACTCCGTAGTTGTTCACCGCATAGCCTGTGACCGTAAAAGAAGTGTTCACGATATTCTGATAGTGACCTGTTTTCTGGAAATCCGTCGTCCCCGTGTCATAGAGCCTTTTCTCATTTACATACCAGACCCTGAAAGGGTCAGAGGAAGCCCATGCCACATTCTCCGCAACATTATACTGCTGGGTACTGGTAAGTATGTACGCTGAGGCGTTTGCATTTGACTGTGCAACAGCCATCATATAGTCAGTCACGGTAAGCGGTGAAAGCCCAAGATTCGCCCGGATCAGGTTGCAGTCATCTATCATATCAAGAGCCGCCTTCATATTGTCAAGGCTCGTTGCGTCATTCACCGCACCTATCTCCGTATAAGCGCGGTAGGACGAATTCTTCAGGACGTTCACAGCCTCGGTCGATCCCATTTCTTCAAAGAAGCCGAGGGAGCCTTTTTCTGCCTGCCTGATAAGAGCCTCTGCCGACTCTTTATCCATTCCGTACCAGCCTTTTCCCTCAGGATTCCATCCAAGCTCATCAAGAATATCTCTTTCTTCCTCGCTAATAGTATAATGATGAGCACCTGCTCCCTGTGCATTTGGATTATAAAGTCTGAAAAGAGGGACGACCTCTGCCTCTGAAGAATACCAGCCTATCCCTTCATCACTCCATCCGATCCCGATAAGGAATGCCCTCTCATCGGCATTCATTGTGTAGTGGTGATCTCCGTTATTGGGATTATAAAGCCGATATACCGGGACAAAAGAATAGCCCGGCGCATACCATGCGATGTCCTCATAATTCCAGCCAATTGCGACGAGATTGTTCTTCTCACTGACATTTCCCGTAAAGAAATGCTCGCCGGAGTTTGGATTGTAGAGCCTGTACATCCTTACCGCTCCGTGAGAATCGGCGGCATCCGCTGTGTCTGAAATCGCAAAGGAAAGCAAAAGAGAAGAAATGAATAGTAATGAACCAAGGATTATTTTCTTTAAAAAGCGCATCGGATTTCCCTCCTTGCAGTATTCATATATAATATCATAAAAGCAGTACTATGGAAACTGAAAATATGGAATGGAGTTTTTTATGAATAAGAACCAAAAAACCTTTCTTCTCAAGCTTCTGATAGCGGGCATACTTTCCGCGGTCTTCTTTTTTATCCCCGTTGAAGGGTATCTCAAGGCTTTGCTTTTTCTCATCCCTATTGTGATCGCAGGATATGATGTTTACCTGTCGGCAGGAAAAAAGCTCATCTCCCTTGAGTTCCTCTCTGAGGACTTTCTCATGGGAATAGCCGCCGCGGGCATCTTCGTCACCGGACTCATATGGACGGGACAGTTTGTGGAAGCCCCCCTCATTATCATCATATATCAGCTCGGAAAGCTGCTCTCCCGGACCTTTTCCGACTCTGTGAAAAAAAGGGAAGAAACTTCTCTCAACGAAGAAAAGCGTTCCATACTTCATGATGCCCTTGAACGCAAAGCCCCCATCGAGCGCAAGCTGAAGCGCTTTTCAAAGCTCTTTGCCCCTCTCTTCATCACGGCAGCCATAATAGTGATCATCATACCGCCGCTTTTCAGAGCGCTCTACAATCTTCCCCCGCAGGCCAATGTCTTTGTCTATGCGGCGATGACTCTCGTCGCGATCAGCTGCCCCTCCTATATCACGGGAAGCGTGCCCTTCTGCTTCAGGAACACCCTGTCCTCCCTTCTTTCAAAGGACATCTTCCTGAAGGACCAGAATAATATAGAAAGCCTCTCAACAACGCGTATCATCCTGTTTGACTCCGAGGATAATAAAGAAAGAGCAGGTGACATGAAGCCCATCGGAATAAGCCGGATGGAGGTGCTTTTTGGCGATCACGACGAGCGCCTCTTTACTCTCGAAAAGACCCTTCGGCAGAGGCAGCGGAAGACCTATCTTGCTTACCTTTCAAAGGCTCCTGACGACAAGAGGCTCATTCAACGAGCTGATACCGGTATCATCATTGGGCATACGGACGTCAAGGAAATGCTGGAATTCTCGGACGTTGTGATACAAAATGATGCGCCCGAAAAGCTTCGAGATATTCTTCTTTCCTCAAAGAACTGCATGACCCTTGTCAAAACAAACATAGCGCTTCCGATAGTCGTAAAACTGATCCTTACAGCACTCCTCGCTATCGGTATACTTCCCATAACAATAGCTGTAGCTGCAAATGTGGCAGTTTACCTTCTCTGCCTTCTGAATTCAAAGAGGGCTCTTTGATCAGAGAAGATCCTTGAGATAAGCTCCGGTGAAGCTCTTCTTATTCTTTGCGACCTTTTCCGGAGTTCCCGCAGCTATGATCTCGCCGCCCCTGTCGCCTCCCTCGGGTCCCAGGTCTATGATGTGATCGGCGCACTTTATGACATCAAGGTTGTGCTCTATCACTACCACGGTATTTCCGGAATCGGAAAGGCGTCTCAATATCTCCACAAGCTTCCTCACGTCCTCGAAATGAAGGCCTGTTGTCGGCTCGTCAAGGATATAAATAGTCTTTCCCGTTCCCCTTCTTGAAAGTTCGGTCGCAAGCTTCACTCTCTGCGCCTCTCCGCCGGAGAGTGTCGTTGCAGGCTGTCCCAGTTTGATATATCCGAGTCCCACATCAAAGAGCGTCTGTATCTTTCTCGTGACAGAGGGAACTGCCGAGAAAAATGAAAGCGCCTCTTCCACAGTCATATCAAGGACATCAAAGATGGACTTCCCCTTGTATTTCACTTCAAGCGTTTCCCGGTTGAACCTCTTGCCGTGACAGACCTCGCAGGGAACATATACATCCGGAAGGAAGTTCATCTCTATCTTCACTATACCATCGCCCGCACAGTTCTCACAGCGCCCGCCCTTCACATTGAAGCTGAAACGCCCTTTCTGGTAGCCTCTCGCCTTTGCGTCAGTAGTTGAAGCAAAGAGATCCCTTATGAGATCGAAGACTCCCGTGTATGTGGCCGGATTTGATCTCGGAGAACGGCCTATCGGGGACTGGTCTATATCTATCACCTTGTCGAGCTGTTCAACTCCTTCTATCCTGTCGCATTCACCTGCGATCTTGTGAGCGTGGTTCAGCTTGTTCGCAAGAGTCTTGTAAAGTATCTCGTTGATGAGAGAGCTCTTTCCGCTGCCGCTTACTCCGGTCACGCAGGTGAGCACCCCGAGAGGTATCTCGACATCAATATTTTTGAGATTGTGCTCTTTTGCGCCATTTATCTTGAGAAAGCCCTCCGGTGTCCTTCTCTTCTTCGGTACGGGAACCGAAAGCTTTCCGGAAAGATATTGACCGGTGATCGACTCCTTACACTTCATCAGGTCCTCGCAAGTCCCGGCGCAGACCACCTTCCCTCCGTGCTCGCCGGCACCGGGGCCGATGTCTGCAATGAAATCGGCCTCCCTCATGGTCTCCTCATCGTGCTCAACGACTATCACGGTATTGCCGAGATCCCGAAGCCCCTTCAAGGATGAGAGGAGCTTTCCGTTATCCCTTTGGTGAAGGCCGATCGAAGGCTCATCAAGGATATAGGCTACTCCCACAAGTCCCGAGCCTATCTGTGTCGCAAGCCTTATCCTCTGGGCTTCTCCTCCGGAAAGAGACGCAGTCGCCCTTGATAGTGAAAGATAATTAAGCCCCACATCATTCATGAACTTCACTCTGGCTCTGATCTCCCTGAGAATGAGCTTTCCTATGAACTTCTCCCTCTCTGAAAGCTTCATCTCATCAAGAAAGATCTGAAGCTTTTCTATCGGCATCATCGTGACCTCGTGGATGTTTTTGCCCGCTACCGTGACTGCGAGAGCCTCCGGACGAAGGCGCATTCCATGGCACTTTGAACAGGGCGTGATCTCCATATATTCTTCATACCCCTGCTTTGAAATCTCTGAAGCAGTCTCCCGGTAACGCCTGCGCGAATTTTCTATCAATCCCTCGAACTGGACATCATATACTCCCTCACCGAACTTCCCCTTGTAAGGGACCTTCACAACTTTGTCGAAGCCGTGGATCAACATATTCCTGATCTTTTCCGGCAGCTTTTCATAAGGTGTGTCGAGCGAGAATTTATACGCCTTTGAAAGAGCCAGGAGCACTGCATGAGAATAAGAGCTCTCCTTTGCGGATGACTGCCAGCCCGGAACCTGGATCGCATTTTCATTGAGCGAGAGCGAGGGATCCGGTATCATGAGCCTCTCGTCAAATTCCATATGATAGCCAAGCCCCGCGCATTCGGGGCAGGCACCGAAGGGATTGTTGAAGGAGAAGCTCCTCGGCTCTATCTCGTCTATCGATATCCCGCAGTCGGGACATGAAAAGCTCTCGGAGAAATTCATCTTCTCACCGCCGATAATATCGATTATGAGAAGACCTTCTGAAAGCTTCAGCGCGTTCTCTATTGAATCCGTCAGTCTGCGTTCTATTCCCTCCTTCACCTGAAGGCGGTCTATCACTATCTCGATATTGTGCTTCTGATTCTTGTCGAGCTTGATCTCCTCCTCAAGCTCATACATATTTCCGTCAACTATGACGCGAACGTAGCCCGATCTCTTCGCCCTTTGAAAAAGCTTCTCCTGCGCACCTTTCCGGCCTCTGACAACAGGTGAGAGGACCTGGAACTTCGTCTTTTCGGGGAGCGCCATTATGATGTCGACCATCTCATCAACGGACTGCTTCTTTATCTCACGACCGCAGTTCGGGCAATGAGGGATCCCTATCCTGGCAAAAAGAAGCCTGAAATAATCATATATCTCTGTCACCGTTCCGACCGTCGAGCGGGGATTTCTGTTGGTGGATTTCTGGTCGATCGAGATAGCAGGCGGCATGCCCTCTATGGAGTCGACATCGGGCTTTTCCATCTGGCCGAGGAACTGCCTTGCATATGAGGAAAGACTCTGCATATAACGCCGCTGGCCTTCCGCGAATATGGTATCAAAGGCAAGTGATGACTTCCCGCTGCCCGAAAGCCCGGTAAGGACCACGAGGCTGTCCCGCGGTATATCGATATCTATGGCTTTGAGATTGTGTTCGCTCGCGCCTCTTACCTTGATGTATTTTCTTCCGGTCTCGCCGGACATTGCTTTTTTCATTATCGTCTTGCCTCTTCAACCAATTGTCTCACATATTCACCGATATGCTTTTTCTCATCAGGGGAAAGCTCGCTGTAAAGAACGGGCGAAAGAAAGGAAAGCTTGACATCTGCGGGATAGAGCTTTGTCGGATGGTCCTCCCAGACCTCTCTCGTGCCCTTTGCCGCGACCGGGATTACCGGAGCGCCGCTCTTTTGCGCTGCCTTGAAGGAACCTGAATGAAACTCATGAACAGCCCCGTCCCT
>CACYBK010000137.1 GCA_902772635.1 uncultured Lachnospiraceae bacterium | reverse complement strand
CGGTGGCATCGCTGACCGAAAACAACGCAGCAGCAAGTAATTCTGGCAAGCAGAAAGTGTATAGCTAATTGTAAAGTGCCACACTAGATACAGCTCAGAGCTTGCTCCGCTTTGCGGAGCCGGTGCGCTCGTAATTTATGGGAGGTTAATATGAAGCTTACAGATAATGAATGTATGGAGCTTTTGACAGGCCAGGGGGCCTGGCATACAAAGGCTTTCGGAGGGAAAGGCGTGCCAGGTGCCCGCGTTTCCGACGGTCCCAACGGTCTTCGGATCATCGGCGACGTTGTTTCAAGCATCAATGACAGCAGGAAAGCTACATGCTTCCCCTGCGCCTGCGCCCTTGCCGCAAGCTGGGATGTGGATGCTGCCGCCGAGGAGGGTGCGGCTATCTCCGAAGAAGCAGTATATGAAGGGGTTTCCGTGGTCCTAGGTCCCGGGATCAATATGAAAAGAAGCCCTCTCTGCGGCAGGAATTTTGAGTACCTCAGTGAGGATCCCTACCTCGCCGGCACTCTCGCCTCGTCCTATGTCAGTGCTCTTCAGAAAAATAATGTCGGCGTCTCCTTAAAGCACTTCGCCGGAAATTCCCAGGAGACCCGCCGCATGACCTCAAACTCTGTCATAGACGAAAGGACTCTTCGCGAGATCTATCTGAGAGCCTTTGAGATCGTGGTGAAGGACGCCCACCCCGCAACGATAATGGCTTCCTACAACAAGATAAACGGAAAATACTCCTGCGAGAACAGAGTTCTTCTTACAAAGATACTCCGGGAGGAATGGGGCTTTGACGGTCTTGTGATGTCGGACTGGGGCGCATGCGCGAATCTTATGAAGTCAGTGCTTTCCGGGATGGATCTCGAGATGCCGGACAGCTACGGCATTCACAAAGCTAAGCTTGAAAAGGCGCTTTCCTCCCTTTCGCCCGAAAAGAAGGAGATATTGCTCGATGCTATAAGAACATCCGCAGCGCGTGTTGTTGCCATGGCGGAAAAATATGATCCCGTTTCCCATGAAACAACGGAAATGAGGCTGAAGCTGCCGAAAAAAGAAGAGCTTTTGAAGCGCCACCACGAAGTGGCCCGCTCTATTGCGGAAAGATCGGCCGTCCTTCTCAAAAACGACGGGATCCTCCCGCTCACTGACAAGAGCAAGAAGCTTGCCGTGATCGGCGATCTTGCAAAGAATATGCGCTACCAGGGCAATGGCAGTTCCCACATCAATACCGATAATGTCACAAACGCTGTCAAGGCACTTTCAGATGAGGGGTATGACATTATCTTTGAAAGAGGCTATGACAGGAATACGGACACGAGCGACGAAGACCTGATGTCAAGGGCTGTCGAGGCTGCAAAGAAGGCAGACATCGTGCTCTTTTTCGGCGGCCTTACGGATCTTGCCGAAGGTGAGGGCTATGACAGGAAGACGCTTTCGATACCGCGGAATCAGAGCATCCTGATAGAAAGGCTCCACGAGAATAATGATAATATGATCTTCGTCTCTTTCTCCGGAGCGCCCTTTGAAATGCCCTTCATCGATCATTTCAAGGCGGTGCTTCATATGTATCTCGGCGGAGAGGCAGTGGGTGAGGCGGTCGCAGCCCTTGTTTCCGGGCGCGTCAATCCTTCCGGAAAGCTCCCGGAGACCTTCCCTCTCTCTCTTTCCGATGTGCCCTGCGTAAACAACTTCGGGAAGGATGAGGACATAGTTGAATACAGGGAAGGCGTATTTACAGGCTACCGCTATTACGGGACTTTTGAAAAAAAGGTCCTCTTCCCCTTCGGGCACGGCCTTTCCTATACGGAATTTTCCTACAGCAATCTGAAATGCCGGAAAGAATACAAGGGCGGCGAGTTTGAGATCAGCTTTGATATTGAAAACAAGGGCTCTTTTGACGGCGCTGAGGTGGCGGAGATATATGTGGAAAACCCCTCTATCGCTGAGGGCTGCCTTCGCCCGAAGAGAGAGCTTTTCGGCTTTGTAAAAGTATTCTTAAAAGCCGGAGAGAAAAAGCACTGCAGTGTCAGGCTTTCGGACAGAGCCTTTACAATCTGGGACAAGGAGGAGAAGGGCTTTTCCACGATCTTTGGGGATTATTCGGTTCTTGTCGGGTCAAGCTCAGAAGACATAAGGCTTTCGGGAAAGGTCAAGGTTGAAGGCAAAAAGTCAACGGAGAACGACAGGGAAGCACTTGCGCCTTATTTTGAAAAAGATATAAGGGAGCTTTCAAGAGAGGATTTCGCACTTCTTTACGGAAAAGAGGCGCTCGACGCGCTTCTTAACAAAAAGCACAGATATTCAGTCCGCGACAGCTTAAAGACACTTTCTGAGAAGTCGCTTACCGCAAAGACGCTGCTTTCCATAGCGCTTCATTATCTTTCGGTGAGATACAGCAAAAAGGACTCAAATGACCCGGAATATGTTATGATGAGGGAGACTGTGACAAACGGTAATGCGGACGGAGTGGCGCTCCAGAGCAGAGGGGCCGTGCCTTACAGTCTGATCGAACATGCGGTGAATGTTGCCAACAACCGTTCCTGAGGAGGAGCCATCATGCGAAGCATGATCCAGGATGATTCCGACGACAGGCCGCCGAATTTCGTCATAAGGGGTACCACGAAGTGGTATGGTGCCGCCCCGGCGAGGGGTTGCGAAGCAACAGTAGGGGGCAATACATTTTACAAAAGGAGGATAATAATGAGAATCGCACTGATCAATGAAAACAGCCAGGCGGCAAAAAACGAGATCATCTTCAAGGCTTTGAAGAAGGTGGCAGACGAAAAGGGCTATGAGGTGGACAATTACGGGATGTACTCAGCTGAGGACAAGGCCAGCCTCACCTATGTACAGAACGGGATCCTGGCCGCAACGCTTTTGAATTCCGGCGCTGCGGACTTTGTGGTAACGGGCTGCGGAACCGGCGAGGGCGCTATGCTGGCTCTCAATTCCTTCCCCAATGTGATCTGCGGCCATGTTGCAACTCCGCTTGACGCTTATACCTTCGCCCAGATCAACGACGGAAACGCGATCGCGATCCCGTTTGCCCTCGGTTTTGGCTGGGGCGGCGACCTGAACCTTGAATATATCTTTGAAAAGCTCTTTTCAGAGCCCTTCGGCGGCGGCTATCCGAAGGAGCGCGTGGTTCCCGAGCAGCGAAACAAAAAGATCCTTGATGAAGTGAGAAAGGTGACGCTCAACCAGGATCTCGTGAAAATACTGAAAAACCTCGATCCCGAGCTTGTAAAGGGCGCGTTCATGGGCGAGAAGTTCTCCGAACTCTTCTTCAAGAACTGCAAGGACGAAAAGATCGGAGCTTATATCAAAGAGCTGGTTGGGTGATGATCCCTGGGGACGGAGTCAAGGGACCATTTATCGCGCAAATACGATAAAGTCAAGAAATACCGGACAAGGGAAACGTCCCCTTGTCCGGTATCCTTGGGATCATTACCTTGTCCGGGTATATATTTTCTTTCCTCTTACATATTTTTCAACGATAAAAGCATCGGAGTCGTTGTAACAGATCCTCTCGATCCGCTCGCGGACTGACATATCGCGCATGGACTTCATCAAACTGTCATCGATGACCACGGCATCAAATTCATATCCCTCCTGAAATGTCCCAACCTTTCCAAAATATTTTCCGCCGCCCATAGTGGCTAGATAGAATGCTTCCTCGAAAGAAAGCGGCTTTGCGCTGTTGTCTACAAGCCTGTAATACATTTTCGATGCCTGAATAGTGATCAATACAGTCTTAAGAAGGTTCATTGAAGAGCCTGCTGCCACATCGGTCCCAAGACCTACATTTATTCCTGCATCAAGGAACTTTCTCACCGGAGCGATCCCCGATGAAAGATTCATGTTGGAATCCGCGCAATGCGCAACAAAGGCTCCGTGTTTTTTCAATATTGAGATCTCTTCTTCGCCGGAATAAACACAATGAGCCATGATCGAAGGAAATTCGTTCGAACCCATAGCACCAAAGAGCTCGTATGCGTTGGCATAGCAGGACGAGGATGGAACAAGCTCCTTTACCCAGGCGCACTCAGCCTTGTTTTCGGAAAGATGAGACTGTATCCTCAAGCCTTTTTCTTTTGCCAATTCACCCAATCCTCTCATAAGCTCATCAGAGCAGGATGGGATAAAGCGAGGAGTAAGGATCGGTTTTGTGTTTTTGAATCTGCCCGCTATCGCTTCAAGCCATTCTTCAGTAGCCTTGAGCGACTCCGCCGCACTGCTCTCCTGAAGGCCCGCACTGCCGTTCCTGTCCATGTTGACCTTGCCGACAAAAGAGATAATACCGGTCTTTTCAAGCTTCTCCATAAGCGCTGTGGTGGCCTCATTGTGAATCGTACCATAAACAACCGCCCTTGTCGTAAAACTCCTTCTCAGATCCTCCGAAAAATGATCATATGCCTTTTTTGCATATTCAATATCCTTGTATTTTGCTTCCTCGGGGAAGGTGTATTTGTTGAGCCAGGTCAAAAGCTCTTCATCCATACCGATCCCGCGGAAGGTATACTGAGGCGCGTGAACATGAAGATCAGTCATTCCGGGCATGATGAGCATATCCCCGAAGTCAATGAGAGGCAGGTCTTTGTACTTCTCCAAAAGCACCGGAAAGGCACCCTTGCATGATCCGTCCTCGCAGACCAGATAGCCCCCGTCATATGCCTCTATTTCATTGAGATTTTTTGAATAAACAATTCCTCCTCTGAGGACAAAGCTGTCTTTTTTCATAGCAAATCCCAATATCCCGTCTTTCTCGATCCGACACGCCTGATCTTTCCTGACTTGGAAAGCGCGTCGAGATGCCTGTGAATGGTTGCCTCCGATTTTCCGGTCAACAATGAAAGTTCCGGAATCGTAATATATTTATTATCCTTGACCGCTTCTATGATCTCATGATCAAGCGGATTTTCTTTAATGGTCCCAGGGGACGGAGTCAAGGGACCATTTTAAAATACAAGAAAATACAATGGTCCCTCGACTCCGTCCCCTGGGTTCATTAACTTACCCTCTACTTACCTTTTGGATTATATCAAAGGGCAAGTTCTTTTTGAGAATTTCTGCAAATTTTTAGGACCCCTGGGGACCATTCCTTGCTGCCCCCATTTTGATCGTGCCATTCCCGTCGCTAACGGGGCTCCGTTGGAAGGGTTGTCTATAAACAATGCAGAGTGCGTATTAGATGCATAGTATATTTTTTCGTTGTAACTTGCATTCCATAAATTGATGAATGTCGAAACACTCCCACTATGTTTTAGGCTATAGCTTCCATCTGTCATATAGATACTGGGATTATTGATCCAGTATGAATTTGTACTTGATGTTGAATGCCATGCATATGACAGTCAGTAGCAAAACATAATCCCTCAACTTTTTCATATTCCACCTCTATGATCAAAATGCATTCATCCACTCTGAGATGATCTTCTCTACCTTTTCCGACTCCACCTCCTTATACCTTACAAACAATTGATAGATAACGCCATCATGCTGAAAGACAACATTTTTGCCAAGCCACTCGTCGCTGAAAGGTGTTGAGCTCACTACCCAGAACTCTTTCCCCTCGACAGACACGCTCTCTCCGTAAAAGTCCACGCCCTCAAATCCGTCAGAATAGCTTGTAGCGCCAACGCTGACATCATACGGATAATACTCGGTAAAGATATGCGTTATTGCTGTGGCTGTGACTAATTCAGACTTATAATACTCATTTTCAAGTGTTATCAACTCAAAATCGCCGGCGTCATTCCCCGTTATTCTTACGATGGTTTCTCCCGTCAGATTACGCGGCGCGGAAATAATGGTTCTATCCAGTCCCACATAGCTGACGGCATCCTTGTAATCTCTAAAATCCTTATCAACACCATATGGGCTTTGAGATGAAAACATATCATAATTCTCAACCTGCTTCCTTATCTGGTCACGGCATTCGTTCACATCACCTTTAATTTCACTCGTTGGTATTTTTAATGAGTCGTCAAAGACAACGGAAAAATCAGTTTTCTTTTCCGGAACTTTTGGATTACTTCCGCTGAAGATAAGCTCTCCTCTGGAATACATTACTGCGTACACCGTTGTCCCCCCGATCAAAAAAAGTACAACCGCTGCAACTACAGCGACTCGAAGCAGCTTTGCACGATTGAATCTGCCCTTTTTCCCATTGTGGTGCAGAATGCTTTCCAGCACCCTTTGATTGTTTTCTTCGGGAAGTGTAATCTTGTCCAGCGCATTTTTTATATTGTTATTATCCATCTTCACTTTCCTCCAGATATTTTTTGAGAATAATCCGGGCGTCACAAAGGTAATTCCGGATCGTGGATGCCGGCTTTCCCAGAATATTGGCAATTTCTTCGCTCTTATAATCCTCATAATAATATAAGACAACCACGGTCTTGTATTTGTCCGGAAGGCGCATCAATGCATATTTCAGATCGGTATACTGATCTTCCTGATCTTCCGTTCCGATCAATTCCTTGTAATCTTCAAGATCTTCGTGACGTCTCCACCATGATCTCAATTGATTTTTGCATAAATTTGTCGCCACTCTGATAAGCCACGCCTTTTCATGTTCTTGGCTGTCAAAGGCTGGAGCTTTGTCTATCAATTTACAAAAGGTTTCAGTGAGGATGTCTTCAGCGTCATGTGAGTTTTTCATGTATAAAAAACAGATCCTGTAAAGAATCGCATGATTCCGTTCGTATATCTCAATTATTTCCGCATCTGTTCGCATAGGAATCGTTACCCCTTTTTCGATTTCTATATTGAATACAATTGATCACGATATTTTGTCCAGTATAATGGTTCTTCCTCATCTATTAGTTTTTTTTCGTAGAAAACCATCATAAACTGAAGTATAATAGGCATATATCGCATAGGAGAGGTG
>CACYBK010000136.1 GCA_902772635.1 uncultured Lachnospiraceae bacterium | reverse complement strand
GCCCTTTACCAAAGCGCTCTTCCCGTGTCCCATCAGATCTACCCTTATGATATTGTAGCTTCTGAAATCCTCAAGCTGATATTTCCAAGTTTCAATACTGCCGCCAAGGCCGTGGATGAAAAGAACCCATTTGTCAGAATTGTTGTTTATCTTTTCGTAATACAGCATATTTGTCCTTTATGAAACGAAAACACAAATAAATGAAACAGACTGCTCTCAGGCAGAAACGGATATGCGAGCATTATGATAGCAGGTCAGGCTTTCGTTGTAAAGGAAGAACTGCCATGCTTCGTGTACTTTTCGATGTACCCGTTAGTCCGGTGGTGGACCTTTTTCCAATGCCCCCGGGCTGCGGCGGGGCTTTCAGGTAAGGCGCTTTGAGAGCAGGAGCCCTATCCTGCAGCGGACAGCGTCATCGAAATCCCGAAGATCAAGGCCGGACTCGTGCTCGAATTTTTCTATCCTGTAAACAAGGGTATTTCTGTGGACATAGAGCTCGCGGGCAGCCTCCGCGATATTGAGACCTTTGTCAAAAAGCGTATTTATCGTATTCATGGTCTCAGACGAGATGGACGAAAAATCAAAGCCGTCAAACTCCTCTTCAAGGTACCTTCTGCAATCCTCAGCGGGAACCTTTGACAGAAGCTTTGACAGTCCAAGCTCGCTATAGGCCACGCAGCCATCCTCAAGAGCAAACATATCAGCTATGAGAAGGGCGCTCCTTGCGTTAGAGTAAGACCGGGGAAGGGTGTCAATGCCCTTCTTTTTTTTGTCATGTCCCACACGCACTGCGGTAAGAGCTTCGGCGCTCAATGTATCCCGGATCATGAAGGCGGTGTCAGAGGCCTCCCCGTCGATCGCGCCTGCAACAACGACAAAGGTACTGTCGTCAGATCTTGATATGAGATTTTTGGGGGCCGGAAAAAGGCCTGAAAGGACTGAAAGGACTGAGTCTCCTGACTCTTTTCCGCTCTCCGGGCGAACCAGAAAGACTGAAAAATATGTCTCCTCACCGGAAACCGATCTGAAAAACCTTGGAAACGCCCGGGAGAACTCATCCTTTCCGGCCGAACCTGTCAGAAAGCGCATGAGTACCGCGTCCCGGTCCGACACACTCTTCAGGTTCTCAAGAAGCGCGCAGAGACGCTTTTTTCCTTCATCATCGAGAGAGGCGCCATCTTCAATCGAAAGCGGGAGCCCGCTCTCGTTTCGAAGCTCTTCAAGAAGCTCTTCTTCGGTTTTCTTTGAATAGTCTTTTTCCATATTATGATTTAAGAAAGAGGACGGTCCTTCTTATTAAGAAGAACCGTCCCCTCTTTTCATCCCGTATATCAATCAACTACATAAGGCATAAGCGCCATGTGCCTTGCGCGCTTGATCGCTGTGGTGATCTCTCTCTGATGCTTTGCACAGTTGCCCGTCACGCGGCGGGGAAGGATCTTTCCTCTCTCGGAAACATACTTCTTCAAAAGCTCGGTATCCTTGTAATCGATCACTGCTTCATTTCCGCAGAATATGCAGACCTTCCTGCGTCTGTGCATAGGTTTCCTCGGTCCGCGCGGTCTGTCACTGTCACTTTTCTGAAATGCCATTTCTTTTTTCCTCCGTATCTCTACTATACGGTCATACACCCTGGGAATTTATGAAAACGGGAGTTCCTCGTCCACGCCCTCGGGAATGGACATGAAGCCTTCGCCCGAGCCGGAAACAGGTGCCGATGCAGGTCCCGGTCCCGGATCACCGGAAGGGATCTGGGCTGCTCCACTCTGGGATGCGGCCTTTGATTCCGCAAACTCGATCTGGTTCACCATGATCCTGTTCCTGTAGACCTTCTGCCCCTCTTTGTTCGTATAATTGTCGTTCTGGAGCTCTCCGTCAATGACGACCTTCGTCCCCTTGTGGAGATATTTTTCAATAAACTCTGCAGTTTTTCTGAATGCGGTGCAGTCGAAGAAATCCGCTTCCGGCTGCCCTTCTCTCTTGAATCTGCGGTCAACGGCTATTGAAAAATTCGCTACAGCAAGGTCGTTTGAATAACGGACCTCGGGATCTCTCGTAAGTCTTCCCATAAGTATGACTTTGTTCATATAATCTCTCTCCTTATCTCAATATAAGGAATCGGTGCCCGTCTCAGAAAGATCACTCTTCGCCGTCTGAAGGCTCTTCTTCTCCTTCTTCGCCGGCTTCATCTGCCTCATAGGAAGCCTCTGCCTCTCTCTGGGGAGCAGGTCTCTTCTTGATCTGCTTTTTCTTCTCCTCCAGTTCGGGATCAACGCTTACGATAAGGAATCTGAGGACATGGTCCATGATGCGGACATTTTCCTCGATCTTTGCGGGCGCGTCGGTCTCCGACTCAAAGGCTACAAAGTAATAATAAGCCTCTGTCATGCCCTGGATCTCGTAAGCAAGGCGCTTCCTTCCCTGTGCGTCAACGTCAGTAACGGTTCCTCCCGCGCGGGATATGTAATCCTTCGCCTTTGAAAGAAGTGCGTCCCTGGCGCTGTCCTCGATCTTTTCTGAAAGAACGAGAGCCAATTCGTACTTTTTCATCTGTTTTTTCCTCCTTTGGACTGACGGAGCTGCAAAAAACCCTTTCCTGCCGCTCCTTACGGCCGACTCTTATGAGCCGGCAGGAGTGGTCTCTTAAAACCACGCCTGCAAATACTATCACTTGAAAATGTGTTTTGCAAGCAAATCCTTTATTTTTAAAATATAAATTATTTTTTTAAGTTCCGACGGGTCGGAATAGTCAGCTTATCTTTATCTTTGAGAAGACCTGACCTATGGAATCGTTGATGACGAGGTTTGCTTCTGCTTCGCGCCCCGTGAGGCTCTTGTTTATGAGGACGAGCCTGTCCCCACGGTAATAATTTACAAAGCCTGCTGCCGGATAGACTACGAGGGAGGTGCCGCCGATTATCAGCATATCGGCATCCCTTATGGCTTTCACCGCGCCCTCCACCGTGTCGTCGTCGAGGCCTTCCTCATAAAGCACCACATCGGGTTTCACCGGCGCGCCGCACTTCTCGCAGACCGGCTCATATATGCCTTTGTGCTTCTGCCCCATCATCCAGTCAAGATCATATTCTTTATGGCATTTCGTGCAGAAATTCCGCATCACGGTGCCGTGGAGCTCATATACCCGCTTGCTTCCGGCCTTCTGATGGAGCCCGTCGATGTTCTGCGTCACGACAGCTGAGAGCTTTCCGGCTTCCTCAAGCTTTGCAAGGAAAGTATGTGCAGCGTTGGGCTCAATCTTTTTCCTTCCGCTTGGGGTATCCACCTCCTCGACGAGGATCCTTTCATAATAAAACCTGAAGAAGTCCTTCCGGTGGGAGACCCAGAAGGTGTGGGAGAGCATTGTCTCCGGCGGATAGCCGTAATCGTATTTCTGATTGTATAGCCCGTTCTCGCTCCTGAAATCCGGGACTCCGGACTCGGTCGAAACCCCCGCTCCGCCGAAGAAGACTATCCTTTCGGATTGGTCTATCATTTCCTGGAGCTTCATTATCTTTTCATTATCTTCAGACATCATTAACCCCCTAAAAAATGAAGCCCCGGAAGATATCGCGATCTTCCGGGGCCAAAATCATGCTTATTTTTTGATCAAAGCTTCGGACCTGCTGCTACGAGCGCCTTTCCGGCTTCGTTGCTCTCATACTTCTTGAAGTTCTTGATGAAGCGGCCTGCAAGATCCTTTGCCTTCTCTTCCCACTCGGAAGCGTTAGCGTAGGTGTCTCTCGGATCAAGGATGCCTGTGTCGACGCCCTTCAGCTCTGTGGGAACCTCGAAATCGAAGTAAGGGATCTTCTTTGTGGGAACGCCCTTGATATCGCCGTTCAGGATCGCATCGATGATGCCTCTCGTATCCTTGATGGAGATACGCTTGCCTGTGCCGTTCCAGCCTGTGTTTACAAGATAAGCCTTTGCGCCGGAAGCCTTCATCCTCTTTACGAGCTCCTGAGCGTACTTTGTGGGATGAAGCTCAAGGAAGGCCTGGCCGAAGCAGGCTGAGAAGGTGGGAGTGGGCTCTGTGATGCCGCGCTCTGTACCTGCAAGCTTTGCCGTAAAGCCTGAAAGGAAGTAATACTGGGTCTGCTCAGGTGTCAGGATAGATACCGGAGGAAGCACGCCGAATGCGTCAGCTGAAAGGAAGATCACGTTCTTTGCCTCGGGACCGTGGGAGATGGGCTTTACTATATTGTTTATATGATAGATAGGATAAGAAACACGCGTGTTCTCGGTCACGCTCTTGTCTGCGAAATCGATCTTTCCGTTTGCGTCAAGAGTAACATTCTCAAGGAGGGCGTCACGCTTGATAGCATTGTAGATATCGGGCTCTGATTCCTTGTCAAGGTTGATGACCTTTGCATAGCAGCCGCCCTCGAAATTGAAGACGCCGTTGTCGTCCCAGCCGTGCTCGTCATCACCGATGAGCTTTCTCTTGGGATCGGTGGAAAGAGTGGTCTTTCCTGTTCCGGAGAGACCGAAGAAGATAGCGGTGTTCTCGCCGTTCATATCTGTGTTTGCGGAGCAGTGCATCGCAGCGATGCCCTTCAGAGGAAGGTAATAGTTCATCATTGAGAACATACCCTTCTTCATCTCGCCGCCGTACCAGGTATTGAGGATTACCTGCTCGCGGGAAAGCGTATTGAAGGCAACGCAGGTGTCGGAACGAAGGCCGAGCTTCTCATAGTCGTCAACCTTTGCCTTTGAAGCCGCATATACGATGAAATCGGGCTTGAAGTCCTTGAGCTCATCCTCGGAAGGACGGATGAACATATTTGTTACGAAATGAGCCTGCCATGCAACTTCCATGATGAAGCGGACAGCCATTCTTGTATCTTTGTTTGCGCCGCAGAAAGCATCAACGACGAAAAGCCTCTTGCCTGAGAGCTGCTTTACAGCCAGGTCCTTGACAACGCTCCAGGTCTCCTCTGTCATGGGATGGTTGTCATTCGGATATTCCTCCGAATTCCACCAGATATTGTCCTTGGAATCGGAATTTACAACGATATACTTGTCTTTGGGAGAACGACCGGTGTAGATACCCGTCATTACGTTTACTGCGCCGAGCTCTGAAACCTGACCCTTGTCAAAGCCTGTAAGCTCGGGCTTTGTCTCCTCTTCATAAAGGAAATCATAACCGGGATTGTAGATAACTTCTGTCGCGTCATTGATGCCATACTGTGTAAGATCAACTGTAGCCATTATTTTACCTCTCTTTTTGTAATAATATGCCAATAAAAAGACCTGACATAGTATAAATCACCGCGCGGATTTAGACAAGAGTTAGTTTGCTCTATTTGTTAAGCGCGGCATATATATCGCGCTTCGAAACCCCGCGGTCCTTTGCCGCCGCCTTCATTGCACTTTTTTTGTCCATTCCTTCTTCATTAATATAATGTAAAACGTGCTCTTCGATAGAGAGATCTGAAAACTGCTCCGTCTGCTCGGCCCGTTGCTCTTCCTTCGACTTCCCTTCGATCACGAGGACATATTCGCCCCGGGGGTCATTTTCTTCAAAAAAAGATAATGCCTCATCGAATGTAGTCTTTCTTTTTTCCTCGAATTTCTTCGTAAGCTCGCGGACGAGAGTCAGACTCCTGCTGCCGCCGAGGACCTCGGAAAGCTCTGTGAGTGTTTTCTTCAGATGGTGCGGGGCCTCATAAATAACAATAGTTCTTGTCTCATCTTTGAGTTCAGACATTATCCTTTGTCTTTCCTTTTTGTCCTTCGGGAGAAAGGCCTCAAAGGCGATACGGCGGACCGACTGGGCAGAAGAGATTGCCGCATTGACAAAAGCACACGCACCGGGTATGGGAATCACCTCGAGCCCCCGCTCAAATGCCATAGCCACCAGCTCCTCTCCGGGATCGGATATCCCGGGTGTGCCTGCATCCGTGATCAGGGCTATGTTTTTTCCTGAGGACAAAGCATCCAGGAGCTCATCCGCTTTTTCAAATTTGTTGAACTCGTGATAGCTCGTGACGGGAGTTTTGATCTCGAAATGCGAAAGCAAAGTACGCGAGGTGCGTGTATCCTCGCAGGCGATAAGGTCCACTTCTTTGAGTGTCCTTACAGCACGAAAAGACATATCTTCAAGATTTCCAATCGGAGTTGCGACAAGATATAGTGTCCCGGACATATTATTTTCCTTTTAAAAAGAATAGATCTCCCTGATCTCTTCGGTGTAAATTCCTTTTTCCTTGTAGACTATCAGGGGAGGCAGAACCGTAAGTCTCGGCTTTGAATTTCTGATCCCTTCGACAAGGACCATATTGGGTTCAGCATCCGAAAAAGGATGGACGAGCCGCATGGTCTTTGGCTCGAGTTTGTATTTTCTCATCAGGGCAAAGAGATCTACGAGACGAAAAGGACGATGAACAAAGTAACATCTCCCATTTGAGACAAGTAATCTTGTCGTTTCACGGATCAGTTCCTCGAGCGTACACTTGACCTCATGCCGGGCGATGGCCTTTCTCGGGTCCGGATTGGTAAGTCCGTGCCCTGCTGTCATGTACGGGGGATTTGAGACCACAACATCAAAAGAGGAGGCTCCGTACTTTTCCGAAGCGCTCCTTATATCACCGCAGTCTATATTTATCTTTTCTTCAAGACCGTTGAGCTTCACGCTCCGAACGGCCATATCACAGGTCGTTTCATCAAGCTCAAGTCCCGTAATTTGAGAGGCCTCTGTCTTTGCTGAAAGAAGCAAGGGCAGGATGCCGTTTCCTGTTCCAAGATCTATGACCCGCTCGCCCGGTTTTACGGACACGAAGCCCGAGAGCAGGACCGCGTCCATGCCGAAGCAGAATTCACTTTCGTCCTGTATTATCTGAAGGCCGTTCCTCTGAAGGTCGTCCACCCTCTCGCCGGTCTTTATTATTCCGTCCAAAGTGCCGCCCTCCGCCGCCTTTATTGAACTTCCTTCCTCTGTTCCTCTTTTCGCCTCTGTCGTTCTGAGGCTTTTCATGTGTTACATCCTTGCTTTCCCTGTCGGTTTCAACATCAGGGATCTCGAATTCCTCGTCCGGGAAGGCTTTTTCGTCGTCAGTTTCCCCTTCCTCGTCCTTCTTTCCGCGGTGGGACCGGATCTTTAGATCTGAAACATCATAAACACGCATCTCACGCTCATCTTCTTCCTCGAAAAGCACTGAAGCCTTCTGTTTCAGAATGTCGATATTCCTTACGACGCCTATTTCGCCGTCCTTTGTCATTACCTTTGAGCCAAGACGCGGCATGGCTCGGTTCAGATATTCATAGGTCTCTTCTTCGTTCTTGAGACAGCACATCAGCCTTCCGCAGATACCGCTGATCTTTGTCGGATTAAGGGAGAGATTCTGCTCCTTCGCCATCTTTACGGAAACCGGAGCGAAGGTCTTGAGGTAAGTCCTGCAGCAGACCTCCCGTCCGCAGACGCCTATTCCGCCCAGCACCTTTGTCTCGTCGCGAACACCGATCTGTCGAAGCTCTATCCTCGTATGGAAGGTTGAGGCCAGGTCCTTTAAAAGCTCCCTGAAATCCACCCTTCCGTCGGCGGTGAAATAAAAGAGCAGCTTGCTCCTGTCAAAGGTATATTCCGACTGGACGAGATTCATCAAAAGGCCGTGATCGCTTATCTTCTGCCTGCATATCAAAAAGGCCTCGCGCTCATTCATCCTGTTTTCGGCCTCCTGGTCCATGTCGATGTCCGAGGCGACACGTATTATGGTGTCATCTCTTGACTGTACCTTTGAAGAGGGGAAATCCACAGGGGGCATGGCGACTGAACCAAGCGAAAGACCGCGCGCGGTCTCAACTATCACATTGTCACCGGTCCGAAGATTCATGCCCTCGGGACAGAGTATGAGCCGCTTACCCTCGTTTCGAAATGCGATGCTCACGACCTTGACTGTTTCAGTGCTTTCCGGTGTGGAAGGCGCATTTTCTTCATCCGAAGTTTCTTCGCTCACTTGGGTGTCGCTGTCGAGCCGATCAAGTTCCTCTAAAGTGAGAGATTCGTCTTCGTCCTCTTCTTTCATATATTCCTCGCCTTCATACGCCCCGTCGAGGCGCATCAGATCCTCTACGGATCCAAGGCCATTATCTTTTATCTTGTCCACTTTTTCTTTCCTTAAGTCATGTACTGCAGATTGAAAACAGCTCAGTCAGAGTCACGTCCGCTCTGACATTGAAATCGATCTTCATCCTTGCCTCGTCTATCGCGTCGAAGATAGCGTTTATCTTCTGATAACTCAGGTCCTTCGCCTGCTGCCTTATCGTAAAGCTCTCGTCCCGAAAGCAGAGACGGCTTTCGTCGAGGCAGCTTTTATATAATAACACATCCCTGTACCAAAGCAAAAGGAGATCAAAAAACTGCTGAAGGCCTTCCTTGTCAGAGGAAAGCTCTGCCGCCTTTTTCGAGTACTCGTACAGTGGCTTCCCCTTTATAGAGCGCATCAGCTCAACAACAGTGCCTCTCCTTTCAATGAAGCCCTCATCGGACGCCGCAGCAATCGCCTTTCCGAGATTGCCCTGGGAAAACATCGCAAACAGCCTTGCCATATAGTCGGGGAGGGCCTTGTTTTTCATGAGATAAGCCTGCACCTCCTCCATAAGGAGGGGCTTCATCGAAAGCTTCACACAGCGCGAAAGCACCGTGGGAAGGAAGGACCAGGCGTTCTTTGAAAGGAGGATAATGACAGCATAGTCCGGCGGCTCCTCCAGCGTCTTCAAAAGTGCGTTCTGTGCCTGGTTGTTCATCTTTTCCGCGTCATCTACTATATATATCTTTTTCTTTGATATATAAGGGCGTGTGCTTATCGTGTCGGAAAGCTGCTCCCTGATGTCATCGACAGAAACCACGGTCTTTTCATGGGTCACATAGATGACATCCGGGGAATTGTCATGCATTATCCTCTTGCATGAAGGACATTCCCCGCAGGAATCGAAAACGTTTTCGTTCCCGGGCGCACCGGAATAAGGCCCGTTTTCGCAAAGGATATAGGAGGCGAAGGCCTTTGCCACCATCATCTTCCCAGAGCCCTCTTCACCGTCGAAGATATAAGCCGACCTTATCTTTCCTGATCTCACAGCGCTGATCAGGTGGTTTTTTACGGCATCCTGCCCGATTATTCCGGAAAATCTCATGTCGAAATGTCTATCAAAAGCCCCCGGATCTCATCGACATGTCCGAGTATGGCTATATGATCCTTTTCGTCCTTTACAAGCTCTGTGGCAAGATCGTCAAGATTCTTGTCTACGAGCCTTATCATCCCGTAAACTCTGTGGCGCCCGCGCCGATCAAGGAAATTCTCCCTCGAGAACTTGTGTGAGCGGTTCACGATCTCGTTTATGAACTCCTTTACCGAGGCGCGGTACTGCTTCAGGTCGCGGATGTCCATGTGCTCGGCGATCTTCTTGCCCTGCTTTTCGATGGATTCCATCATTGAGGAAAGACGGTCCTTCAGCTCCACATCCTCAATCCGGGACTGCAGGGTGAACTTGAAGTCGTCGCCGCTCGCCCTTGTCTTTTCGGTGGCAGCAGGCT
This sequence comes from uncultured Lachnospiraceae bacterium, assembly GCA_902772635.1. Taxonomy (GTDB): domain Bacteria; phylum Bacillota; class Clostridia; order Lachnospirales; family Lachnospiraceae; genus RUG306. The sequence continues at coordinate 3,684 of CACYBK010000136.1, read as the reverse complement.
GATTCACATTTTCTACATTATTTACTCTGATATTATTATCCATTCAAGCGCCCCTTTGGACCGACCTGATATATGAAGCTATCTCGTCAGCAGTCCTTTGTGAATCCTCGTTTTCAAAACAATGGTCAATCCCGCACTCCACAAGCTTCTCGTCGGAGAAGTCCTTCATATCCCCGAGATAACGCCTGCACATCTCGTCGTATCTATGCACCTTCTGTGCTTTTTCGCGATCGAGAGCCCTTTGGAGCCTGATTCCATCCTCTACATAGATATATATCGGCACCACGAGCGCATTTTTGTAGAAAGCCTTGAGCTTTGTGAAGGATTCAAGCGTCGCGATCACGATGTAGCTTTTGTCCGCGCTTTCAGAAAGTACGATCTGCCCGTCATCCACCGTAAAATAATCCCATTTTCCATAAACCGTGTCGTAGCTTCGCTTTTCTATTATCTTTCCTTCCTTCGACAGACGCTCTTCTTCCTCTTCGTCAACAAAGAAGTATTCACGAGCGTCCTCCTCCCCGGCTCTTATCGGCCGGGTGGTATATGTGACTATCTTTTGAAGGGAAAGCGTTTTGTCCGAAAGGAGAAGATCAAAGACCGTATCCTTTCCTGTAGAGCTTTTTCCTATAACACAAAAAATACAAGTCATGTCGTTTTGTCCTTAACCACCTTTATCATCCGCCCCGGATCTCTGAACGGTCCCTCAACGATCTCCCCCGGAACAAGGAAGGGGATACCGGGTGGAAAATCAAATACGAAGTCGGATGCCACTCTGCCCTCCGCCTCCTTGAGAGACAGCTCCTCTTTTTTAGAATAATACGCGGTGCGGATGTCGCAAGCCTGTTTCGGAAGTGTCGCTTTTGAGAAAAAGACAGGATTTTTTGTCACACTTGCCGAATCACCTCGTGATCCATTGTCATTATTTAACTCTTCAAGCGCCTCTGCCAGCCTGTTTAAATCCTCATCGCTGTCGCAGAGAGAGGTCATGGCGAGTGAATAACCCTCCGCTGTCATCTCAAGTTCGATCCCGAATCGGTCTCTGAGACTGCCTGCGACGTCTTTGTCTGAGATAATCACAATTTTTCCGGGGTCACGGCTTTCAAACGACATAACCCCCGGATCACTAAATTGTCTGACAATTTGATAAAACTGCTCCAGCCTCTCCCTGTAAGCCCTCATCAAAGCCTCCCCTTCCGAAAGAAGAAGCCTGGTCATCTTTGAGACGGAAGCCATCAGAAGATAAGAGGGTGAGCTGGTCTCGAATATATCCAAAAAATCTCTGATCTTCGGGAGAAGCCCTTCGTCATTCAAAAGGATCGCCGATGTCATCGTAAGCGCCGGCAGGGTCTTATGAAATGAGACCACAGCGGCATCTGCCCCTGCTTTTGCCGGGCTTTCAGGGAAAAAGTCGTTTTCAAAACCAAGTAAATGCGCCCCGTGAGCGCTGTCAACGAAAAGCCTGGCTCCCAAAGAATGCGCTATTGCAGCAATTTCCGAAGTATCGCTCATCACTCCCTCATAGGTCGGGCTTGTGATGACGACGAGAGAAGGCGAGAGTCTTTTTTTCAGAAGCGAATAAAGTGCCGCCCTTACCGATTCAGGACTGATCGACCCGTCCGGTTTTGGGATCACATATTCTACATTGATCCCATGAAGCAGCAGTGCGTGATAGACCGACGCGTGACAATTCCTTGCGATCACTGCGCCCGTATTCGGACCTGCCATGGCGCAGATCGACGACAAGACTCCGACTGTGGATCCTCCCACTGTCAGGACTGCTGCCCTGACTTTGTACAGCTCCTTGATCCTCTCCTCGAGTTCCTTTATGAGACCAACGGGACGATGGAGGTTGTCAAAGCCTTCGATCTCTGTGATATCATAGAAAAAGGGTGTCCTTTGAAATTCGATCTGAGACTTTCGTTTGTGTCCTGGCATGTGCATGGGACAAATATTTTTGTCTGAATAAGCCTCAAGCTCAAGGTCAAGCCACCTTCCCTCCTCAGGCATCAAGGTACCTCCCAAGCTCCGGTATCCAGTCTCCGAAGAAACTCTTTCCTTCCTCCTCCGAAGACATCACCTCAAATATGGGATCAAAAAAGGCCTTGAGTCCATTCAAAAGATCTTTCCATCCTATGAAAAGCTCATTTCTTTTTTTGTACTGCTCCCAGCGCTTTTTCATCTTCCTGTCGGCAGAGAATGTGTCAAAACATGCTCTCCGGCCCGGAGTGAGAATTACCTCTCTTTCCTTAAGCGCCTTTTCCATACTGACGAATAGCAGCGTCCCGTCACAGGGAACATTCGAGGCAATATCATAGAGCTCCGCAAACTGACCGAAATCGTTCGTATATTCAAGACTCTTCAGCACACCCGCCATGATCCGGGCTGCTCTTCTTTCAGCAGGATAGATAAAAATATCCGCCGCAGGTTCCGAAATCGTTTTCGGTTCAAAGCTTATCTTTTCTGGGGCGATCTCTTCATTATTCTCGGAATAATTCAATATCAAAGGCATGGTGACGCCGTCCTCAAGCACCTCTGCCTCGATCCGGATATGCTTTTTCGACGCTTCCACCTTCTTTTCATCAAGGATGAAATCCGGAGCCATGATCAGCTTGACATAGGAAAGAAAGGCCTCCACAAAGCCGGGCGCGGAAAAGGACTGGCCGGGCACAAAGCCGTCGCGTTCCATTATCTTTTCATCCGGCCGGTAGACATATGAAAGGCTCTTTTGGATCTTCCCGGGGTAGGACAAAAGCCAGAGATTTCTGCCGAATTTCGACCTTCCGACCCTGAGTATCATGCTTTCAGTCACCCTCCCCTGAAGGAGTTTTTCAAGATCATTACTGTCCTGCATTCAGAGCCACACCCCTATCATGTCCTTGACCTTCCTTGAAACCTTCCTCTTTTCGGCATAGCTCGTCAACTTCTCCACATCCTTTTTCCGGTCGGCTATATAGGCAAGGACCGCCTTTCTGAAATCCTCGTGCTCCATCCTTTCCTCATATTTCAGGACATCGCAGATGAGGCGGTCAATGGTGTAGACCTTCATCGAGACACCGTCGAATGTCTTTTCCTCAACGCCTAGACTTAAAACTTCGTCTGTTGAATAATAAGGGACAAGCACGGGATAATCTATCGCAAACCTCGATTTTGATGTGTTTTTGCTTATCGCAATACACCAGTGTGACGGCTTTACGGAAAGATAACCCTGCGCGTAAAGCCCCGCCTCCAGAGTCAACACCCCGTCCGGAAACATGGCACTCAGCATTTCTACCTCGGAATATCCCCCCCGGCCGAGAGAATAATAGCCACTCTTCACACGATGAAGCAGCCCTTCCTCGGTAAATTTGAGGATTCTCCTGTAATCTATTCCCAGCGCAAGGATATCTCCGGTCTTTACGAGTCCGCCGCCTTCTTCGATGAGAGCTTCTATTCTCTCAAAATCGTAGGTCTTCTTTTCCTCCCGGTCCATCGGGATCTTTTCTGTTTCCTGGATCAAGTGTCTTTCTCCTCTGACAAAGGTAGTTTATTTCTGACTCGTTCCGGTCGGATGCCGCTACCGTAACTCGCCGCTTCGCGACTCAAAACGGCAGCCGGCTCCTAGTGTGGCACTTTACAATTAGCTATACACTTTCTGCTTGCCAGAATTACTTGCTGCTGCGTTGTTTTCGGTCAGCGATGCCACCG
>CACYBK010000135.1 GCA_902772635.1 uncultured Lachnospiraceae bacterium | reverse complement strand
TTTATCGACCTGCTGAATGAAAAGGCAGGCTTTGATTCAAAGGTTGTCGTAACACAGCCTATCGGACAGGGACTCGCTCCCATGATAAATGACCAGCAGGGCCTCTACACACTCTTCCTCAGAGGCTCTGAAAATGGTCAGAAGGTGGACAGAAGAAGAGTGATCTCCTGTATCTCCCGCTGTCTCAATCCTTATGAGGATTTTGAAGCCCTTATGTCCTGCGCTGACAACAAGGATCTTCGCTTCATAGTTTCAAATACCACGGAGGCAGGTATCGCCTTTGATCCTTCCTGCAAAAAGGATGACGCGCCGCCTTCTTCCTTCCCCGGAAAGCTCACAGCCTTCCTCTACAGAAGGTTCAAGAACTCTCTTCCAGGCTTCATTATCCTTTCCTGCGAGCTCATCGACAACAACGGCGCGGAATTGAAGAAGTGCGTCGAGAAGTATATCGAACTCTGGGGACTTGAAGATGAATTCAAGAACTGGGTTGAAAAAGAGAATATCTTCTGCTCCACCCTCGTTGACAGGATCGTTCCGGGCTATCCGAGAAATGAAGCTGACGCTCTTTGCGAGGAGCTTGGATACAAGGACAACCTCCTTGACGTCGGAGAGGTCTTCGGCTTCTGGGTCATCGAAGGTCCCGACTCTATCAAGGACGAATTCCCCGTAGAGAAAGCCGGCCTTCCCATTATCGTTGTTCCGGATGTGAAGCCCTATAAGCAGAGAAAAGTCCGTATCTTAAACGGTGCTCACACCTCCTTCATCATGGCAGCTTATCTTTCGGGACAGAATATAGTCCGCGACTGCATGAATGATGAAGTGATCCACGGCTTCATGAACAAGACACTTTATGATGAGGTAATACCTACACTCGACCTTCCGAAGGATGATCTCATGCAGTTTGCGTCTGATGTCACAAGCCGTTTCAACAATCCTTTCGTTGACCATCTGCTGCTTTCGATATCGCTGAATTCCACATCAAAGTGGAAGGCCCGCTGTATGCCCTCTCTCCTTGAATATGCAAAGAGGAAGGACGGTGCCATCGCGCCCTGCCTCGCTTTCTCATTTGCGGCTTATATCATGTTCTATCACAACGGGACCGAAAAGGGCGAAGGCTGCCTTAAAGCAAAGCGCCCGAACGGCGACGCTTACGAGATCAAGGATGATGATTTCGTTCTCGACTTCTACTATGACCACAAGGATGACGATCTTGACACTCTCGCTGACGCTGTCATCAATAATGAAGCCTTCTTTGATGACTCTCTCAAGAACCTTGCCGGCTTCTCGGATGAAGTCAAGAAGTATCTTCACGAGATCGACTCAAAGGGTATCTATGACGCGATGAAGGAAGTCATCGCTTAACAAACGAAAGAGGTCTGAAATGAAACTTCTTCGGATAAATGAAAATGATAATGTAGCTGTTGCACTTGATGACATAAAGGAGGGCGAAAGCCTTTCCGTATCCGGTATTGATGTCACTGCGCTTGATGATATACAAAGAGGTCACAAGATTTCTCTCTTTGATATCAAAGCCGGCGAGAACATCATCAAATACGGCTTCCCGATCGCAAGCGCAAAAGAGGATATCAAGGCCGGAAAATGGGTACATACCCACAATGCCAAAACGAATCTCTCGGAGGAAAGTGATTATACCTATGATCACAAGACCTATCCCGATATCAAGACAAATGACCGGACCTTCGAGGGCTTTGTCCGCGAGGACGGACGCGCCGCTGTACGAAACGACATCTGGATCATTCCAACAGTCGGCTGCGTGAATTCTGTCGCGGAAAAAATGGTAAAAGACAATCAGGACCTTGTGAAGGGCACGGTAACAGGACTTTACACCTTCCCCCACCCCTTCGGCTGCTCCCAGATGGGCGATGACCTTGCAACAACAAAAAGGGTGCTGACAGGTCTTGTAAATCATCCGAATGCCGGTGCTGTGCTGGTGCTTGCCCTTGGCTGCGAGAATCTCACTCTTTCAATGTTCCAGGAAGCCCTTGGCTCATGGAATTCCGACCGTGTGAAGTTCCTTGTATGTCAGGAATCAGAGGACGAATTTTCTGACGCCAGAAAGCTCCTTGAAGAGCTGTCATCATACGCAGGGAAATTTGAGAGAAAGACTCTTCCCGCCTCGGAGCTTGTCATAGGAATGAAGTGCGGCGGATCGGACGGACTTTCCGGCATCACTGCGAATCCTACAGTCGGCAGCTTCTCAGACCGTCTCATCGGACTTGGCGGGACTACGATACTCACAGAGGTTCCCGAAATGTTCGGTGCGGAGAAGGCGCTCTTTGACAGGGCTCTTGATGAGAGCGTTTTCAAAAAAGCAGCTGACATGGCAAACAATTTCAAACATTATTTCACATCACACAATCAGGTGGTATACGAGAATCCCTCACCCGGCAACAAGGCCGGAGGGATCACGACCCTCGAGGACAAGTCCTTAGGCTGCGTCCAGAAGGGCGGAACGGCACAGATAGTCGATGTGAAGGAATATGCCTGCCCCGTTGAGAAGAAGGGTCTTAACCTTCTCTCCGGTCCCGGCAATGATCTCGTTTCCGCGACGAATCTTACTGCGGCGGGCGCCCACATTATCCTCTTCACTACAGGGCGCGGAACCCCCTTCGGCGCTCCGGCTCCCACAGTGAAGCTTTCCACAAATACAGCACTGTTTGAAAAGAAGCATGCGTGGATAGATTTCAATTGCGGCGGCATAGCTGAAGGAAAGGAAACGGTAGCCGAGGCAGGTGAAAGACTTCTCGACTACGTGATGGAGGTCGCTTCCGGAAAACTCACAAAAGCTGAAGAACAGGGCTTCAGAGAAATATCGATACTGAAAGACGGTGTTGTACTTTAAAGAACTTAGATATAAACAAATTTTATGAAGGAGGAAAACAGATGACTACAAAAGACCTTGAAGAGAGATTTTACAAGATCGGCGTGATCCCGGTTATCGCACTTGATGACGCAAAGGATGCTGCCCCCCTCGGGGATGCCCTTATGAAGGGCGGCCTTCCCGCTGCTGAGGTTACTTTCAGGACAGCGGCTGCGGTTGATACCATAAAGACCCTCAAGAAGGAATTCCCCGATATGCTCGTAGGCGCAGGCACAGTCCTTACCACTGAGCAGGCTGACCGCGCTATCGACGCGGGCGCGGAATTCATAGTAGCTCCCGGTCTCAATCCGAAGGTCGTAAAGCATGTCCTTGACAAGGGCTATCCGATGAGCCCCGGGATCGCTACCGCTACTGAGATAGAGGCAGCTCTCGATCTTGGCCTTACCTTCGTGAAATTCTTCCCGGCTGAGGCAAACGGCGGCCTTCCCATGATCAAAGCTCTCGCAGGTCCTTATACAAATGTGAAATACATGCCCACGGGCGGCGTCAGCGCAAAGAACCTCGCTGAATATCTCGCATACGACAAGATCGTCTGCTGCGGCGGCACCTGGATGGTGAAGAAGGATCTCGTTGCTGCCGGCAACTTCGCGGAGATCGAGAAGATGTCGAAGGAAGCCGCTGATATCGTAAAGCAGTACCACAAGTGATGAAGGAGGATGAAGATAATGGATCTCAATCTCAAAAAAGAAGGCACCTACAAATATGACGCAGCCTCCCTTGGAGAGGTAATGCTCCGTCTCGATCCCGGCGAAGGCAGGATCAGGACAGCACGCTCCTTCAGAGCCTGGGAGGGCGGCGGAGAATACAATGTTATCCGTGGACTTCACAAGTGCTTCGGCATGGACACCGCTGTCATTACCGCATTTGCAGACAATGAAGTAGGAAAGCTCATGGTGGACTTCATCGAGCAGGGCGGCGTTGCAACTGACTTCATCTTCATGAAAAAGACAGACGGCATCGGACGCGTCTGCAGGAACGGTATCAATTTCACGGAGAGAGGCTACGGCATCCGCGGCGCAAAGGGATGCTCCGACCGCGCCAATACCGCTATATCACAGGCTACTCCCGAGGACTTTGATTTTGAGGAAATCTTCGGAAAGCAGGGCGTCAGATGGCTCCACACCGGCGGCATCTATGCTGCTCTTTCAGAGCAGTCCTGCGAGACCGTCATCGCTGCCATCAAGACGGCAAAGAAATACGGCACTATCGTCTCCTACGATCTCAATTACCGTCCTTCTATGTGGTCCGCTATCGGCGGCCTTGACAAGGCAAGGGAAGTAAACAAGGAGATCGCTCCCTATATCGATGTCATGATCGGAAACGAGGAAGACTTCACGGCCTGCCTCGGACTCGAGATCGAAGGCCAGGGCTCTGACCTGAAAAAGCTGAACGTTGACGGCTACAAGGCAATGATGAAGAATGCGGCAGCGGCTTATCCGAACTTCAAGGTCATCGCTACCACCCTTCGTACCGTCCACACCGCTACAAACAATGACTGGTCTGCGCTCTGCTACGCTGACGGCGAGATCTACAAGGCAGCTCAGTACGACGGGCTTGAGATCATGGACCGCGTAGGCGGCGGCGACTCCTTCGCTTCAGGTCTTGTATACGGGCTTATGGCGACAGGCGATCCGGAGAAGGCCGTAAACTACGGCGCAGCTCACGGCGCGCTTGCAATGACCACTCCCGGTGATACCACCATGGCTGACAAGAGCGAAGTCGAAGCCATCATGGGCGGAGCCGGCGCAAGAGTCCAGAGATAACAAAAAAAGCATGGGGGATGGCCCTCCCGTTTGACGGGGGGACTGTCCCCTTTTTTCTTTATTCAAGGAGGACCTATGAAAAAGAAATTGATAACCATGGGAGAACTTCTCCTTCGCTTCACTCCCCCCGGACACGACCGTTTCCTCCAGGCCGACACCTATGAGGTAGCCTTTGGAGGAGCCGAGGCAAATGTCGCGGTATCGGCCGAGAATTACGGCATAGACGCTTCATATGTGACAAAGCTTCCCGACAACGAGGTCGGACAGGCGGCCATCAATTCCCTGAAACGACTCGGGATCGAAACCGAAAATATCGCACGGGGCGGAAAGCGTATAGGCACTTATTATTTTGAAAGGGGAGCCGGGCTCCGTCCTTCAAAGATAATATATGACCGCGAGAACTCATCTATCGCCGAGGCCGATCCCGATGACTTTGACTGGGACAAAATCTTTGACGGCGTTGACTGGTTCCATTTCTCCGGGATCACTCCAGCTCTCTCGAAAAATGCCCGTGATGTGTCACTTCGTGCGCTTAAGGAAGCAAAGAAACACAATGTAAGGATCTCCGTGGACCTGAATTACAGAAGCCGCATGTGGACGCTTGAAGAGGCCGGAAAGTCCATGGATGAGCTCTGCCATTATGCCGATGTCTGCATCACCTCGGACGACGATGCCGAAATATTTGCGATGTATCCCGAAGACAAAGAGATACCTGAAGGAAAGCCCGACCTCTGGAACTTCAGATCGGTCTGCACGGCCCTTAAAGAGAGATTCGATTTTGACGAGGTCTGCGTCATGCGCCGCCGCTCCCTTTCCGCCACAAAAGCACTTTGGGATTCAATGCTTCTTGACAGCGTTGACTTTCACTTCGGAAAAAAATATGATGTTGATGTCATCGATACGGTGGGCTGCGGAGACGCCTTCTGCGGAGGCTTCATAGCCGCGGAGCTTCTGGGCTTCACGCCTCAGGACAAGATCGACTTCGCTTCCGCCGCCGGCTGTCTGAAGCACACTATATCAGGCGATTTCAATATGGTGACAAAGGATGAGGTCATCGCCCTCATGGGCGGCGATTCCTCCGGCGCAGTGAAAAGGTAAAAGGACTTCGACAAAAGTCCAGCGGTGTGATGTCAAGTGAAAAATAATAATGTTTTGATATATTTTCTGCATCATTTGCTGGAAAAAGGTAACCTTAAT
>CACYBK010000134.1 GCA_902772635.1 uncultured Lachnospiraceae bacterium | reverse complement strand
CACACCGGTGTCGATCATTCCCGCCAGAAGCGTCGGGATCATCATCTGGGCGACCGATGCGATCAGTACGAAAATCACAAGCCCGGCAATGCTTTTTCCGCTGAGCTTGACTTTCGAAAATACTGCCTGCATTCTTTTCCTCCTTTAATTGTGTATTTCTTCACCAATCCATTTTCATTGATAAAGATTGTCTTTTTAAGATAGCAAATAAGACTGACAAAATGCTGACAAAGATCACTGTTTGAGCCATCTTGACGGAAATTTGGAAAACAATTATCCTTTCAATTTATAGGAACTTTTAATGCTCAGGGTTTGGAGGTTCGATATGAAAAGATTGTTTATGTTCATCCTGGGTATCGCGATCATAGTCTTTGGGATAATTTCCTTCTTCATCCCCGCGATACTTTATTATGTATGCGGTATCGTGATCCTGGTCTACGGTCTCTCGCAGATATTGACATGGCGAAAGAGGAGGAAGACCGGGACTGCCACAAAGTGGACCCTCATCGGCGCCATCGTCGCTTTCGGTGCCGGACTTCTCATTATATTCAGTGACGTGACCGGACTCAGCGGCGTTGACATGGCAGGCATTTACGCGATCCGCATTGTATTCCTCATCCTGTTCATCTGGCTCGCGGTTGAAGGCGTATTCGATATCATCGGAGCGGTCATCTACCGTCAGGCCATGACGACATCGGATCTTGGCGTACAGGCGCCCGGCTCCATGGCAGACATGATCTTCGGCGGGATAATGGTCGCGATAGGAGTCTTTGGCATCCTGAGCCCCGCCTTTTCCTTTATCGGGATCGGGCTTGTCGTTCTGATAAATATTCTGGCAGTCGGCGGCCGACTGATAGCACATGCATTTACATCTTGATTTCTCTTACCGAACGTAAGTGAGGTTAGAGAAATCGGTACAGGGGCACTTAAGGAGCGCGAGCCGAAGGTAAAGCGCGAGTTTAGTGCCATCGGACTTGAGTCAACCAGATCATAACCCGGTGTAATTTAGAGGAGAATGTGAAATATGAAAACAGCAGTAGTATTAAGCGGAGGCGGCACAAGAGGCGCATACGAGCTTGGCGCCTGGCGCGCTTTCCGGGAACTCGGGATCGAGTACCAAATAGTAACGGGAACTTCCATAGGCTCGATAAACGGTGCCATGATGTGCATCGGAAATTACGAGAGGACCGAGGAGATGTGGCTCGGTCTCAAGATGACAGATATGCTTACGGAAAAGACAGGATCATCCGTAGGAAAAAAGATAGCAAGCCTTTTCAGCTTTGGCGTGAAAAAAGGTGCATCGGACGACCGTCTGATCGCGGGAGCGGTCGACAATTCGCCCTTTGCAAATTTCATCAACACCTGGATCGAAGAAGACAAGATGCGAAATTCTCCTATTGATTACGGTCTTGTGACAGTCAGGATGAAGGACCGGAAGCCCTTCATGCTTTCAAAGGATCAGATACCGCAGGGGAAGATGAAGGATTATGTCACGGCTTCAGCCTCGGTCTTCCCGATCTTCCCTCTTCATGAGATCGACGGGGATTATTATATTGACGGCTGCTATCATGACAACCTGCCGATAGACCTTGCGATCCGTATGGGCGCGCAGCATGTCATAGTAGTCGATCTTCATATCACTCCCCAGCATGAAAATTACGCTGAGAGGCCTTACACCACCTATATCACTCCAAGTGAGGATACGGGCCCGGTGCTTGCCTTCGATCCCGCGAAGATCCGCTACAATATTGAGATGGGTTACCGTGACGCAATGCGTACATTCGGAAAATTCAAGGGCTTCACCTATTACTTCAAGCCTGAAGGGTTGAAGGAATTTGAAAATGCAATGGATTATTTCTCAATGGGCTGCATGGAAGGCGAGGCAGCTATCGGTCTCAATCTCAAGAAGAAGAAAAGCAAGCAGAAGATCGACCGCTTCAGGATGTTCAAAATGTTCAGCGAGTACGCGAGAGGACGTGGAGTCACGAAGGAGGATTATTTCATCAGGGGCGCGGAGATCACTGCAGATGTCTTCGGTCTCGATCACACAAAGATCTGGGATATGAAGGACTTTGTCAAGGAAGCTTTTGAAAAGCTCGGACCTGAAAGCAAATATCCCGAGGCTTCCACGCTTCTTAATGGCGAAACCTTAAAGGTCGCAAAGAAGCTTTATCTGATGCAGAAGGAACAGGGCAGCGACAAGCTTGCAGGTTCGCTCTATTATTTCTTAACGAAGAATGAGCCTGATTACGAGAAGCTTTCGCACATCCTTTCATTCTTCCCGAAAGAGCTTGCCACACAGCTCTTCCTCTACTCTGCAAAGAATGCATAGGAAATGATCGCCATGGCTGATGACAAAAAAATTGTAATATGCCTCTCAAGGGACCTTACCTTCTTTTCGCATCTGACATATTTTGTCGACAACGGAGGCTTCACGCATGCTTCACTCGGGCTTTCCGAGGACGCTGAGTTCTATTACAGCTTCAATTTCAAGGGGATGAAAAAGGAGTATAGAACCTCCTTGAAAAAAAGGCCCCGCGAGATGACGCGGTACATTGTCTCTGTTTCAAATGAGGCCTATCAAAAGCTTTCGGACAGGATCGATGAGATGCTCTCCCAAAAAGAGCGCTACGCTTATGCGCAGGCGGCTGTTGTAAAAAGGCTGCTCTCACTTCCGAATGAGGAACAGCATGACGACCGTTATTTCTGCTCGCATTTTGTGGCGGAGGTTTTGAGGGATTCGGGCTGCGTGGATATAGGCGTCCTTCCCGCGAACTGCACGCCGAACGACCTTTTGAAGGAGCTTGAGAAGAGCGGACAGATCCTCTATTCTGAGGTTGAGGCGACGATCGACAATCCTGTTTCATCCTTCCTTGACGGCGCGAGCCAAAAGGCGGAGCGCGCAGGAAACAAGGTGACCGGCGCTCTTGATCGCGTGGGTCTGAACAAGAGCAGGGACAATGACAAATCCTCACTCTCCGACAAGATAGGCTCTGTCTTTGAAAGCGTGGCAGAAACCCTTGAAAAAGGAAAGGACGCTTTGGAGAGTGCGCCGCAGAAGCTTGCCGAAAAGACCTCCTCCATTGTCAAAAAGGGAGGAGAACTCGCGGAGAAAGCCAAATGGCCTGGAAAATAAAAAACGGTGCCGTCTCCCTTGGCGGAACAAAGATGTACTATGCGGCTTTCGGCAGCGGCAAAAAGAACCTTATAATATTTCCCGGGAT
>CACYBK010000133.1 GCA_902772635.1 uncultured Lachnospiraceae bacterium | reverse complement strand
TCGTGATGAAGGCATCGGTTGGAATGTGATGAGCTGATGTGGAGCCCGGGGACGGGCTGTAATATAGGGAGACAAGGGGGAGGTTCCTTGTCTCCTTTTTTACGTATGACGGGCATGCCGTCAGTCTTTGGTGAAAGTCCACAAGGGGCGTAGTTGCCAACGAAGGGCGTCGTTCGTATGCGGGTCAATCATGCTTCGCTTTCGGGATCAAATTCACTTATTCCAGTTTAAACCTTCCAACCTCTTCACTGAGCTCTCCCGCTATATCGCTGCTTGAATTCGCACTTTCATCGATCCTGCTCATATTGTTCGTCATCTCGATGGATCTTTCCGCTGTTTTTGAAACTCCGTTCGCAGCATCTTCAACCGCCGAATTTACGGCATCCGTGGACACCTTGATACTGTCTATGTTCTTGCTGATCTGCTCGAAGGCTTCCGAAAAACGTACCATCATTTCATCGATCTTTTCGGCGGAACCCTTGTATTCGTCACTGATCCTTACAAGGTCATCAAAGCCTTCCAGGGTTATCTCGTTCACAAAGGAAAGCAGTTCCTTTGCCTCATTTGCAAGTTCGTCTACCGAAGAGATGACCTCCGACGAAACCGTCTGGATCTCCGTAGCGGCTGCCTGGGAATTGCTTGCAAGCTCTCCGATCTCCGTAGCGACAACCGCAAAACCCTTGCCCGCTTCACCTGCGCGTGCCGCTTCTATCGAAGCGTTAAGCGCAAGAAGGTTTGTCTGGTTTGCGATCGCGATAATATTTTTGGTAAGATCGGCGATGCGGCTGACTGCCTTCGATCTCTCGATCTTGTCATTTACGGAATCCGCCATGTCATCGACTCTGGTCTTTGTAACAGTTCTTGCTTCACCCGCAGTCTGTCCTGTCTTTTCAGCGGCCTCCTTTACTTCATGTGAGAAAGTACGTCCGCCGTCGATCTCTTCAGCGATATCTTCAAAGGATGCTGTTATCTCCGTCATAAGCTCGTTTATCTCATTAAGTGATGCCGAGGTTTCCTCCATCGTTGAGCTCATATCCGTCATGGTATTTGAGATGGACAGTGCATCACTTTTTGCTCCCCTTACGTTATCCGCTATATCGGAGGATGTGGTGTTCAGTCTTCCGGAATCCTCTTTTATCTTGACCATCATATTCCGGATGAAGCTTATAAGGTCATTTACATTATTTGCTATCACCTCAAGCTCATCGCCTGAATTAAACTCTATCTTTTTCGTAAGATCGCCGTCACCCCTTGTAAGCTCAACTATCTTGTCGTTTAAGACATTAAGCTTACGTGTAAGGATCTTTGTTACGATAAACAGTATCACCGTCCCGATCGCCATAATAATGATACAGATAAGGATTATCATCTTGAAGAGCGCCGCGGTCTGCGCCTTTATCCAATCCATACTGATGTCGACAACGGCAGCACCTACAACGGTATTTCCATCAAAGATCGGTGCATAGGCACTTATATGTGTTCCCCACTTATCCGTATAAGGTTCTTTGTTTACAGCCTTTGATCCGGAAAGCGCTATAAAAGTATCATCATCATATTCGAATTCATCTCCGGGAAGCCCGGGCTCTTCAGGATCGGAATCCACGACATAGACCACACCATCATCGCTTGCTTTTACCGAATAAACATATTCGACCCCGGCATTGTCAAAAAAGACCGATAAAGCCGATCTTATAGTCTCATAGTTTTCAGAACCCTCTTCGTCTCCCGGTTCAACGGACACAAAAAGGGCGGGATCTATAGAAGCCGCCGCACAGGACGCAATATTTAGGGCATTATCCTTGATCTGGTTTTCCAATAGTCCTTTTGACTTGTTGTAGACGATAAAACCTATACAAAGATCCGACAGCAGAAATACCAAAAGTACTCCGATGACAAGCTTTATTGATATGCTGATCTTTCTGACTTTCATAAATAAATCCTTTCTCACCTAAGGTGCATTGTTTTTGTCAGCTATTATATTTTCCCACATCAAGTAATTTTTCATTCTTTGCGACGATGGTCGTGACCGTCGCGTCTCCGGTAACATTTACAACTGTCTGCAGCATGCTGACCAAAGGATAAAGGCCCATTATGATACTTACTGCTTCAGCAGGAACGCCTATCTGCGGCAGAAGCAACGTGAAACCTACAAGCGCCCCATTCGGAACACCGGGAGAGCCTATTGACAATACTATTATTGCGATGAACAGAGAAAGTAACATTCCCCCATTGATATCAAGCCCGAATATTTTTGCCATAAACAGCGATGTGATCGTAAGAGTGACAACCGTACCATCCATGTTTATCGTGGCGCCAAGCGGAAGCGAAAAAGAGTAAACCTTGCTTGAGACACCGAGCTCCTCACACTGCTTTGCGGATGTCGGCAGGGTGGCATTGCTTGATGATAATGTAAAAGCAGTTATCATTGCCTTATTAAACTTCTTTAAAAACTTAAACGGGTTCAGCCTCGCAAGTATCAGAAGAAGTATCATATATACACAGATCATTAAGAGCGACCCAAAATAATCCACGGGAACCCATACAAGGACGCTTCCCAGATTGCTCAAATCCATGGATATCATCATTTTTGCCATTGCGCAGAATACCACCACCGGCATGAGCAGCATGAGCTTTGATGTGATCAGAGAGAATGCATTATTCAAGGTCAGGAGTCCGTTCTTAAGCCCCGGCATTCTTTTTGAGATAGCCGCCGCCGTTATTCCCATGACGACCGCCATGAATATTATCTGTAACAGATTCGACTCCAGGAACGGTGAAATTATATTGTTTGGAATGATCCCAATTATAGTATCCTTTATCGAAAACTGGGCGCTTCCACCTGCTGCAATAGTACTGGCAGCCGCATTGCTGACCATACTTTTGAGTGACGGATCTCCTATCTGGAACAGGCTGTACGTACCAAGCCCGACAAAAAACGCTATTATTGACGTGATCAGGTACATCCCCACTATCTTTAACGCAATTCTCCCGAGCTCTTTCAGATCACCGAAATCAGCGATACTTGATGCTACAGAACAAAATACCAGAGGACCTACTATCAGCTTCAGCGCATTCATAAACAATGTGTACACCGGCGAAAAAACATTATCTGAGATCGCACCGGACACATCTACGGGTAAAGCCTGTTTCAGGATAATACCGACCAGTATCCCAAGTCCCAACCCAATCAATGTATATACAAGGGCAGCATAAGAGGATCGCCTGACATTCAATGAAATCTTATTTAATCCCTTATCATGCCTTATGGAGATTCTGTCGCCAACCACCTTGTTTACAAGATTTCTTATAATGGAATTTGCCTCTTCGTCATCACTCCGCTCCACAGGAAACAGCAGACTGTCTGTGATACTGTCAATGTCAAATTCACATCCCTTTGACTTAAAATTGAAGCTTACATTGCCGAGAATCCCCGACACCTCAATATCAATATATG
>CACYBK010000132.1 GCA_902772635.1 uncultured Lachnospiraceae bacterium | reverse complement strand
GGCTGTAGTGATGATCTCTTTCCATTCCTCGATCGACTTAGGCTTGTTCATTGGGGATCCTCCATAAAAAAAGAACTACAGTAACGGCTCAATGTTACAGTAGTTCACTTTAGATGTCTCCCCGGGGGATTATAAAGCGCTTACTTTAGAAGGTGATTGTCAAGTGAGAAATTGATATAGATAAGCTTCAGTTCCCGTGATAGAATGTAATGAACATTCGAGGGATAAAGGTGGTTACTACCTTGGAAGGGGGCATACTAAAGAAGTGGTAAAGAGCATGGAGGTAAAGTCTAAGTCGATTGGGTGAGATCATCATGGGTAGAAAAGTTTAATTTTCTTTTCTAACTAATAATACAGAGTTTCATAGGGGATTTGGATGATGAAGTTACCACAATTTCTAAAAAAGGTTGATGAGCTGACAGTTCTCATGGAGCATGATGAGCTTGCGGCTTTTATACATGAGGTAGCGAGGGTATTGCCGGAAGTAAGACGGGATGATTTTCTTTCAGTGCTGGCTGAATGTGCGGATAGAGTAGATGACGATGGGAAGCGGGGAATTCCAAAGGACGATGGTCTGGGGGAGATAGTCTCGGAAATTGAATCAGTCATCACCGAACTGGAAGAGATCAACGAAGGAGAGAAATGCCTTGACAGTGAGTATAATGAGGAGTGGGATGACTGGTATAACAGCGATGTAGATGAAATACTGTTTTCTGATCCCGACCATCTTCTGGTAACAATAAGCAGGGCGATAGAACTGGTTCATTTATGTATTGATAGAAATCTGATTGATGCGGGGTGCCGATTAGCCGGGGTACTTTGTTATATTGAGGTACAGGCAGAAGGGGATTACAGCGACTTCGATGGATCGCCATTGGATTTAAATGAGCTTTACGAGCATGATCTGCTCTCAGGCAGCATAGAGAATTGCCTGAAGGAATGCCTGTATCTGACCTATATGGGAAACGAACTTAACGCACGAGCAAAAGAAATCTTTTTTCTCTTTTATCGTTTCAGATATAACAGTGTATGTCTCGAGGATGTACTCCAGATGGGGAATCATGAGCTGCCGGAATTTGATGCATTTCTTACACTTTGGATCGACTATCTGGGAAAGCAAAATGGAGAATGCGCAAATCGTCTGATTACCGAGGCGCAGTCCATGGTGGAGGATGATTTCGCACTTTTAGAGAATGCAAGGAAATATGCAGATATACATCCGGAATTGTATCTGCAGCTTTTGGAGATGAAGAACAGTGCCGGTGAAGACGAGAAAATGCTTGGTATCGGACAAGAAGCATTGAATGCGATATCGGTTGAGCTTGTTATCAGGAGTGCAGTCGCTCTAAAGACAGCGGAGTACGCCGACAGGTTGTGTCGGTTTGATGTGAGAGAACGGTGCTGGATTGAAGCACTAAGATCAAATACATCTGTAATAAACTACATGAGGATCAAATTTCTCCCAAGGAATGCCGGGCAATATCGAGAGGAGGTTTTGTCCATCATTCATGAGCAATATGACGCATTATTGAAGGCCAAGGGGAGTGACAGCTATTATTCTTACCTGGACGGAAGGCAAAGCTCGATTGAAAAGAAAAGCTACTGTGTCATGATGTTTTTTGAAAGCGATTTTGAGGCTATGGAAAAGGTCGGTATGTCCATAAAGCAGCCACTGGGCTGGTCATCCACCTTTATGAAAGAAGGAATAGCGTTTATGCTGCTTCTCTTGTATCAGGGATCGCTTTTGGGTATACAGTCGGGACTTCAAAGAATGCTGGGACGGGCAAAGAGTGCCTGTTCCTTTAGCTATGAGGAGTTTTATAAAGGCACGGATGAAAAATGGAATAAGACGGATGATGAGAAATTTTTAGAGATATTTGAGAACTGGAAGGATATTGTGGATATTTCTGAAGAATTGGCAGATAAGTGGTTGAAAAAGATCGAAAAATGGATAGAACAGAGAACGGCTGGGATTATGGAGGCAAATCGTAGGAATTATTACGGGGAATGTGCCGGATTCATCGCTGCTCTCGGTGAGGTAAAGGAGTCGATGGGAGAGGCCGGAGGCAGGAACAGGCTGATGGTGCGGTACAAGAGAGAATATAACAGACGAAGAGCTTTTCACCAGGAGTTAAAAGCTCTCGGAATGGTGGATGTGAGGTAGCGTGAAAATCCAGAATTTTGGGGCTGATACCCGCCGTTCTGATTTTGTGATATATTCCCGGAAGATGCCTCATAAAATGTGAGGAATCCGTTTGAAGTGGCTATTTTTTTGTGATACCAGCAATCTTGGCTGCGGTCTATATCGTGATACATACTAATGCGGAAAGGAAAGTGATCGATATGATGACAGCAAAGGTTTTTGTAAATTGAAGAAGTCAGGCGATCAGGCTTCCGAAGGAGTGCCGGTTCTCATCAGATGAGGTGCTGGTAAACCTCACACCTCCGTGAAGTGGTAATACGCATGCACGAGGCTTCTGTAACCGAGCTCCTTCAGCTTTTTGTATCGGATATTGTAGCGTTTTTTCTTTAAGGTGCCGCTCATGACATAGCGGATCGCGTTTTGGATATAGAGGTCAAGCTCGTGCAGCGAGTCTGTTTCGGAGATGACCGGGAAGATCCATCTTGCCCAAGTACGCTCACTTTTCAGAACCTGCCCGAAAAAGAGCTTGTTGCAGAATTCTATCATTTTCCTTCCGCTTTCTTCGGAAGATATGCCTTTTGACTTCTTTAAACGTATAAGCCTGTCTGCCTGAAGCCTGATCTTTCTTTTGAGCTTTCGCTTCGCATGATCGGAAATATCCATTTTCCCGTCCTTCAGCTTACAACCCAGTATCTCCACCTCTCCGCCGGGTTCGATCAGGTAGGTCTTTTCCTGATTGCAATTAAGCTTCTTTTCTTTCACAAGCTGCCTGAAATAGGAAAGATGGTCTTCGGCCTCTTCAAGCGTATTTGCAAAGATTATAATATCGTCCGAATACCTGCAATAGAGCGGGACGCGGCCCTCGAAATGTTCATCCATCTCCATCAGATAGACATTCATGAAATGGTTGGAAAGCGGCACGCCCCCCATTCCGCCGGGCTCACAGGAGACGACAGAGCCGTCTCTTTCTACGCACTGGCGGCGCAGAAGAAGGAATTCCAAAAGATCATAAAGGGAAGGATCGTCTGCCCAGATCTCTTTGAGCCTCGGCAGGATAAGCTCCGGAACTATGGAATTTACATAATTTGATACGTCGGCTTTCACGATATAATACCGGCTGATATCCGGATTGTTTTTCAACTTCAGAAGGAAATCCTTTGAGCTTTTTGAGGTGCGGAAGGAATATAGGCCGTCGGAAAAAATATGATCGAAGCTCCTCGTCGCAAAGCAGATCAGGCTCATAAGGTATCTCGTTGTGTCCCGCCAGGTGTAGATATCTCTCTTTCTTCCGGAGAAATCCTTCAGTACGCGAAAATGAACGGGAGGCGAGAAAAAGAAATCTCTTGCAATAAGCCGCTTAAGGTCCCTGACGCATTTCGGACCCAATATATAAGAACTCATCGCGTTGAAGTCGGATTCATCATATTTGATCTTTTTGTTCCGGTTTTCTATGAAAGCCTCTCTCAATTCTTTTGTCATAGCAAGATCGAGGAGTCCCTTCTTTTCAAATGAAAATCCTGTTCTGAAGGGAAGAGAGGGAAGCTTTGAACTGACCGGCAGATCCATAAGGCAGCAGAGTACCATCAAAGGATCGTAATCCTGCCTTTTTGAAGTGAAATAAAGATAGCCGTCTTTTACATATGCTTCCGTCACAGATGGCCTGAAATCACTTTTCCATACGGAGTATTTCGTTTCTCCGGAGAAGGAACGTACCCATTCCTTTTCAGAGAGCCTTTCCATAACGAGCTTTGAAAGCTTTTCTTCGTCTGTTCCATCAGGAAGAGGATAGCAATATGAAACAGAGGTAACCCTTACCGGCGCCTCTATCTCCTTTATTGAGCGGATCTTGAAATTCAATGCGTGCTCACTGATCCTTCTTTTGAGCTCGTCAGTCTCGATGCGCGAAAAAAGAGAAATGCAGGTCACGTTCAATCCCGCCCCGGAAATACCTGTATATTGATCAGAGCCTGTTGTGCTTACAGAATGTATATCATATTTGATGCCGGAAAGATTCAAGGCACGGCGTATCTCACAGTTCCAGTATCCTGGGAAGACAAAGGAATGGGGAAGGTCGTATTCAAATTCCATCAATACGTGCTGAACCGGAGCTTGATCCTTCTTTGGAGCTATGTGCTTCAGATCTATCTTTGCATCCTGCGAACGAAGTGTTGAAATTTCTTTGAGGCGCACATTGTCCTCTGTATTGCATCCACCGCAGCCGCTGCAGGCCTTTGTACAGACAGCATCATTCTCAGGCTTTTCTGACTTCATCATCTCAAATCTTTTCCAGAGATATTCCTTTGAAGCCGGAGATTTGATGATATCCCAGGGAAGGGGATCCGCATACGACAATTCCCTGAACCACTCATCAAGCGACGGAAGATCGTTTTTTGAAAGAAAATCTTCAAGGGAATCGAGTACTTCGTCCGGATAGGGGTCATCATGACGGAGCTTCCCTTCTTTTGCGAGTTTCAGCAAAAAGCCCTGAAGCCGGCTGTCGCCGCGCTGCATCAGCTGATGGATGAGCGAATCGGAAGTGATGACGGTTTCCGATGCATAGCATCCAAGCGCCTTCAATTCCTCTATCAGGGAGGGATAGTCTACATCAAAAGAGCGGTTGATCCCTGCCCACTGCAGCGGCGAGTGGGGATAAACGGTAAGTGGTGTCCAGGAGATCAGAAGCTTCGGGCGTGAAAGCCCGGGCAGGGTCTCCTGCTCAAATATTGCCATTACTTTTTTGACTAGGTCAACGAGCTCATCAAGGTCCTTCTGTGTCTCGCCGGGAAGATTGCTGATCATCATGAATTTCACACTTGAAATTCCAAAGCGGCAGATCTCACGCATGGTGCTTAAGATCTGATCCTCAGTGAGATTTTTTGATACCAGATTTCGTAGTCTTTGAGAAGAGCCCTCAATACCGAAAACAGCACGGGAGTTGTCGGAGGAAGCGAGGAAGCAGAAGTACTCCGGATTGGTCTCATAGGTATCGGCCCTGAAGGTCAGGGAGCGGACAGGCCCGAATGAGTCCTCTCCGATGTCATGAATGATCTGATTGATCTCAGGATGAGAGACGGAATTGAAGGAAACCAGGACGGAGGCATAGTTCCCGGAGAAGTAGGTGGCTTCCCGGCGGTATTTTTTTACAAGCTCCGCTGAGCGGGCACGGAAGGGAAGTGTGACAAAGCAGGGAGCGCAAAAGCTGCATTTTCCTTCACAGCTTTTTGATATCTCCTGAAAGGAACTATATATGACCGGCGACCCGAAGCTGAAGGGCGGCTTTGTGCAGACAAAGGATCTGTCAAGATCCTTCACACGGTAATACGATATCTGTTTCGGTACATCAGGGCGGAGAGGCCAGGTTCCTTCATAAGTGCCTTCGTCAGTAAATCGTTCTTCGTAAAACCGGGGAGCATAAAGACAGTCCCAGGTCCTTATTGCTTCAAGCAGGATATCTTCTCTTGAAAGACCCTTTCGTTTTCCTTCAACTATCAAAGAAAGAAGCTCTGGCAGTACCTCCTCGCCTTCCCCGAAAAAGAAGATATCGCAGAAATTCATGATGGGAGCGGGGTTGTAGAGCGCAGCGCCGCCCAATATTATAATGGGGTCTTCTTCTGAACGCTCCTTTGAAAAAACAGGTATACGGCTTTCATACAGATACCAGGGTATGCTTGCGGTATTCCAGTAGATATTCATTGACATACAGATCACATCAAAGCATTCCGCAGGCATTTTGCTCTCAACTGAAAAGGGGCGGATATTGTCCCGTCTCATTATCTCAAGATCATTTGAAGAAGCGGGGCATAATGAACGCTCTACGATCCACGACGGTCTCATTGTATGAAGCTCATCATAGAACATGAGCAGAGCCGGGGCATCAAGGGTAAGCCTGAATGAGCTGAGATTCAAAAGCAATATCCGCGGGATATCATCGATCGCCCCTTTTTCTATAGCCTTGTCCCAGTCGAAATGATAGGTGTTCATCTCGTCACCGAGATAGAGCATGGGATAGTCAAGGTCAAATAGACGGTCATTTACCCAGTTCCTGTTTCTGTCGCGTTCTTCAAAGATCGAACTCCAAGTCTTCATTTCAGTACCCCGGTTCCAAGGTGTCTTTAAGTTATGGTAACTTATTATTGATTGATATCAATGCATTGTCAAGAAAGAGAATAGCTGTACGAAGTATTTGCCAATATTGAAAAACAAGGCTTTCTAATGTATACTTTTCTTTCGAAAAGAGAAGGGGGCGGCGATCTTGCTGCGTTTTCAAAAAAACCGGATATGTCTTCAAAAAGAGGCTTTTGAAAACAGCCGATGGCAAAAGCCGGTTTTGTGTTCGCTTCAAAATTCCCCTTCTCTTTTTCTGATGTGTGGGGTTGGCAAAGGAAAGCGACATGAAGATTCCGGTAGTGATACAGATGCAGAGCAATGAGAACGGAGCGGCGGCTCTTTCTATGATGCTCGGCTACTTTGGACGATTTGTTTCGATCGAAGAGATGCGGCAAGTCTGCGTTTCCTCGCGAAACGGCCAAAGTCCTGATTCGATCGAAAAAGCAGCCGCCCACTATGGACTTGATGCAACGATCGAAAAGCTCACTATCGAAGAACTCAAAAACAAGGAATTGCCTCTCATCATCCAGTGGAAAAGGCGCTATTATGCCCTTATCAAATCCATAAAGGGAGATATTGTCACAGTCGTAGATCCTGCAAGGGGCGAATACAAGCTTGAGATGAAAAAGCTTTCTATTCTTTTCACCGGCACGGCTATCTCCTTCAAGAAAAACAGTTCATTCAAACCGGGCGGAAGAAGGACATCACTGCTTTCACTGCTTACAAACAGAGTCAAACCTCTTATCAAGTCCATGATCGTGATCGCGGTCTTTACGGTAGCATGTGTTCTTCTTGATCTTGCAATGATCGATCAGCAAAAGGCTGTTCTTGACGGCCCGATAGGGAGTCGTGATCCTGTAGATATTGAGGCGGGATACTGGATGCTCATCCTTTACATTATCCTGATGATAGTCTATGTATTCTTCTCTATCATCAAAGTTTTTGCTTTGAACCGCTCCAGCCGCAGCAATTCCGCGTTGTCCGGCAGTATCCTTTTCAAGAAGATATTCCGCCAGCCGCTCAGATTCTTCGAGACCTTCAGCGGCTGGGAGATCATTTCCAGGATAGAGAACAATATCAAGCTTGACAATTCTATCATGACAGCGCTCATTCCGAGGGTGATCGATGTATTCATGTGTGTGATCTATATTATTACTATTTTTTCCTACAATGCCCTGATCGCTTTGGTTTGTCTAATAGTAGTCATAATATCTCTTTTGATAAGCCTTAAGATACAGGACAAAAGCGCGATCGCGTCAAGAAGCATGACGACATATGACAACAGCGTGAATTCCTCTCTTTTGAACGGAATGAATATGATCGACACGATCCAGTCGACAGGCGCTGAAAGGAACTTCTACAATATGTGGCATTCCTCGCTGAGACGCCTTGAAGACAGCAAGAAGATCCAGATCAGATTCGGCGCACTTTCGAATCTGAATACCGGCCTCTCAGGCAATTTCCTTCAGGCGGTCCTGCTTTTCATGGGAGCTTATTTCGTTGTGCGCGGGAACTTCACGCTCGGCACCATGGCGCTGTTTCAGGGAGTCCTTTCAAGTATGGTCACTTCGATCACCAACTGCATCAATTCCGTGGACAAGCTTCAGACCATGAGGACCAATATCGAAAGAGTAAATGATATTACAAATAGAGAGGCAGAGGAGTCTGCTGCTCTTAAGGAAGAGGAGAAAGAGAGCGCGGAGAAGCTAAGAGGCAGTCTCAAGGCTGAGGATCTTTGCTATCGTTACAATCCGGGTGACCCTTTAGCGATCGATAATGTTAGTATCGAGGTAAAGCCCGGTGAGATGGTCGCGATAGTAGGTGCGACCGGCTGTGGCAAAAGCACGCTCCTCAAGGTCCTTTCGGATCTTTATAAGCCTGAGTCCGGTGAGATATTCTATGACGGAAAGAAAAGGGAAGATATAGCGGATGTCATATTTCAATCCTCTGTTGCCACGGTGGATCAGGAAAATGTCATGTTCGAGGACTCGATCTACAATAATATCAGGATGTGGGACAGCACGATTGACAGAGCAGAAGTTGTACTCGCGGCAAGGGATGCCCAGATACACGACAGGATTACAAGAGAACGAAAGGGTTACAGTTCACGCATGGAAGAGAACGGACGGAATTTCTCCGGAGGAGAACTCCAGAGGATAGAGCTTGCAAGGGCGCTGTCACATGAGCCGACCCTTCTCTTTCTTGATGAGTTTACCTCCGCTCTTGATGCCCTGACAGAGGACAATGCCATGAAGGCATTAAAGGAAAAGGGGACGACCTGCGTGATCGTCGCGCACCGCCTTTCGACGATCGTAGACTGCGACCGCATCTATGTGATGGAAAAAGGAAAGATAGTAGAGGTCGGAACTCATGAAGAGCTTTATGAAAAAGAAGGTCTTTATAGGACTTTGATCGCTTAAGGAAAAATCCTATGTCTTTTTTTACAGATATTCTTAACAAAAGAGAAGAAAACAATATCCGCCTCGAACACGAAGCGGACGAGTCTCTTTTCGGCGACAAAAGAGGGATCCGGATCGAAGAAGAGATAGAAGATGCCCAGTCGGCAGTTCTTTTTATCTTAGAACACCTCAATATAGAGACCGAAAGGCTGTATGGTTTTCTGACTCTTCAAGGACTTCTTGATACTTTGCTCGATCCGCTCGGAATGCTGTATGAAGACTCGGATGACCTCATAGCAGAATGCAAAACGAGATCAAAATATATCCTTGCCTTCAAAGAGAACGGCAAGGCTGTCGCTCTGCTGCCGACAATGGCAGGATACAGGTACTATTGTCCTTCGGATGGGACTGCCGGCTTTGCCACAAAAAGGTTTCTCAAGCGTCTTCAAAAGGACTGCTATGTTTTCTCAAGACCTCTCATTGAAAAGGAGAGTATCATCGGGACCTTTGTCTCAAATGTCATGAGAGCGCTGACAGTCTATGATGTGATGAAGCTTCTTGCAGCAACTGCGATAGCAGCGCTTCTTGGTCTGATAATCCCTGGGTTGACAAGCATTGTCTACAAGAGATATATAGACGGAGTTGATCATAGCGTGATGCTCTTTGTCTGGGTGCTTATCATTTATCTATCTGTTATTATCTCAAGAGCTTTGCTTTCATTCTTGAAGACTTTGATCCTTGCGCATACAAAACTCCGTGTCTCCCTTGATATGGAGTCTGCGGTAATGGCAAAGGTACTCCATCTTCCGCATTCCTTCTTTGAGGAGACATCCTCCGGAAAGCTCTCAAAACGTATCAGCAGCTGCTCGAGACTGTCGGAAATCATCCTCGATGTATTCATGGATGTGCTGCTGAATCTCTCGTTTTCTATTGCTTATCTTTTTGAGATGAGATATATGTCGCCGGTCCTTTTTGTTCCGGCGCTAGTCATGATCATTATCAAGATCCTCTTTTCCGTGATAAGCTCGCTGCTTCATATGACAAATGAGACCCGCCTCCTTGATCTCGATATGGAATATACGAACTTCCTTTATTCCGCAGTAAGAGGGATATCAAAGCTTAAGAGCCTTGGCGCAGGGGTCTTTGTTTATTCAAAATGGGCTGATATGTATAGAAGAAGGCTTTCATTGACCTACAATCAGCCTTTTCTTTTGAAATACAAGATGGTGATATTGTCCGGCATTTCCATTTTTACGACGATCGCGCTCCTTGGAACTTCACTTGAAAACGGACTTTCACCGGAGGATTATCTTTCCTTCATATCTGCGTTTGCCCTCATTGTGACGGTCGTCGGGAGTCTTACGGAAATAATGGACAATATGTTCCTTACCCGTTTCCTCTGCAGAAACATTTATCCAATCTTCACCGCAAAGAACGAGGAGACAGAGGCGCTCGAATATATTCATAGACTCCAGGGAGAGATCGAGCTTTCGGATATTCATTTTTCATACAAAGACGACATGATGGGATGTCTGAAGGGCGTTTCATTAAAGGTCAAAAAAGGTGAAAAGCTTGCTATCGTCGGAGAAAGCGGCTGCGGCAAGAGTACACTCCTCAAGATAATGATCGGTCTTGAAAAGCCGGATTCGGGAACCGTCTGCTTTGACGGAAAGCCCATAGACTCACTGAACCAAAAGTCCCTTCGAAGGTGCATAGGCTCAGTATTCCAGTTCAGCCGCGTCTTTCCGGGAACGATCGCGGACAATGTCGCATTCGGAAATGATGATGATCCCGGTGAGAAAAAGATCTGGGAGGCTTTGGATAATGCAGTGATCGGTGATTACATAAGAGAACTTCCGCTTGGGATCTATACCGAGATCTCAGAATCAAATTCGAGGGGCTTCTCAGGAGGACAGAGACAGCGTATCCTTTTGGCGCGCGCCCTCCTTGATCATCCAAAGGTCTTGATACTTGACGAAGCGACTTCAGCGCTTGATAATGTGACGCAGAAAAAGGTTCTCGAAAATATCGGAAATCAAAATTCCACAGTTGTGATGGTCGCACACAGACTCTCTACGGTCAAAGACTTTGACAGGATAGTTGTGATGGAGAAGGGAAGGATCGTGGAAGAGGGGACTTATCAGGAGCTGATGGAAAAAGGCGAAGGATTTGCAAGACTTGTAAAAAAGCAGATGTTGTAACAAAATAATGAGGAGATCGTTTTTAAGGAGCGTTATAACTATGACAACAAATAGAAAACACCGCCTTTGGGCTTTGTTTTTCCTGCCTGTCTTTGTCTTTGCTTTTTCTTTTTTCTTTGATCCGGTGATATCAAAAGCCGCGTCTGCATCGACTGACGGCACCTTTTATGCGGCACTTGCAGATATATCAGGCTCAATGCCGGAAGATGCCTTTGTGTCCGGACGAAGCGGCATCAGGGAATTATCACACAGGCTCGGGGCTTCTGATTCCATGTCCGTCATTACCTTCGGGGATGCGGTAACCGAGATCGCTTCATTTAATGGCGGGAATCAGGCCAATGCAGACAATGCCCTGCAGGTTCTTGATACCATCCTCCCACATGATCAGACCACGAAATTCTATGAAGCACTAGGCTTTCTCCAGCAGCGCGCCGCAGCCGCGCCGCAGGCGATCAAGCGAGCTGTCATCATGACGGACGGCGTTGATGTTTCCGATATGACGCCGGAGACCGCAACTTCACTCATGAACGGCTTCTATGACAACAATATCAGGATATACGGTGTCCTTGTTGAATCAAGGCAGTCAACGCCCGAGACCACGGCGCAGTTTACGAACTTCTGCGAAAAGACAGGCGGCGCGGTCGAGGTAGTAAGCGGTGCTGATGCAAATGCGGCCTATCAGAATGTCATCTCAAAAATGACCTCCGTAAATGTCATTAAAGAGGAGCAGGAGAGATTTGAGGATGCTTATGAAGAGACCGGAGAGACAGTGCCGATAGAGCATTGGACAGCGGGGATACCTGAGACTCCTGCTGCCGATAGCTCTTCTTCCGAGGCTGCTTCATCTTCCGAAGAACTTCTCCCGATAAAGACCGGGACCGATGGCGACAAGGACGGAAACGGCATTCTTGACGAATACGAAAACGGCGGGGCTGAAAAGACAAGGCCGAATGCCCTTGAGCTTATCAAGCCCTATCTTCCAGTGATAATAGGGATTGCGGCAGCGGTCGCGGTTGTGATCGTTTTGATAATCCTCCTCTCAAGGAGGCGCTCTTCAGGCGACGGCGGCTTCAGGACGCATGGCGCAGGAAAGGGAGAGCGGATAGTGAAGGAAAGCGCAAGTGAGGAAACGCTGCCTGACGAACTCAAAAAGAAGGAAAAGGAAAAGCGGGAGAAGAACAAGGACAAGGTCGAATTCTTCTTCTCCGAGAAAAAGGATGATGAGTGATGCGGATAGGAACAGGCTATGATGTCCATAGATTGACAGAAGGAAGAAAGCTCATAATAGGGGGAGTGGAGATACCTTACGAAAAGGGGCTGCTCGGGCATTCTGACGCGGATGTGCTCCTGCATGCCATAATGGATGCGCTTCTAGGAGCAGCGGCGCTTGGCGACATTGGGCTTCATTTTCCGGATTCGGATGAAAGATACAGTGGCATATCCTCGATCGAACTTCTGAAAAGAGTGAGGCGGCTGCTCCTTGAAAAGGGCTATACCATAAACAATGTGGATTCGACGATCATCGCACAGGCACCGAAGATGCGGCCTTACATAGACGAGATGAGAAAAAATATCGCAAACGCGCTTCTCCTTCCGATAGATGATATCAATGTGAAAGCGACTACCGAGGAAGGTCTCGGCTTCACAGGGCAGGGAGAAGGGATAGCGGCACAGGCCGTATGCCTTATAGAGGGAATATATAACGCATCATGCCCGGCTTCACAGAGCCGGTAAAAAGGAGATAGAAATGATCAGGATATTGAACACATTAACTGAACGAAAAGACGAGTTTAAGCCCATCTCGGAGGGCAAGGTCTCGATGTATGTCTGCGGACCCACAGTCTACAACCTCATCCACATCGGAAACGCCCGTCCCATGATAGTCTTTGATGCTGTGAGACGTTATTTCCTGTACAGAGGCTATGAGGTAAATTTCGTCTCAAACTTCACGGACGTCGATGACAAGATCATCAAAGAGGCGATAGCCGAAAACTCAACCGCGTCAGAGATCTCAGAACGTTATATCATCGAATGCAAAAAGGACATGGAAGCGATGGGGATAATGCCCGCCACCACAAATCCCAAGGCTACGGAAGAGATCCCCTCAATGATCGAGATGATAAAGACCTTGATCGACAAGGGTTTTGCCTATGTATCGGATGACGGGACGGTTTATTATCGTATAAGGAAATTCTCTCGCTATGGCGAGCTTTCGCACAAGAACATAGACGACCTTGAGCCGAATTCACACAGGTCGCTGCTCGTAAACGGCGAGGACAAGAAGGAGGATCCGCTTGACTTCGTCCTCTGGAAGCCGAAGAAGGAGGGGGAGCCCTATTGGGAATCGCCCTGGTGCGAGGGCCGTCCGGGCTGGCATATAGAATGCTCCTGCATGTCAAAGAGATATCTCGGAGATACCATAGATATTCACGCGGGTGGCGAGGACCTCATCTTCCCGCATCACGAGAACGAGATCGCACAGTCTGAGGCCGCAAACGGCGTGCCCTTCGCGCATTACTGGATGCACAACGCCTTCCTGAATATCAACAACCAGAAGATGTCAAAGTCCCTCGGGAACTTCTTTACGGTCCGTGACATCCTGAAGGAATACGAGGGCAGGGTGCTCCGCTTCTTCATGCTGAGCGCGCATTACCGGACACCCCTTAATTTCTCAAAAGAGATAATGGAAGCAAACAAGGCGTCACTCCAGCGCATCATCACCTGCTGCTCGCGCCTTAATGAGCTCTATGATTCATCAAAGATCGGTCAGGATGAAGATGCCGAGATCTCGGACGAGCTCTATGAAAAATTGAACGGTTTCAGGCAGGCCTTCTGCGACAATATGGACGACGACTTCAATACCGCGGGAGCGATCGGAACGATATTTGAGCTTGTGAAATTCATTAACCAGAATGCTGATGAAAAGACGAGCGGTGCCGATCTTTTTGCGATGCGAAACGCGCTCCTTGAGCTTACGGAGGTCCTTGGTATTGATATCACAGAAAACAAGGGCTCACTCGATGATGATATAGAAGCCCTCATCAATGAACGCCAGGATGCAAGGAAGGCAAAGGATTTCAAGAGAGCGGACGAGATAAGGGATGAACTGAAAAGACAGGGCATTATCCTCGAGGATACAAAAGACGGCGTGAAGTGGCGCAGGGAATGATATATGACAAATGAGAGCATCCTTTCATTTTTTGATATCGAAGAAAAGGACATCCGCACCTATTCGCCGCTGACGCTAGCATTTCTTGGTGATGCGGTTTATGAGCTTGTGATCCGGACACTCGTTGTAGGAAAGGGAAATACCTCTCCGGCAAAGCTCCACAAGACCTCCTCTTCATTTGAAAAGGCCGCCGCGCAGTCAGCGCTTCTTGACAGGATAGAAGCGGAATTGACGGATGATGAAATGGACTTTGTCAGGCGGGGAAGGAATTCAAAACCGAGGACCATGGCAAAGAACGCGTCGACAAAGGATTATCTCAAGGCCACGGGGCTTGAGACTTTGATCGGATATCTTTATATCAAGGGCGATGAGGAGAGGCTTTTTTATCTCATGGAAAAGGGAATGGAAGGAAAAGAGGAAGATTGATGCGTGCCAGTTCATCTATCATATACGGACGTAATCCTGTAAGGGAGGCGCTTTCGGCAGGTGCCTCGATCGACCGACTCTTTGTGCTTGACAAAAATGAAGAGGGCCCTCTCGGGCGGATAGTCTCACTTGCAAGGAAAAAGGGTATCAGGGTAGACTTCGTATCAAGGGAGAGACTTGACGAGATCACCCAAAACGCCGCTCACCAGGGAGTCTGCGCCTATGCTGCGGCATACAGCTACTCATCAGTTGATGATATATTGAAGAGGGCTGAAGAGAAAAATGAAGCTCCCTTTGTGATAATGCTTGATGGGATCGTAGATCCGCACAACCTCGGCGCCATCATAAGATCCGCGAACTGCTTCGGTGCCCACGGGGTCATCATCCCGAAGGACAATGCCGCAGGACTTACGGAAAGTGCTGTAAAGGCCTCTGCCGGCGCGGTTTCATATACGCCCGTTGCGCGTGTTGTAAACCTTTCAAGGACTCTGGAGGAACTCAAAGAAAAAGGACTCTGGAGCTATTGCGCTGATATGTGCGGGGAAGATATTGGAAAGACTGATCTTTCAGGACCTGTATGCCTCGTGATCGGAAATGAGGGGAAGGGAGTTTCGGCGCTCCTTAAGAAAAAATGCGATTTCACGGTAAAGATCCCGCTTTGCGGAAATATAGATTCACTGAATGCTTCAGTCGCGGCCGGGATCTTCATGTATGAGATCAGCAAGAAAAGAGGATGATCTTAAAGAGGGCGCTCCACGGGGCGTCTCTTTTCATATACGAGATAAGACTTGAATCCAATTCCTTTCAGGCGCTCAGCGACCTCTTCAAAGTGATCGGCGATCGTCTTTGTGTCATGCGCATCGGCACCGAGCGTCAGCATCCTTCCGCCCATTTCATGATATCTTTGTACTATCCGATAGGAGGGGTTCGGCTCAGTCATATCATATCGAAATGAGCCTGTGTTTACTTCAAGCGCGATATCGTTTTTGATGATGAATTGGAGGACAACTTCTATGCTTTCCGAAAGATCATCAAAGGAAAGCGCACCTTCATTTTTTCCGTAATGCCTCATCCCGTAGCGGCATACATAGTCGAGATGCCCGAGGGAGTCTATGTCATGAAAGGCCTTCAGGTTTTCAAGAACGCAGGAAAAATATCTTTCGTACGCTTCCAAAGGAGTCTTGAAGTCATAGTACTCAGGATAATAAGGATCCATATCGTCTATCACATGCACTGAACCTATCACAAAATCAAAGTCGTTCTTTGAAAGGATGCTTCTATGCGTGGCTGAGAGGGTGGGCTTTAAGCCAAGCTCAAGACCCTTTAGGATAATGAATCCGGGAGTTGAATATTCTTTAATGAGCGACCTGATAGTTGTCTCGTATCTTTCAAGGTCAAGGTCGAAAAGATGGGGAGAGGGCTTGTAGTCAAGGTCGAGATGGTCTGTAAAGCAGATGCCGGAAAGTCCCCTTCGTTTTGCTTCCTCTATCATCTCCTTTGGAGGCGTCTCCGAGTCCCCTGAAAATGACGAGTGCATATGACAGTCAAAATAATCCATTTCATCTTCCTATTCTTCGTTGAAATGACGATAAATCTTCCTTGAAATATTAAGTGAAGTTTATTAAAATTACAATCGTGTCTTGAGAGGGCGGAAAAACAAGAAATTACGCTTTCTCTTGGAGGAAACTTATATTACAAGAATTAGGAGGAATTTCAAAATGGCAGTAAAAGTTGCTATCAATGGGTTCGGCCGTATTGGCCGTCTTGCATTCAGGCAGATGTTCGGTGCGGAAGGTTATGAGATTGTAGCGATCAATGATCTTACAAGCCCCAAGATGCTTGCGCATCTTCTTAAGTATGACACTTCACAGGGACGTTATGTTGAACTCGGACATGAGGATGATGTAACAGCTGATGATGAGAAGGGCACCATCACCGTAAAGGGAAAGACCATTACTATCTACAAGGAACCCGATGCAAACAACTGCCCTTGGGGAAAGCTCGGAGTAGACGTTGTTCTTGAGTGCTCAGGCTTCTACACCTCAAAGGAAAAGGCTCAGGCTCATATCAATGCCGGCGCAAAGAAGGTTGTTATCTCCGCTCCTGCAGGAAATGATCTTCCTACTATCGTTTACAATGTAAACCATACTACACTTACAAAGGATGACACGATCATCTCTGCAGCTTCCTGTACAACAAACTGCCTTGCTCCGATGACAAAGGCTCTTAACGATTTCGCTCCGATCCAGTCAGGTATCATGTGCACGATCCACGCTTACACAGGCGATCAGATGATCCTCGACGGACCTCAGAGGAAGGGCGACCTTCGCCGTTCAAGAGCAGGCGCTTGCAACATCGTTCCCAACTCAACAGGTGCTGCAAAGGCTATCGGCCTTGTTATC